>NZ_AP022822.1:0-312500 GCF_011397115.1 Enterococcus saigonensis | reverse complement strand
CCGAATATAAATGAATGGCATTCGGAGTTTATCTGAATTCGGTAACCCGAGATGGGCCCCTAGTCCAAACAGTGCTCTACCTCCATCATTCTTCACTTCGACGCTAGCCCTAAAGCTATTTCGGAGAGAACCAGCTATCTCCAAGTTCGTTTGGAATTTCTCCGCTACCCACACCTCATCCCCGCACTTTTCAACGTACGTGGGTTCGGTCCTCCAGTGCGTTTTACCGCACCTTCAACCTGGACATGGGTAGATCACATGGTTTCGGGTCTACGACTACATACTCATTCGCCCTATTCAGACTCGCTTTCGCTGCGGCTCCGTCTCTTCAACTTAACCTCGCATGCAATCGTAACTCGCCGGTTCATTCTACAAAAGGCACGCTATCACCCATTAACGGGCTCTAACTTGTTGTAGGCACACGGTTTCAGGATCTATTTCACTCCCCTTCCGGGGTGCTTTTCACCTTTCCCTCACGGTACTGGTTCACTATCGGTCACTAGGGAGTATTTAGCCTTGGGAGATGGTCCTCCCGGATTCCGACGGAATTCCTCGTGTTCCGCCGTACTCAGGATCCTCCTAGGTGCCTTCCAAATTTCGTCTACGGGGTTTTTACCCTCTTTGACTGACTTTTCCAAGCCATTCGACTATCTGAAAGAACTACCATATCGGAGTCCTACAACCCCAAGATGCAAGCATCTTGGTTTGGGCTGTTCCCTTTTCGCTCGCCGCTACTTGGGGAATCGATTTTTCTTTCTCTTCCTGCAGGTACTTAGATGTTTCAGTTCTCTGCGTCTACCTCGTATACGCTATGTATTCACGTATACGTAACATCCTATAAAAGATGCTGGGTTCCCCCATTCGGAAATCTCTGGATCATAGCTTACTTACAGCTCCCCAAAGCATATCGGTGTTAGTCCCGTCCTTCATCGGCTCCTAGTGCCAAGGCATCCACCGTGCGCCCTTATTCACTTAACCTTATAAGACCTTACGGTCTGGTTTTGAGCAGTTCTTCTAGCGATAGAAGCTTACTCAAGAAAATAAGCAATTGAACTTATTAAAAAACTCATTCAACGCGGTGTTCTCGGTTTGTTTTGATTTTTTCTTCAAGTATCCAGTTTTCAATGAACAAATTATGACAACCACTGTTGTCAATGGAGCCTAGCGGGATCGAACCGCTGACCTCCTGCGTGCAAAGCAGGCGCTCTCCCAGCTGAGCTAAGGCCCCGTACTACTTTTTTAATTGAGAGTAAACCTCTCAAAACTGAACAAAGACAAGTGACAAACTGTGTAGTTTCCGTAATATTCCTTAGAAAGGAGGTGATCCAGCCGCACCTTCCGATACGGCTACCTTGTTACGACTTCACCCCAATCATCTATCCCACCTTAGGCGGCTGGCTCCAAAAGGTTACCTCACCGACTTCGGGTGTTACAAACTCTCGTGGTGTGACGGGCGGTGTGTACAAGGCCCGGGAACGTATTCACCGCGGCGTGCTGATCCGCGATTACTAGCGATTCCGGCTTCATGTAGGCGAGTTGCAGCCTACAATCCGAACTGAGAGAAGCTTTAAGAGATTAGCTTAGCCTCGCGACTTCGCAACTCGTTGTACTTCCCATTGTAGCACGTGTGTAGCCCAGGTCATAAGGGGCATGATGATTTGACGTCATCCCCACCTTCCTCCGGTTTGTCACCGGCAGTCTCGCTAGAGTGCCCAACTAAATGATGGCAACTAACAATAAGGGTTGCGCTCGTTGCGGGACTTAACCCAACATCTCACGACACGAGCTGACGACAACCATGCACCACCTGTCACTTTGCCCCCGAAGGGAAAGCTCTATCTCTAGAGTGGTCAAAGGATGTCAAGACCTGGTAAGGTTCTTCGCGTTGCTTCGAATTAAACCACATGCTCCACCGCTTGTGCGGGCCCCCGTCAATTCCTTTGAGTTTCAACCTTGCGGTCGTACTCCCCAGGCGGAGTGCTTAATGCGTTTGCTGCAGCACTGAAGGGCGGAAACCCTCCAACACTTAGCACTCATCGTTTACGGCGTGGACTACCAGGGTATCTAATCCTGTTTGCTCCCCACGCTTTCGAGCCTCAGCGTCAGTTACAGACCAGAGAGCCGCCTTCGCCACTGGTGTTCCTCCATATATCTACGCATTTCACCGCTACACATGGAATTCCACTCTCCTCTTCTGCACTCAAGTCTCCCAGTTTCCAATGACCCTCCCCGGTTGAGCCGGGGGCTTTCACATCAGACTTAAGAAACCGCCTGCGCTCGCTTTACGCCCAATAAATCCGGACAACGCTTGCCACCTACGTATTACCGCGGCTGCTGGCACGTAGTTAGCCGTGGCTTTCTGGTTAGATACCGTCAAGGGATGAACATTTTACTCTCATCCTTGTTCTTCTCTAACAACAGAGTTTTACGATCCGAAAACCTTCTTCACTCACGCGGCGTTGCTCGGTCAGACTTTCGTCCATTGCCGAAGATTCCCTACTGCTGCCTCCCGTAGGAGTCTGGGCCGTGTCTCAGTCCCAGTGTGGCCGATCACCCTCTCAGGTCGGCTATGCATCGTGGCCTTGGTGAGCCGTTACCTCACCAACTAGCTAATGCACCGCGGGTCCATCCTCAAGTGACGCAAAAGCGCCTTTCAAATCACAAACATGTGTTTATAATTGTTATGCGGTATTAGCACCTGTTTCCAAGTGTTATCCCCCGCTTGAGGGCAGGTTACCCACGTGTTACTCACCCGTTCGCCACTCCTCTTTTTCCGGTGGAGCAAGCTCCGGTGGAAAAAGAAGCGTTCGACTTGCATGTATTAGGCACGCCGCCAGCGTTCGTCCTGAGCCAGGATCAAACTCTCATAAAAAGTGTTTGAACAGTCAAATGACTGTTAAGCTCAAATAAAATTGATTCTGCTAGCTATTGCTTGCATGTTGTTTGCTTCTCTAAAAGAAGCGCCCTACACATTGGTTCGTTTGCTTGCTTTGTTCAGTTTTCAAAGGTCTACTTCGTTGCTTTTAAAAATGTTTCAGCAACTCTTATATCTTATCAGTTGACTTAATTCTTGTCAACTGTTTTTTCAAAAAGTTTTAAAAACTTTTTGAAACGATATTTCAGAAATGTGCTGTTTACTAAGCAACTTCGTTAGTTTAACAGTCGTTTTGGCAACTGTCAACATTTTTTTAAAACTTTTTTTAAGTTTATTTCTTAAGGCTATCCGCCTCAAGGACAAGTAATAATATACCAACTAAATCTGATTAGGTCAACGATTTTCTCAATATTTTTTTGTTTTTTTTCATACCCGATTGATTTGTTGTGAATGAAGTTAAATTATTCGTGAATAAAGCTTTTTCACTTTCGTTATTTCCTACATTATTCTCTCAAAACAATAAAAAAAGAGAGCATTAAAAATCAGTTTAAAACTGATTTTTAATGCTCTAAAAAAATTCTAGCGCATTGTTGGAAATAATAGTACATCGCGAATTGATTGGGCATCAGTTAAAAGCATAACTAATCGATCAATCCCAATACCTAGTCCACCAGTTGGGGGCATACCATATTCTAAAGCTTCTAAGAAATCTTCATCTACTCCGTGAGCTTCATCATCGCCAGCCTCACGTTGTTTTTCTTGGTCTTCAAAGCGAGCACGTTGATCGATTGGATCATTTAACTCAGTAAAGGCATTGGCAAATTCGCGCCCAACAATAAACAACTCAAAACGATCTGTAAAGCGGCCATCTTCTGGATTTTTCTTCGCTAGTGGAGAAACTTCTACTGGATGTCCATAAATAAATGTCGGTTGGATCAAGGTATCTTCTACGAAAGTTTCAAAGAATTCATTGATAATATGACCAACTTCCATTGCATCTGTAATTTCAACTTTATGTTCTTTAGCCAAAGCGCGTGCTTCTTCTAAAGACATTTCTTGCCAAAAATCAACACCAGTTTGTTCTTTAATAGCATCTAACATGTGTAGACGTTTAAATTCAGTATCTAAATCAACTTCTTTACCATCGTAAGTAAGTTTACCTGTTCCTAAGACTTTTTGGGCAGCATTACGAATAATACCTTCTGTCAAATCCATCACATCACGGTAATCGGTATATGCAGTATAGACTTCAATCATAGTAAATTCAGGATTATGGGTCGTGTCAATTCCTTCATTACGGAATACTCGACCGATTTCATAAACTTTTTCCATTCCACCAACAATTAGACGTTTTAAATGCAATTCCAATGCGATACGCAAATACAAATCCATATCTAATGCATTATGGTGCGTGATAAACGGACGAGCTGCAGCTCCCCCCGCTTGATTATGCAAAACAGGCGTCTCAACTTCTAAATAGCCTAATCCATCTAGGTAACGGCGGATTTCACTGATAATTTGGCTGCGTTTGGTAAAACGATCAAAACTTTCACGATTTGAAACCAAATCTAAGTAACGTTGGCGATAACGTTGTTCTACGTTGGTCAAACCATGGTACTTATCAGGCAAAGGACGTAATGCTTTGGATAATAAAATAAACTCACGTGCTTTGATAGAAACTTCACCTGTGTTGGTTTTCATAATTTGACCTACAACCCCATAGAAGTCACCTAAATCTGCGTGTTTAAATAATTCATAGGCTTCTTCACCTACTTCATCTTTACGCACATAAATTTGGACTTGCCCTTCACGATCTTGTAAATGGGCAAAGCCAGCTTTACCCTTACCGCGTTTTGTCATCATCCGTCCTGCCACACTAGCAGATAAATTCATTTCACTTAATTCTTCTTTAGTCCGTTGATCGAACATTTCATGTAGTTCTGCGGAATTATGGGTGCGTTCGAAACGTTTTCCGAATGGATCGATTCCATTTTCTTGCAGTGCTTCCATCTTCTGGCGACGCACCAGCATTTGATCGTTCAATTCTTCTTGGGTTTGTTGCTGTTGTTCCTCAGTCACGCGTTTTCCTCCTTAATTTTTAGTTGAAGCAGCGGCTTTTTACATTGCGATGTTGAGTTTTCTTAACTCTAAAAACTACCGCGACTATAACTCTCTAGTCTATTCTTCCTTATAATGCCAATGAAACCCAAAAAAAGCAAGCCGAAAATCAGCTTCGACTTGAAAAAAACTATGTTTACTTTGTAGCGCGAACCAAGTGCCGTTCTTGTGTTTTTGCGATAAAATCATCCAAAATTGCTACAATTGTTGCTTGATCTTCTGCTTGATTAATAGCTACTTTGGTTTTTGCCGCCCGTGAAATTCCTTTTAAATAATAAGCCGCATGTTGACGAAACTCTCTCGTCGCAACCATTTCGCCTTTTAAGTCCACCAAACGTTGCAAATGAATTTTAACAGTTTGAATTTTTTCTGCAGGCGTTGGTTCATCAATCAATTCACCAGTAGCTAAATAATGTTCGGTACGATGAATCATCCATGGGTTTCCCAATGCTGCTCGACCAATCATCACACCATCTGCGCCAACTTCTTCTAGCATGCGTTTGGCATCTTGTGGTGTTTTTACATCCCCATTTCCCATAAAAGGAATATGAATGTTCTTCTTCACTTCTTTTAAAATATCCCAGTTGGCTTTACCTTCATACATCTGTACACGCGTCCGTCCATGCATGGCAATCGCTGCTGCACCACCAGCTTCGGCCGCTTTTGCATTTTCAACAGCAAAAACATGTTGATCATCCCAACCAATACGCATTTTAACTGTCACAGGCACATCGACAGCAGCCGTTACTGCCGCTACCATTTCGTGTACTTTGTTAGGATCTAGCAACCACTTAGCACCGGCTTCTGCTTTAATCACTTTGTTAACCGGACATCCCATGTTGATATCAATAATGTCTGCTGCTGTATTTTCAGCTACAAACTTTGCTGCTTCCACTAAAGAATCTTTATTGCCACCAAAAATTTGAACACTAAGCGGATGCTCGTTTTCATCGATATACAGCATTTCCAATGTTTTTTTATTTCGAAAATGAATACCTTGGTCACTAATCATCTCACAAACCACCAAACCAGCACCAAATTCTTTTACCGTTACTCGAAAAGCCGCATTCGTAATTCCAGCCATGGGAGCAACAACCACGCGATTAGGAATTTCAACATTACCGATTTTCCAAGTTTGATCAGTCATTTTGACTTGCCTCCTGTAACAAAGCTACTAAGTCTGCTTCTTGATATTCATATTTGTTTCCACAAAACGCACAGACAGCTTCTGCTCCATGATCTTCGTCAATCATTGCTTTAATTTCATCAGGGCCTAGGGCAATAATTGCTTCGCCAAATTTTTCTTTGGAGCAGTCACACCTAAATTGTACCGATTTTTCTTCTAAAATCATTAAATCCGTATCTGGCAATAGAATATCTAAAATTTCTTCAGGTTTATGTCCAGCATCTAATAAATCAGAGACTCGTGGCATATTTGCCAAATTGGTTTCTATCGCTGTAATGATTTCTTCAGTTGCTCCAGGCATCATTTGTAACATAAAACCACCAGCAGTCTTAATAGTATCGTCGGTATTTACTAAAACACTTAAACCAACTGCTGACGGAATTTGCTCTGAAATCGCTAAATAATACGTGAAGTCTTCTCCTAACTCACCGGAAACAATTGGCGTTTGACCAGAAAACGGTTCTTTTAAGCCTAAGTCTTTAATGACGGTAAACATGCCTTCTGTTCCAACTGCTCCTCGCACATCAATTTTACCAACTTCGTTTAGTGGCAAACTTAAATGAGGATTTTTAATGTAGCCCTTCACATCGCCATGTCCATTACTATCCACGATAATGGCACCGGCAGGGCCGTTTCCTTCGACTTTCACTGTCAATTTATCGTCACCTTTTAACGTCGCACCTAACAATAAGCTCCCCACTAATGTACGACCTAACGCAGCCGAAGACGTGTTCCATGTATCGTGACGTTTTTGTGCTTCTGTCACGGTTTGAGTAGCATCCACTGCATATGCGCGAACTAAACCGCCATATGCTAAAGCTTTAATTAAATAATCACTCATATTTTTCTCCTTTTATATCTATATCGTTTAGCGCTTGTTATTGCAAGCTAAGAGACAACTTTTACTTGCCTATGGTCAAGCATCTAGCTCATTGTATTCATTTCTGAATCATACAAGGAACTTATCTTTTTTTCAACTTTATCCGATTGAATTAAGAAAAAGTATGAAAAAAAGAGACTCACTCATAGTCTCTTTTTTCTCAGTTTTTCTCTTAAGCATTTGCCGAAGATGCTCCGGCATTGTCATCGGCTTTAACACAATCAATTGCCACAACTAACGCGACGATTCGTTTTTCATAACGCTCGTCAAAAATTGTCACTTCATACGTATCACCCCATGAAACCCAATGTTTATTGATAACAGCAATTTGCAGTCCATCTTTTATAACTTCAAAGTCCATGTCCCACCAGTTTCCTTTTACACTGATTCCATCGGCTGCGATATGATAACGCGCTTTAAACAAAGTCAATTCTTTTTTAATAATAATTGCTGGATCGCCATCAATCATTACTGTAAACTGCGGCAAGAGGGCTAAAACCTTTTTGGTAATTTCACCAATTACATGATCATTGCGGTCGAAAATTGTGAATTGTTTAGGAATTTTCAAAAAACTTCCTTGTACATAATATAAAGGCTCTTGATTAACGTCTACAACATTGAATTTTTCTCCGATACTAAAAACTTTTTGTTTGATATAAAGTTTTCTCACAAAAAATCCCTCTCTTCTTCGTCAACTACAAAATATTGTTGCCCTTAATTTATTTATATGGAAAAAGACGCGATAGCTAAAAACTATCACGTCTTATCCAGCAACAAAGATTATGCATCTTTGTTTGTTTCATCTTTTTCTTGCTTCAATTCATCTTGAACTTCTTTTGTTTCTTGTTCTGGATGAAGCTCAGCTTCCTTTGCCTCGGCATCAAAATAATCTTTTGCTTCTTCAAAATCTTGTTTTTCTTCTGCTTGTTTTTGTGCGTCTTTTTCTTCTAATGCACGTTTTGCTTCTTCAAAGGTTTGTGCTTTTTCAGAAGGATACTCTTCTGTTTCAGTTCCTGCTGGCATTTTACCTTCTTCAAACAAGGATTTAATTGCTTTTGCATCAAGTGTTTCATGTTCTAATAATTTTTCAGCAATCAATTTATGTTGTGCTCGGTGCGCTTCAATAATTTCATGCGCTTTTTGATGTGCTTCATTTAGAATGCGGCGAACTTCTTGGTCAATTTCGTAAGCTACTTGTTCAGAGTATGCTTTTGTTTGACCGTAATCACGACCGACAAAAACTTGGTGATTGCCTTCATACTGTACCGGGCCCAATTTATCGCTCATTCCGTATTCCGTAACCATGCTACGCGCAAGGCCTGTTGCTTGTTCAAAGTCATTAGATGCTCCGGTAGATTTCACACCGAAGATAATTTCTTCTGCAGTCCGACCACCTAACAGCCCAACGATTTGTTCAAACATATCGTCTTTTGTCATTAACATTTGATCTTCTTTTGGTAGAGCAATCATGTAACCGCCAGCGCGACCACGAGGAATAATCGTTACCTTGTGAACAATACGCGCACGAGATAGAACTAAACCAACAATCGTATGCCCTGCTTCGTGGTAAGCCACCATTTCTCTTTCTCGTTTGCTGATGACTTTGTCTTTTTTCGCAGGACCAGCAATAACGCGGTCTTCAGCTTCATCGATATCAGAAGCATCAATTTTCTTCTTGTTCCGACGCGCGGCTACTAAAGCAGCTTCGTTTAAGACATTTTCTAAATCAGCTCCGGCAAAACCAGGAGTTTGTTGGGCAATAACTTTCAAATCAACGTCGTCAGCTAACGGTTTGTTCCGTGCATGAACACGTAAAATTGCTTCACGACCTTTAACATCAGGACGACCAACTAAAATTTGGCGGTCAAAACGGCCTGGTCGTAATAAAGCAGGGTCTAATACATCAGAACGGTTTGTTGCGGCAATTACGATAACGCCTTCGTTACCATCAAAACCATCCATTTCAACGAGCAATTGGTTCAAGGTTTGTTCACGTTCATCGTGACCGCCTCCCATACCAGCGCCACGTTGACGACCAACAGCATCAATTTCATCAATGAAGATAATCGCAGGTGCATTCTTTTTCGCTGTTTCAAACAAATCACGCACACGTGATGCCCCAACACCAACGAACATTTCTACGAAATCAGAACCTGAAATAGAATAAAACGGTACGCCTGCTTCACCAGCTACGGCTTTTGCAAGTAATGTTTTACCAGTTCCGGGAGGTCCTTCTAATAACACACCAGCAGGTATTCTTGCACCTAATTCTACAAAACGGCGTGGATCTTTCAAGAATTCCACGACTTCAACTAATTCTTGTTTTTCTTCTTCGGCACCGGCTACGTCAGAAAAACGAACGCGATTGGCTTTTTTGTCAGCTTCTTTGGCTTTTGATTTACCAAAGTTCATCACACGGCCGCCACCGCCACCGCCACCACCTTGTTGTCCCATCATCATGTAGAAGAAGAAAATGATGATCACAAGAGGTAAGAAGGTCATCAATAGTGAAATCCACAAACCACTATTTGATTCTTCTTTAATTACTGTCTTCACGTCTTCTTGATCCGCAAGCGCAGTAACTTCTTTCAATGTATTATCATTGGGTAAAATTGTTGTAGCAAAGTGTGTTGACTCACTACTTGTTTCACCCCAAACGGTTAATCCGTTGTTATTTTCTACTTTTTGTTTATCCTTGTACTCCCCGGTAATTTTATAAACACCATTTACCGGTTGGACACTAAACGACTTCACTTTACCGTCGGATAGTTGTTGGCGAAAAGTAGAATACTCGATGTCTGGCGACTGTTGGCTGTTATTTCCAAATAAGAAATAAACTACCGTAATCATGGCCAAAAGCACGAGTACATAATATAAGGTATTTTTTAACATACCGTTATTACCTTTTTTGTTCATGCTTGCCCTCCTTAATTAATCGAAAGTCTTTTTATTTTGTAAATCGTTATTGAAAAATAGCGCTCCACTGACAAAAAGTTCTTTCAAATATTGTTTGTGTGTTTTTTATCAATCCTGACCATTTTATTGTATCACAAGTCATTTCAATTAGCGGATTAATTTGTTTCGTAGACGCTAGGTTTTAAAACGCCTACATAAGGTAAATTGCGGTACTGTTCCATATAGTCTAATCCATAGCCTACAACAAATTCATTTGGTACATCAAAACCAACATAATCTGCTTCAATATCTACTACGCGACCTTCTGGTTTATCTAATAGCGTGACGATTTTAACTGAATTTGCTTTACGATACTTAAATAAATCAACTAGATACGCTAAGGTTCGGCCACTATCAATAATATCTTCTACTATTAAAAGATCACGACCTTCAACATTAGTATCTAAATCTTTTAAGATTTTAACCTCACCAGAAGATACAGTAGCGTTGCCATAACTTGAAACATCCATAAAATCTAATTCCAAATAGCAATCCATTTCACGACAAATATCTGCCATAAAATTAATTGAACCTTTCAAAACGCCAATAACAAGAGGATTTTTATCCTTGTATTCTGCTGCTAATTCTTCCCCTAATTCTTTACAGCGGGCGTTGATTTCTTCTCGTGATACAAGCACTTTTTCAATATCTTTTGCTAACATGTCTGTCTCCTTATTTTACTATCTCCAAAGGATAGATTATTGGTATTTATAAAGCAGTCTGTAGTGTATTTTATCAGTTTCTACAGCAATACTCAAATAAGAAAAAGTAATTGGTAACACTGCCAAGACTTGATTGTTCGTATCTGTCACAACCCACGTTTTTTCTCGCCTATCATTGGGAATTTTTTTATCAATTAGAATGCGACTAACTTTTTTGCGCAAACTGTCTTTTAGTTGAATGCGATCCCCGTCCATTCTTTTTCGAATAATCACCTCATTGGGGAAGTTTAATGCTAAAGGTTGACTGATTTCTGACCAAAGTTTGACTTTTTCGGGAAGATTGACATTTTGATGCGCTGGAACAATTGCTAACCACTCTGTTTCAGATAAAAACCCGCTGTCTCCTACTCTAAAATGAAAAGTTTTTGCTTCATTTGGGATAGCTTTTTTACCAATTATCACTTCTTCGTACATTTTTAAAACTTGCCAAAAAGCCGCAACATCTAATTGCCATTGTGCTTTGTTCGTGGTTAAAAGCTTTAAAATTCGTTGCAAGTTCTCTTCACTAATTGTCACCTCATAGCTTTGTTTGATTTTTTGGGCTAAATACTGCAGGGTAAAATAGCGTTCCCTGACAGGTAAATTCAAAAAATCTTTCACTTTAAAACTTAAATTTTCCTCTTTTTGTTTCACATATTTACTAATCCACGCGGCAGCTTTTGTTTCAATAATTTCGTCTGCCCAAATTAGTTGTTGGGATAATTGTTGAAAATGCGCTAAAATTTGGGGATTTTCCGCTTTTAAAAGTGGCGTGATTTGCTGGCGAATCCGATTTCGTTGTACATCTAAATAATAATTGCTTTCATCTTCAAAGTACGGCAAATTTTCTTTTTTGGCATAATCATAAATTTCTTTTTTACTATAAGACAACAGCGGGCGAATTAATTTACCGCCAGCAAAAGATTGCCGCACTTTGATTCCCATCGCATTTTTTAATTGTCCATCTCTGATTATCTTCATCAACATTGTTTCCAGCTGATCATCGGCATGGTGTGCTGTCATTACTGTATCAAAATAGTACTCTTGCATCAGTTCTGCAAAAAAAGCATAGCGAAACCTGCGAGCTGCCTCTTCCACTCCAGCATGGGGGACATCCTCCCATTTTCGTTCAAAAAAAGCAATATGATGCATTTGACAATAATATGCCAACGCTTGGGCTTCCTTGGTTGAACTTGGTCGTAATTGATGGTTAATATGTGCAACGCCAATAAAAAAATCATATTTTTGACTCATCTTTGCCATTAAACGCAGCAACACAAAAGAGTCTGCACCACCAGATACTGCTAATAAAATTCGGCTGCCTTGTTGCCAAAATATTTTTTTATTTCCTACTTGTTCAAATTCTCGTTCCATCTTTTCCCCTCTTTAATGTACAGCAGCTTTACCGTCACTATTTGCATTCCTCACTGTTTCTTCTATTTCTTATTGTACACGATTAACGTGAAATCCAAAGCAAAAGTATGCCTGCTTCAAAAATCGTTTATTCATTCTTGAAATAATTGTTAACAATCTAAACGGAATAAAATAATAAAAAAGTTAAGAAAAGCAAGACAAATAAGACAGCGAAAAATTTTCCTTCCTAATTACTAGCAAAAATTATTTTTCAGTATCTTTTTTTGAGACTATAAAAGATCATACTTAACTAAAATAGTCCGCACAAAAAAACTGGACCGCAAAATGCGATCCAGTTCTCATTTTTTCTTAGCTGCGACGGCCGCCACGGCCACCGCGTTTGCCTTCTGTATTACGACGAAGTGAAGATAGACGATCATCACTGTCTTTTAAAAACGAACTCATCAATGAATCGAAGTCTTCTTTTTTATTGGCACTTGCGCTAGGTCCTTTAGAAAATGGTTTCTTAGGAGCTGGACGACGACTTGGTTCTTTTTTGAATTCTTTCTTTTCTGTCTGTGGTTTATCTAATGCTTTACGAATTGATAATCCAATTTTGCCGTCATCACCAACAGTTGTTACCAACACGGTTACTTCATCTCCGACTTTTAAAACGTCGTTGATGTCTTTGACAAAACCATCTGATACTTCACTGATATGCACCAATCCAGTTTTACGATTGCCCAAATCAATAAAAGCACCAAAATTTGTAATCCCCGACACTTTTCCTTGCAGCTTAGCTCCTACTTCGATTGACATAAAAGATTTGTTCCTCCTAGTTTAAACCTGAAATTTATATTTACTACTCTTCAGTAGTAGATGACCCATTTGTTCGATCAATGGCTTTTTCCACTTTTGCATCTTCTTGATCTTTTGCATTCTGATTTTGCCCAGAAATTGGATAAACCTTTTCTCCGTCTTTGGAGTAATAAAAACGGCTGCGAGCAAGCTTGGCTACATAATCTTCATCTTTTAGCAAAGCGACTTCCTTTTTCAATTGGTCGACATTTTTTGAAACAAGTTTATTGTCTGCAACTGCTTCTTGTTTAATCGCTTCTAATTTCACCAAACGTTGATGATCTGAAAAAAGCTGAAATCCTACAAAACCAAAGATCAAAAAGGTAATAGCTAAAAGTAACGTTAACCTGCGACGTTTAAAAACAACCTTACGATGTTGCTCTTGATATTTAGCAATTTGTTTTTTGACATATTCATTATCAAGCTGTTCAACATTTTGATTGCGGCCATTTATCACATCTGTCACGTCCCTTCTCTTACCTTGTGCAAATTGGATAATCCAAAATTAATTATAGCAACTTAAAGTAGGCTTGTCTAATGAATTTCTAGACATTTTCGTTTCTTATTTCGCTAATAATTTCATACATTTTGGCAGCATCCTCTTTTTTGGTCGATTCATGCAATTCCAATACTTTAATTTCTAAAGTTTTGTTTCCAAAACCAATTTTGACAAGATCGCCAACCTTAACCGTACTAGAAGATTTAGCTAATTTACCGTTCACTTGAATACGACCTTTATCCGCCACTTCTTTTGCGACTGAACGTCGCTTAATAATCCGTGAGATTTTCAAAAATTTATCTAAACGCATCTTTTCCCCTCATTTTCTTTCTTTATTATTTTTTAGTCGCAGCAACCTTTTTCCAAAAGGTAATAGCAACCATTCTCTTAATGTCAACAAATCAAATTTTATTGCAGCTTTCAAAAAAGTATACATACCAACTGCCACTGCTAAAATTGTAATTATCAAAGCACCAAATCGTGTTTGAAAGTTCCCAAAAAGTGCCACTAAAAAGTAAAACAACACTACTGAACCACTCATAACTAACAAACAGCTTATCATTTTTTTCAAAAAGAAACGCTCTTGCCAAAAGTTATTAATCGCTTGATCTTCTGCACGAATCAGGCGCCACAATGTCGCAGCTAATCCGAAAATAGTACCAAGACTTGCCCCCATAGTCCCCATAGTTCCTGTCAACAGCAGCGTCGTTACAAATTTCACTACAATTCCTACAATTGCAGCTCTTAACGCCGGACGAAAATGATTTTGACTTTGCGCCACAGCTTGGTAAGCTTGAATTACCGCCATCAAAAAGACAGAAAAAACAAATACTTGCAAAACATCATTACCGGCTTGATCTTTAAACAAAGCGTAGTTTAAAGACGGCATAACTAGTGCCAAACCAAAAGAGGCTGCCAACGAGATACTCGTGGTTAAACGCAGATAAATTTTGGCAGAACTCTGAAAAAGACGATTGTTTCGTGCTACTAAATATTTCGTTAACGCCGGTAAAAAAGTGGAACTCAAGGCAGCAGCAATTACTAATCCTAATTGTACCATGGGCTGTCCTCTATCATATACCCCTTTAGCAACTTGGGATGCCGTTTGCGTTAGCCCAAAGTTTTGTAGTTCATTTGCAATAACAAAAGAGTCGATAAGTTGAAATAAGATCAACAACCCAGCGTAAATGGATAACAAGCCACCTTCGATCACAAATCGGCGTAGCAATTTCTTATCCACTTTTCCAAAATGAAAATCTTTTACTAGGTTTAGACCGAAGCCACTAATTTTTTTTTGATAATAAACTAGCAATACCACTGCACACAAACCACCAAAAACAGCGCCACTCATAGCTGCCGTACCTGTTTGATAGACATCTAAAATACCAGCTTGAAACATGAAAGCTGCGACAATAATCACTCCTACACGTACAAACTGTTCTGCAACTTGTGAAACCGCACTTGGAACCATTTGCAATTGCCCCTGAAAATTACCGCGGTAAAAAGCTAAAAATGGCATTAATAAAAAAGTAAACGATACAATCATAATCAAAGGCGTCAACAACACGTTACCCATTAAAATTGCAATGATTCGTGCACCAAAAAAAGTCAGTCCCCATAATAAAAACCCACAATAAAACACGACTGGAATCAATTTTTGAATCGCATTTTTTTGTTCTTTCACGCTGCTGATTTCTGCAATATATTTGGAAATAAACTGGGGTAATCCGGATAAGGCTAACGTCATCGCTAAACCATAAATCGGATATACCTGTTGATACACGTAAAACCCTTTGTCTCCCACCAAATTTTGTAATGGCACGCGATAAATTGCACTTAGTACTTTGGCAATAAAAGAAGCAGCAGTCAGTACAAAAGCGCCCTGCATCATTTTTTGCATTTGATTCACTTTAGCTTTGGCACCATCTACCCGCATGTGTCTTCACCTCTCCATTTGCCAAAATTTTATTCTATGCCTTAGTTTGCCCTAAAATTTCATTTCAGAGCATCAAATTCATATTTCTTTACTGAAAATAAAGTAATTTTAAACTTTACTAATCTATTTTATCTTCAGTTACAATAGCATTTTTATATTTTTCTTCTCGCAATGCTTTAATAAATTCTTGTATTTCATGAAGCCAGACGGCCTGCGACATTTTAGGTACAATCGTTAACGTAATTGTCATTTTTTCATTATTAACTGCCATTGCTGCTTTCATTTTTGTTACAGACAAAGCTTCAAATAATTGTTCGACTGTATAAGTTTTAGTTCCCACTTTACTTAAAGTAACTTTGATTTGGTGATTCATCTTACGGATACTTTCTAGTAATGCTCGATCTCCATCCATTTTAATTTGTCCAATTGTCAATAAATGAGCTACTTCATCAGGATACTCTCCAAAACGATCCAATAAATCATCTTGCAACTCATCTAGTTGTTCTTCATTTTCCAATTCTCGAATACGTTTGTAAATTTCTATTTTTTGCCGTTCATCTATGATATAAGTACCTGGTAAATACGCATCAATACCTAAATCAATTTCCACTGAAGTTTTTTGACTTTGAATATTTTTTCCTTGTTTGCGGGCAACTGCTTCTTCTAACATTTGGGAATACATATCAAAACCAACTGCGTCAATGAACCCATGTTGCTGCGCACCTAATAGGTTCCCAGCACCACGAATAGATAAATCCCGCATCGCAATTTTAAAACCAGATCCAAGTTCCGTAAAATCTTTAATGGCCTGTAGTCGTTTCTCGCTCACTTCATTTAAAATCTTTTGTGGTTCATACATGAAATACGCATAGGCTACGCGGTTACTTCGACCCACACGACCTCTTAACTGATACAAAGTAGATAATCCCATATAATCTGCATTTTCCACAAACAATGTATTAACATTGGGAATATCCACACCGGTTTCAATAATCGTTGTGGTGACTAAAATGTCATACTGCCCTTCAATGAAGTCTAACAACGTATTCTCCAATTGGATTTCTGTCATTTGACCGTGGGCATAACCGATACGAGCTTCTGGTACTAAAGCTTGTAATTCATCAACTTTTTTCTCAATGGTTTCGACACGATTGTACAAATAGAAAACTTGTCCGTCACGAGCCAATTCTCGATGGATTGCTTCGCGAATGGCACCTGGATTTTTTTCCATTACATAGGTTTGAATAGGATACCGATTTTCCGGCGGTGTTTCAATTACAGATAAATCTCGCACACCAAGCATAGACATGTGTAACGTCCGAGGAATTGGCGTCGCTGTCAAAGTTAGGACATCCACTTGTGACCGAAGTTGTTTTAAACGTTCTTTATGCTTTACGCCAAAGCGTTGTTCTTCATCAATTACCAACAATCCCAAATCCGAAAACTTCACGTCTTGTGATAATAAGCGGTGGGTTCCTACCACGATATCCACTTGCCCTGTACGAATTTGTTCCAGCGTTTCCGCCTGTTGTTTTTTCGTCCGAAAACGACTGAGTAAGCCAATATTAACAGGAAAACCCTCAAAACGATCCAACATTGTTTCGTAATGCTGTTGTGCCAAAATTGTTGTTGGCACTAAAAAAGCAACTTGCTTACTTTCCTTAATAGATTTAAAAGCAGCCCGTAACGCGACTTCTGTTTTTCCAAACCCAACATCACCTACTAACAGCCGATCCATAGGTTTTGGTTTTTCCATATCGTGCTTAATTTCAGCCGCACTTCGAAGCTGGTCATCTGTTTCTGTATAGGGGAAAGCATCCTCAAATTGTTTTTGATAACCATCATCTGCCGCAAAGGCAAATCCTTTTTCTGCTTCTCTTTTGGCGTATAGCGCAATTAAGTCATCCGCAATATCTTCAATTTTACCAGAGACTTTTCGTTTTGTTTTACTCCACTCGCTACCACCGAGTTTATTAATTTTAGGCGTTTTAGATTCTGAAGCGACATATTTTTGAATTAAGTTTAGCTGGGTTACCGGAATAAATAATTTGTCATCATTTTGATATAAAATTGTGATGTAATCTTGATGGACACCGTCTACTTCCAATGTCTCCATACCGATATATTTCCCAATCCCGTGATTGGCGTGAACGACATAATCGCCAGGTTTTAACTCATTATAGCTTTTTAGCCGTTCCGCATTAGTAATCGTTTGGCGTCGTGCACGTTTTCGTTTTACTTTTTGAAAGATTTCTTTTTCTGTGACGACTACGAAGCGATCTTGTGGCATTTCAAAACCGCTTTGCAAATTTCCTACCACAATTTGGCTACGAGCGGTAATTAACGTATCGGCTTTAGTCACAGGAGCATAAATTTCATGGTCGCGGAAATTATGATCAAGTTTTTTTGCGCGCTCATCATCGGCAACTAAAAATATCACTGTCTGTTGCTGTTTTTCCCAACGATCTAATTCAGCTTTTAACAACCCCATTTGACTGAAAAATTGCTGCATAGGACGATATTGAAAGTTCCAAATTGCGCCAAAACGCAAATTTCCCATTCCCTTTTGAAACAGTGCAAAAAAGCTAGTCGTAAATGTTTCTTTCTGGAAAAACTGATGCACATCTACTCCAAATTTTTGCTCACTGAAAACACGTAGTTCACTGATTTTTTGAACTTGCCACTCTCCTTCTTCACGTTCGATTTCACGATTTGTTTCCATAATTCGCGGATAATCGTCTACCATTAAAAGGGTATCTTTGGCAAAATAGTCTACAATTGTCGTTGGCACCTCATAAAGAAAATCGAGATAAAAATTGATATTTTCTCCCGGTATGCCATTTAGCCATTCGTTTTGCACCTGACCAAAATATTCACTTAAAAATTCTTTATCCGTTTTTTCTTTGGTGACTGCTAAACGTTTTTCTAAAGCTGATTTTAAATTTTTTGCCCCCGTCTCTAACTCAGCAGCAGTAAAAACCAACTCACTTGTCGGACTGACTAAAACGTGATCAACATTTCCTAGTGAACGTTGTGTTTCCACGTCAAAATAGCGCATGGAATCAATTTCAACATCAAATAGTTCCACCCGCACGGGATATTCTGCATGTAAAGGATAAATATCAATGATGCTACCACGAATACTAAATTCACCGGGCTTTGCAATCATGCTCTCACGTTGATACCCCATCAACACCAATTGCGTTGGTAAAGTAGCCAAATCTAATTCATCACCAATTTGCCAATGCAATTGATAATTTCGCCATGTTTCAGGCGTGGGCAAGTACTTTCTCAAAGCCGCCACTGGCATAACGTAAATTCCCAATTCATTTTGCGCGATGGCATTTAAGGTTTGAACTCGTTCGGCTTTTGCTTCTGGGGAAGCGAAAGCCATTTCTGCTGATAAAACTTCATCTACCGGAAAAGCAAAAACTGCATCCGTTAAATTTCGTAAATCTTCTACTAATTGATTAGTGTAATACAAATTTGGGGTAATGACTAAAATTGACTTTTGCAATTTTTGTAAAGTACTGACTAATGCCAAAGTTTTGGCTGACCCAGCGAGGCCGGTTAATAACTGTCGCTTACTTTTTTTTGCTAATTGCTCTTGCCATTGACCGATTTGCGGCACTTTATCAAATAAACCAAGCAAATCCATTTTTTGCCTCCTAAATTAAGATGTTCAAAAGATTAGACTGTTCGTAGCAGTACGATAAAAAATTCCATAGTATTTACTTTTACTGAAAATACCTCTTTTACCTTATCTGAAAATGATTAAATCCTTTTGAACTCGATTCTATTTTATTAAGCTGTCTGAGATAACCTAGGAACTACTAGATAAAAAATAAGACATACTATCTTAACTGATAATAAACGAATGAACTTTCTGACTGCAGGGTCTAGATGATACAATTTATTCATTAAAAATTTCTGAATCTTAAAGTATCACAACAATTTCCTTACATTTTCATTAATTAAATTTGTTCATCGTATTGATAAAATCATCTGTTTTAAAATACTCTTCCAACGCACTTACCGCTTCATCAATGCTCGTTTCAATCATCGGCAAATCAGCTTGTGAAAAAGGACTTAGTACATGGTTAACAACTGTCATATTTTGTGTTGGTCTACCAATACCTATCTTAATCCGATCGAAAACTTGACTCCCTTTCAAATGTGAAATAATACTCTTAATACCATTGTGCCCGCCAGCGCCACCTTTTTGTCGCAAGCGAATCTTCCCAATTGCTAAATCTAAATCATCATAAACTACAATCAATTCTTCTGGCAAAACACCCAAATAAGTCATCAAAGGACCTACAGCCCGCCCAGAGTCATTCATAAAAGTTTGAGGTTTAACTAAAATAATTTTTTCCCCATTTAAAAAAAATTCACCTTGTTCGGCTTCAAAGTTGTTGCGTTTAAAGACAACGTTGTACTTTTGCGCTAGACGATCAATCGTCATAAAGCCGATATTATGTTTGGTTTTTGCATATTTCAACCCGGGATTTCCCAGGCCAACAATCATCTTCATCTATATTCCTCATTTCACTTTAACTAAACCACGCCAAAAGGCCAGGCGATAAATTATCCCCTAGTCTGCTTTTGCAATGAAGTTGCATCATGCTCACTATTTCGTTAATAGCACATTAATTAAAAAATTTTTTTAAACTGTGTTGCCTTAGTATTATAACACAAACTGATAGATTAGCTAAAATTTGCAAGCGCTCTTTAGCTTTTTTTAGAGATATTCTGCGTTAGAACCATTGTTCAAACTAAAACAAACTTTCATAAAAATGTAAGTGCTCACAAAAAGAAACAGCAGAAAAAACTGTATTATATCTAAGCGTATTGCATGACAAACGATTATGGAAATGATAGGATTGCTTGTGAAGGAAATAATCTGAGAAGGGATGAAACAAACATGACAGATGTAGAAAAAAGTGCTTTATCAAAAGACCACCAAAAGGTTATCTTAGTAGGTGACGGTGCTGTTGGTTCTAGTTATGCATTTGCACTTGTAACTCAAAATATCGCGCAAGAAGTTGGGATTGTCGATATTAACGTCAAAAAAACAGAAGGCGACGCATTGGATTTAACAGATGCCCTAGCTTGGACTTCTCCTAAGAAAATTTACTCAGCAACTTACGCAGATGCACATGATGCCGATTTAGTTGTCATTACGGCTGGCGCTCCTCAAAAACCAGGTGAAACTCGTTTGGACCTTGTTCATAAAAATTTAAAAATCAATCGCGATGTTGTTACACAAATCGTGGCTTCTGGCTTTAACGGTATTTTCTTAGTTGCCGCTAACCCAGTTGATATTTTAACTTATTCAACTTGGAAATTCTCAGGTTTTCCAAAAGAACGCGTTATCGGATCTGGTACTTCATTAGACTCTGCTCGTTTCCGCCAAAAAATTGCGGAATTAGTGAAGGTAGACGCACGTAATGTCCATGCATATATTTTAGGTGAACACGGCGATTCTGAATTTCCAGTTTGGTCACATGCAAATGTTGCCGGCTTACAAATTTACGAATGGATTAAAAACAACCCTGACGTCGATGAAGAAGCAATGGTTAACTTGTTCTTTAGCGTTCGTGACGCAGCTTATACTATCATTGACAAAAAGGGCGCAACTTTCTATGGTATCGCCACTGCCTTAGCACGTATTACCCGGGCTATCTTAAATGACGAAAATGCTGTCTTCCCATTATCTGTTTACTTGGAAGGTCAATATGGCTTAAACGATATTTATATCGGGGCCCCTGCTGTCATTAACGCCCAAGGTATTCAACAAGTTATCGAAATTCCATTAACCGACTCAGAACAAGATCGTATGAATGCTTCTGCTTCACAATTAAAAGATATTTTAGATGAAGCGTTCAAAAAATTAGAAGCAGAAGATGCTGCTAAATAATTTTTTAATAAAAAATATTTTTCATTTTACCTGTCGACGACTCTGTGGACAGGTTTTTTTCGTAAGCATTTTTTTAGCAATCTTTTTTAATACCCACCTTTAATCATTTCATTAAAGGTAGACTTAATGAAAATAAAAATTTTAAAATTTTATTGCCTTTTAAGCATAATCTTCGCTTTTTTCACAATCTATGCTATGATATTGTCGATATAAATTTTATTCCAAATCTAAGTGCTTTAAGGAGATATCTGATGACTAGAGCTTCTCGCCATAAAAAACATACTAAAGTGATTGTTGCTATTATTTTAACTTTATTTATCATTGCTGGTGGCGCATATGCCGCCCGAAGTTTCCACTATAGCGATCATTTTTTACCAAATACCAAAATTAACAATACCAACATTGCAAACTTAACGGTTAAGCAAGCCAACGCCAAATTAAAAGGTGCCGCAGATGAGCAAACTTTTGATATCCAAGACAACGGACAAAACTGGCAATCTATTAAGAAAGTCGATTTAGGCTTAAAAACAGATTACACGAAAGATTTAAAGCAAATAAAAGAAGCCCAGAACCGTTGGAAATGGGGCGTGGCGTATGTCTTTGCCGATAGTGATGATAAACTAGATGGCGTGGCTGTGGATCAAACACAGCTAAATAGTGCGATAAAAAATGTTGAGACAAAGCTAACAGAACTTAACAAAAATCGGACAAAAACAAAAGATGCCACTTTAGCAAAGGGTCCTGCTGGCTTTACAGTAACTCCTGAAGTAGAAGGGAACTCTATTGATGTGCAAGCGGTCGTAGCTGATGTAAAAAAAGCAGTTAGCAGCAACAAAGATAGCATCGAGTTAAACGATTATACAGAAAAACCAAAAGTTACTGCAAATGATCCAAAACTAAAAGAAGAATTAACCGCATTAAACAAAGTTGCTCAAATCCAAGCCAACTATTCCATTAATGGCGAACAATTTCAAATTCCAACTACAACTATCATGGATTGGTTGGAATATAAAGAAGGCAAAGTAAGCTTAAATAAAGATAAAGTTACGGGTTATGTTACTGAAATCGGACAACAATACAATACAAGTAGTAACCCTACTACTTTTAAAAGCACATTACGAGGTGACGTCACTGTTCCTGATGGGACATTGAGTTGGACGATCCAAACAGACCAAGAAGTCTCAGCATTAATGGAACAAATCATGAAGGGTGAAAATTTCACACGCTCTCCAATTGTTAAAGGAAGTGCTGGCGCGGATAAACCATTAGTTGGTAATACGTATATTGAGGTTGATTTACAAAATCAACACATGTGGTATTACAAAGATGGTGCAGTGGCACTTGAAACAGATATTGTTTCTGGAAAACCAAAATCTCCTACGCCACCAGGTGTCTTCTATGTTTGGGAAAAAGCACGAAATGAAACACTACGCGGTAAAAACGACGATGGTACAAAATACGCCAGTCCGGTAGATTATTGGATGCCAATTGATTGGACAGGTGTTGGAATTCACGATTCTGACTGGCAACCGGCATATGGTGGGGATTTATGGAAAACCCGCGGCTCCCATGGCTGTATTAATACACCGCCTGATGTCATGGCAAAATTATTTAACATGGTTGAAACCGGAACCCCGGTATTAGTCTTTTAATTAAAAAATAAGCCAACTTAGAAATTAATTTCTAAGTTGGCTTATTTTATTTTTGATGATAAACGGTCAGACCAAGTACACCAAATAATAGCAATGATACTAGCCAAATTGCTTTACCAGCAAAAAGATGGGCAGATAATGTACTTAATATTGCCCCTAAACAAAAAGAAAAAATGATTGTTGCCGTGTATTTGATTTTAAAACTAGCCGTTGGATCTTTTTTGAAAAAATGATGGTACGTATAATCAGCAATCGAACGCAAATTACCCGTTGTCATCGTCGTAGCATAAGGTAGCCCTGCTAAGCGCCGATATGTAGCAAATTGAATTGCTGCAAAAAAGGACAACGAAGAATTAATCAGCAAATTGTGGCCAGAATCCGAAAAAATCCCTACACAAAATATTCCTACTGCTTCAATAGCGACGGCTACATTTTGCCAGACAAAGCGTTTATGTTCAAACCGAAATTTCAGTACATCTGTAAAAAAAATTCCTAACAAAAAGATAAAAATGGGAAACAGATAGCCAATGATATGATCAAAATTTCCTTGCGCCAAATTTAAGCCCAATAAAATGACATTGCCTGACTGCATACTTGCAAAAACTTGACCATGAAATAAATACGTATAGGCGTCTAAAAAGCCGCCTGCCATCGCCAACATAACCCCCACAGGCAAACTTTCATGAATCGCAATACGCTCGTCGAGAAATTTGAATTTTGGTAATGGCATCTTTAATTTTCCAAACTAGTAAAGACTTCAGCAACATCATCATCGTCTTCTAATTTGTCTACTAGTTGTTCCAATTTAGCTTTTTGTTCGTCATCTAAAACAATCGTTGTTTGGGGTACCATCGTTAGTTCTGCTTGGGCCAAAGTAAAGCCATCTTTTTCTAATTGATCTCTAACTGCGGTAAAATCTTCGGGTGCTGTATATATTTCGAAAACTTCTGGTGCGGAGATTAAATCTTCTGCTCCAGCTTCCAAAACATCTTCAAACATTTTATCTTCATCCACCGCCAGACCTTCACGTTCAATAGCAATGTACCCTTTTCGTTCAAATAGATAGTTAACAGAGCCTGTCTCTCCTAAATTTCCACCATTGCGGGTAAAGGCTACTCGTACATTTGTTGCGGTTCGATTTCGATTGTCTGTTAGCGCATGAACTAAAATCGCTACCCCACCAGGACCGTAACCTTCGTATGTCACTTCATCATAATTGGCTTCATCAGCAGAGCTTGTCGCTTTTTTTATCGCACGCTCCACGTTATCATTTGGCATATTCGCAGCTTTAGCTTTATCCACCACTAAACGCAAAGCGGGATTCATCGCCACATCGCCACCACCAGATTTTGCTGCCATATAAATTTCCCGTGATAATTTTTGAAAAATTTTGCCGCGCTTCGCATCTTGCGCATTTTTACGTCCTTGGATATTATTCCACTTACTATGTCCTGACATCCTAATTCCTCCTCGTTGCACTTTTACCTAAACTATTTTAGGCTTACTTCTTTATTGTAGCCCTTTATACGCATTTTTCAAATCAGAGGGTGTAAGGAGCAGTCAAAAAAACAAACACCTAAAATTATTCCATTTTTTAGCTATGAGAGTCTTTTTTTCGTGATAAGCAGATAACAAAAAATAAGCACTGATGCTGTTAAGGCACCTGACATATCTAACACCACATCTTGAAAAAGCGGCGTTCTATCTCCTGTTAGTAGTTGATGAAATTCATCCAAAGCAGCGTATCCGGTCGCACTTAAAATTCCAAAAAAGCTACCCCACCAGAAATTTTTCAGTCGATAGTACAGTGCGAAACATAAACTCCCACCTAAGATAAAGTACGTTATAAAATGAGCGCCTTTACGAATGAAAAATTCTACAAAAGAAAAGTAACCTTTAGCTGCAATGCTAATCTCACTACCAGCATAATTAAAAGCAATTTGGCTAAAAGACTTTTTCAAAGGTTCATTTTTTAGCATCGTTTCTAATAGACCAATTTGTGATTGTTGATGATACGTTTGCGAAGAACTAATAAATAAAATGATCATCATTATAATGGCGATGCTTAAATATAAGTATGGATTTTTTAAATTTTGTTTCATCTAGTCTCCTCCAATACATTTTCCTATTTTATCATAAACCATTATGGAATTACGTCTTTCTTGATTTCTGGTTGGTTTTTGTGAAAGAATAATGCAGCTGATTTTTATTATAATTGTAAAATTCAAAGCTCTCAGAAGGTTCTGAATACTTTTCTTGTGCTATACTAAATAAGATTAAATTAATAGAAAGAAGTGTTGTAGATGTACGCATTAACATGGGATTTAGATAGTATTTTTCCAGGTGGAAGTCAATCAAAAGAACTTACTGCCCGGATGGAACTTTTAGAAGACCAATTAAAAGAATACCAAACCCGCGTCAAACAAAATGATATTACAACAAATTTAGCCGAACTTTTAAACTTACGAGAAAAAATTGCCAACGGATTTTCTCAATGCAGCTCATTTTTAAACGCCTTGATGTCTGCTGATGTGACAGATGTAGATGCTAAAATTCGTTATGGTAAGCTAACTTCGCTATCTCCTATTTTCCAATTAAGCGAAACAATTTTAGCCAAGAAATTTACTGAAATAAACGACAGTGATTGGGCGAAACTTTTAGAAAGCGACTCGTTAAAACCCGTTGCTTTTCGTTTAAGTGAAATTCGTCGCGATGGGAATGAATTGTTATCTGAAGAAGCAGAAAATATTATCAACACATTATCTTTGGATGGCTTGAACGCATGGAGCCAGCACTATGATACCCTGGTTGCCACCATTGAAATCCCCTTTACTGATAAAACGGGTAACGTACAAAAACTATCTGCCGGCCAAGCTTTTAACAAAATGATGGGCGATCCTGACAAAGAAGTCCGCGCTACCTTATTTGCCAATTGGGAGAAAGTCTGGCGGGAGAAAGCAGAGTTATTTGCCGATACATTGAATCACTTAGACGGTTTCCGTTTGTCTACTTATAAACTACACGGGGTAAGTGACTATTTAAAACAACCGTTAGAATACAATCGAATGTCCAAAGCCACACTTAACGCTATGTGGAGTACCATTCAAAAAAATAAACAGCCAATTGTGGACTTCCTAACTCGCAAAGCGCAATTGTTCGGTAAAGAAAAAATGGAATGGCAAGATCAAGATGCCCCTATTATTTTGGATGGCATGAAGGAACGAACTTTTAGCTATGATGAAGCCGCTGTATTTATCTTAGATAATTTCCGTAAATTTAGTCCTAAAATGGCGGACTTCGCTCAAATGGCTTTTGAAAAAAGTTGGATTGAGGCAGAAGACCGACCAGGAAAACGCCCTGGTGGCTACTGTACTGAATTACCAGAAACAAAAGAATCACGGATTTTCATGACCTATAGTAACTCCATTAATGAAGTTGCTACTTTAGCTCATGAATTAGGTCATGCCTTTCACAGCAGTGTATTATGGGATATTCCACGCTTGAATCAAGATTATGCTATGAATGTTGCTGAAACAGCAAGTACTTTTGCTGAATTAATTGTGGCAGATGCTACCTTAAAAGGAGCAACATCAAAAGCTGAAAAAATTAATTTATTAGATGCAAAAATGCAAAATGCAATTGCGATGTTTATGAACATTCATGCTCGTTTTATTTTCGAAAATAATTTTTACACAGCTCGCCAACAAGGTCTCGTTGCTCCAGAAAAAATTACTGAAATGATGCTAACTGCGCAAAAAGAAGCCTATGCAGATGGTTTGGCTGAATATCATCCTCATTTCTGGGCTGCAAAATTACATTTCTTCATTGATGATGTACCATTTTATAATTTCCCATATACTTTTGGTTATTTGTTTAGCATGGGAATTTACGCACAAGCAATGAAGAGTACAGGTAACTTTGAAGATCAATACATTGCATTACTACGTGATACTGCTGCAATGACCACAGAAGAATTGGCTCAAAAACATTTAAATGTTGATCTAACTAAACCAGATTTTTGGCAAGCAGGAATCGACATGGTCTTACAAGACATCCATGAATTTATGGCTTTGACGGAAGAATATGTGAAGTAAACTTTTCTCATCCCCTACAACACACGTCACAATTTGACGTGTGTTTTTTTTTGAGATATAAAAAAAAGCAGACCTTCAATCAAGTCTGCCTGTACAAAATTATTTTGTTAAATTAATTTTTTGACCAATCGTGTAAATAACAATTCCACCAATAGTCATAGATAATAATTCTCCTATTGCAATGTAGCCCCAATTCATCCAAAAAGGCATCTGGTATAAAATGGTTAACTGTCCCGCTACTGTAAACATTGAAAAGGCGAATAGTACAGCGGTAACAGCAATTTTAATGCGCATATCGGCAAAATTTTTACAAACTTTGCGGCAAATGACTAAAACAAAAAAGGTGCAAACACTTCCCACGATAACGTCGATGATGCCGTTAGGAGAAGCGATATTGGCGAGTGCACAACCAATCGTCACCGACCACACATAGCGCTTGTTATACAAGGCTAAAAAGTTGAACATTTCTGCTACGCGCAATTGAACTTGTCCAAAACTAAACGGCGCTAAAAAAACGGTAACTACTACGTAGAGTGCAGCAACGACTGCCATCTTGGCAATTTCGTCTGTCGTAAAATGAATTGAACCTATTTTTTTGATTTGATTGTCCATTTTATTCTCTCCTTTGCAAGGTATCTTACCTTGGTAATAAGCTGCACCCAAAGGATTGAAGTGGTGCAGTGGGATTTTTTCCCCGCTATCAACTATAAGCAACTCTCTTCAACAATGCAAGGCTTTTTTGCTTTACAGTTTTATTTCAAAAGCCAACCACCATCAATTGGTATAATATTCCCTTGCATATATCTCGCTTTGTCACTGGCTAAAAACAGCGTCAAATCTGCAACTTCTACTGCTTGTGCCCAACGTTTAACAGGGGTTTCATCAGCTACCCAAGCTGCCATTTCTCCTGTACCGGCAAAATCAGCCGCATTCATTGGCGTTTGAATGGCTCCAGGAGCAATTCCGACTACATGAATTTTTTCAGCATAATCCAATGCCAATTGTTTAGTAAAACCCGCAATAGCGTGTTTACTAACAGTGTAACTAATTCCGCCTCCACCTGCTACTAAACTAGCAATTGAACACATATTAATGACCGTACCTTTTGTTTTAATCAACGTTGGCAAAACAGCCTTGGTAAGGTAATATATGCTGTTCAAATTAGTAGTTAAAATCTCTTGCCATAAATTATCATCTGTTTCAAGTAACGGCTTATAGTCATCTAACTTACCAGCCGTATTCAGCAAAATATCGACTTGCCCAAAATGAGATAAACAAACTTCTACAGCTTTAAGACACGTTTCTTTTTTTGACACATCCCCACTAAAACCCTTGAAATGATCTCCATATTTTGAAAAAAACGGCAAAAAATCTTTTTGTATATCTACACCAAAAACTTTTGCACCGGCTTCTAAAAAGGCTATAGCTTGTGCGTGCCCAATACCAGAAGCAGCTCCTGTCACAAAAACTACGCGATTCAAAAATTCATTTTTATTTAAATCAGTCATTCAACAATTTCCCAATCATTCGCCAAAATATCACAAACAGTCGGTGCAAAGCTAGAAAATCCTTCATCAGCGGTCTTAATAAGAAAATAAGGAGTAACTGGTGCACCATCATACATTTCTTTTTCCACCAAGGTCACGTATAACTCAAAACCACTCCAACCTTTACGTATAATCTTTTCACCTTTTTTTAAATGCGGTAAAATTTCTTCAAATGTCATATTGCTCTCTCCTTAAACAGATACTCTCAAAACACAACTAAAAATCAGTCATCGAAAAAATAAGAGGACATCATTTTTACCCCCTCTTATCTTTTTAAAAATAAGTCTTCTCGTTTTGAGAATTCAATTTTATTATTGCTACAAAATCATGTTTACTTTATCACGCTTTTAGCAACTTGACTATACTAAAAAACACGACCTTCCAGGGAAAGTCGTGTCCAAATATTATAAATTACATCCGAACTGCAAATTGTGGTGCAAAGTAAGAGACAGAACTGATTGTAACAGATTGGCCAGGTTGTGGCGCATGAATATATTGTCCTCCACCCATTGCAATTGCTACGTGGTGAGAGCTACCTGGTGAACCCCAGAAGTATAAGTCACCTGGTTGCGCTTGGCTTACAGGAATAATAGTACCAGCAGATTCTTGTGCTACTGTGTACGTACCAATGTTACGCCCAGCTGCATGTAAGTAAACATACCCTACAAAACCTGAACAGTCAAAACCTGAAGGATCTTTACCGCCCCAAACATATGGCACACCAATAAATTGTTGTGCATAGCCAATTACGCCGCCACCTGAAGGAGCAGGGATACTTGGTTTTGGAATTTCTGGTTTTGGTGTTTCTTGAGAAGAACCACCATCATTATCACCGGCTGTCCCTGTATTGCCAGTAGTTGAGCCTGTATTTCCAGTATTTGAATTATTAGAAGAACCTGTTGAAGATTCATTTGTCACAGGCGCTGAATTAGTTGAACTTGATTCTTCTGTTACTGTATTATTTGTACTTTCTGAAACAGCAGCTTGTGTCGCTTGTTCTTGCGCTTGTTTACGAGCAGCTTCTGCTTGTTTTTCTTGTTCGCGAATACGAGCTTGTTCTGCTTCTGCTTCTTGTTTTTGTTTTTGCAAGCTAGCTTTTTGACCTTCAGCAGTATTTTGTTGTAACGCAAGATCAGCTTTCATAGCATTTAAATCAGCTTGCTTGCCTTGAACATCTGCTTTTTGGTTTTCAAGTTCTGCTTGGTTTGCTTGGATTTGAGCCAATTTTTTGTCGTTTTCAGCTTTTTTATCTTCAACGGCTTTTTTATCAGCTTTTTGTTGTTTTACCAAATCGTTGTTGGCTTTAACAATTGTTGTCATCGCTTGAACACGACCGATTGCATCTGTTAAAGAATCAGATTCTACAACAGCGTCAATAAAGTTTGTACTTTGTCCATTTACTTGAACATCGCGGGCTTGCTTTTTAATTGCATCTTCCCGTTTCGCAATACGAACTTTTAAGTCCGCAATTTCTTTTTGTAATTTTTGTGTATCTTTATTTAATTTTACTTGCTCATTTACTAAAGCTTCTGCTTTAGCGGTAATGGCAGCAACTTCGCTTTCAAGAGCATCAATTTGCGCTTGAGCACTTGCTTGTTTACCTTGTAAGTCGTTAATTACTTTATCTTGATTTTCAATTTTTTGATCGATAGTATCTGCCGCGGCTACACTGGGAGCTGCAACTGCTGTAAGTGTTAATGAGCAAACTAACAATGCTGATAACAAACTCTTCTTCACTCTTCATTCCTCCGACTGGCTAACTTTGAATTTTTTCTTAACGATTCGGGAATTTTTTTAGACCTTTCCCGACGACAAGAAAATTGTAACACAGCGATATGACATTAAGATAAACGAAATGTTACAAAAATGTTTCAAATACACTTTTTTATATGACAAAAATGCAAGAAAAAAAAAACCTTCAAAAAATTATTTGATAACAAATAATTTTTTGAAAGGAAAGATAAAAATTATAAATAATAACATATTAATTAGTAAGGTCGGGCCTAAAAAGCGACTAATAAAAAAAGTATCGCTAACATCTGTCAATTTGAACAACACTTGAATCCCCAGCGTTATCAACTCAAATAAGGTAACAAAAATAATCATACCAAAAAACATTGTAAAAACATTCCGATACAATGTATCTGCCAGTGCATACATCAACCAAACACTCAACGGTAACGCCACCGTATAAATACCTAACACACCTACATAATACATATCAAACAACAGACCCAACACTACTGCGGTAATTATCATGTAACGCTTTGACAAAACCATACAGCCGCACATTAAGCCCAACAAAAGTAAATGGGCATTGGCAATATAATAATTCCGACTCCAATTTTCCAATAAACGTGTAAACTGACCATCTAGCAGCATCAAGAGGAAAAAAGTCGGGGCAGCATAATATTTCACCGTATCTTTGGTTAACATTAGTCGCTATCACCTACCGCTCTTTTTACTACTGTAACAACCGACATATCATACAAATCTGCATAAGGTTTCACGTATACTTGCTTATCTAAACCATAATCATCAGACTTAAATTCAACTACTGTTCCTACTGGTAAGTCTGCAGGAGAATTCCCTCCCAAACCAGAAGTTTGGACGACGTCTCCAGCTTTTAATTTTTTCTCACCGGTCAATTGATTGACAATCATTGTCCCTGTTTTTTCATCATAATTTCTTAGCAAGCCAAACGTTTCGCCTTCTTTGCCAGAGATGCGGACTGGAAAGTGATTGGAGTTTTGATTAGCAGAAGTTAACAATTCAACCTTAGCTGAAGCCAAGTTTACTTCAACAATACGTCCAACTAGTCCTTTTTGTGACATAACGGCCATATTGACTTTCAAGCCATCTTTTGACCCTTTGTCAATCACCAACATATCCTGCCAAGCATCCGGTGAGCGGGTAATAACATTAGCCGAAACTTTTTCAAAATCCGTCAAAGTCTCATTCAATTTCAATTCAGATTGAAGCTTTTTAATTTCTCGTTCTTGATTTTTAGTTTTTTGTGCCAGTTCATCATAGGAATCAATTTTATTTTTTAAACGTTCATTTTCACTATAAGTTATAAACAAATTATTGACGTTACTAAACGTATTTTCCACAAACTTAACCGGCGCACTAATAATACGATCAACAATAGAGACGCTGTCATTTGCAACAGATTGAACTAAGTTCGTCTTTTGGCTATTGGCTCTTCTAGCCGCTGTAATACTTATTACAGAAACCACCACGATGACCAAAATCAACGTAATGATAATATTTTTATTTGGATTAAATTTCTTCACAAGTACACCCCTCAAGAAAAAAGCCGGCACGGTTTTCTCGTGCGACTGATAGTAATGATTTTACCACTAAAGTCTTTTAAACAAAAGGCAAGGACCGACTCTTAAGAGATTTTTTGTAAAATAATAATTTTTACAAAAAGTACTCTAAACACAAAAATAAAAGTGCTAGCACTTTTATTTTTGTCTATCTTCTGAAGTAGAAAAAAACCGGTTAGTAACCGGCTTTTTTCTACTAATCACGACTTTGAATGACGGCAATAATGCCACTTGCAAAACTAATTTCTGCAACTTCACCAACAAATTCATTACTAGCATATGATGTAGGGTGTAAAACTTCTATATGATCCAATGTGTATTTGCTTTTTGTTAAAGTTAGTTTTGAAACAGGGGTTAAACAGCAATAGGCCAAATAGTTCATAGTAGGAATTTTTTTTACTTGATGATTTCCTGCTGGTAAATAACTTACGCTGTTTTGGTTGTCTTGAATAGTAATTTGTTGCATAAACGGAGCAAAGCGTGGTTCTACGCCAAGCCAAATATTAGCCAAGAGATGATCAAGGCGGCCTCCTGTTGCTCCAATTAATGTGACTTGTGCCAATGGATACTTGGTAAACACTGAAACGAGTGCAAGTTGGGTATCAGTATCATCTTTTTCTGCCACAGCAGAAACAACTTCTTTGGCGTGTTGTAAGACAAAATCATGTTCTTGTTTACTTAAGGAATCAAAATCGCCCACTGCAAGTGCCACTTCTTTTTCTTGTTCTAATAAATAAAGAGCTCCTCGATCAATACCGACAAATAAATCAAAAGATTGCGCCATAATATCCTCTGGCCATAAATGCGGGTTACCACCTGCTACAATCAGTATATTCATTTCATCAAAACTTCTTTTAAAGCAGCAATTCTTTTTTCTGGATCAGGAGCATTATAAATATAAGAACCCGCAACGAAAACATCTGCACCAGCAGATTTACAAATTTCTGCTGTTTTCGGTACAATCCCACCATCTACTTCAATTTCATAATGATAGCCGAATTTTTCTTTTAAAGCCTTCAATTCTTTAATTTTATCAACTGCTTCTGGAATAAAAGCTTGGCCCCCAAAGCCGGGATTCACGGTCATTACTAACACTAAGTCAGCAGTATTTAATACATGTTTAATAGCTGCAACTGGCGTGCCGGGATTGATTGTCACCCCAGCTTTAACATTTTCATTTTTTATCATTTGTAACGCACGATGAATATGAGGAGTAGCTTCTACATGAACGTTTATAATATCAGCTCCCGCTTTCGCAAACTCCGGAATAAAATTTTCTGGTTTTTCAATCATTAAATGACAATCCAAAGGTAATTTAGTCACCGGTCGTATCGCTGCAACAACAGCTGGTCCGATCGTGATATTAGGGACAAAATGACCATCCATTACATCAACATGAATGTAATCTGCTCCTAACTTTTCAACTAATTGAATATCTCGTGCTAAATTGGCAAAATCTGCACTTAAAATGGATGGTGCAATTTTCATAAAAATTCCTCCTGATAAATCTCAAATTAATTGTTATTTACTCTTCTTATATACTGGTCGGCGCTTTTCAATTTCTGCTAAAAATTGCAGATAATTATCATAGCGCGTTACCGCAATTTCTTTTTTTGCTACTTGTCGTTTTACTTCGCAATCTGGTTCATTCACATGTTGACATTCACGAAACTTGCACAATGGCGCTGCTTGAACAAATTCCGGGAACATACGGGGTAGCTCTTGAGATGTAATCTCTTGAAATTCTAATGAGCTAAAGCCAGGGGTGTCTGCTACCAACCCACCGCCAATCTCTAATAGTTCCACATGACGAGTTGTGTGTTTTCCTCGTCCCAGATGATCAGAAATAGCTGCTGTTTCTAAAGCTAAATCAGGTCGAATTTTATTTAACAAAGTGGACTTGCCCGCACCAGACTGCCCCATAAAAACACTAAGTTTATCTTTAAATAATTTTTCTAAGGCCCGTTTATTCGTTTCGTCATCTTCTGAAGCAATGACGTTATAGCCGATTGTTTCGTATACGGATTTAACTTTTGTGCTAGCGTCTTTATCTGCTAGCAAATCTAATTTACTTAAATAAATGACAGGTTCAATATCTTTAAATTCCAAATTAACTAAAAAACGATCCAATAAATTATAAGAAAACGCAGGCTCCACCATGCTAATAACTACTATTCCTAAATCTACGTTTGCGACTGGCGGACGGACTAATTCGTTTTTGCGAGGGAGTAAATCTAAAATATAGCCATCCGTAAGATTACTACTTTCAAACTCTACCCGATCTCCTACCAAAGGTGTCAATTTCCGTTTACGAAAATTACCACGCCCTCTGGTTTGATAAACCGTGTTATCTGCTGTCACTACATAATAAAAGCCACTTAAAGCTTTTCTGATTTGACCTTTCACCCATCGCCCTCCTAAAATTTCAAGACTGTACTTTCTTATTTTACCACATTTTAGTCCTTGCTTTCGTATTATTAATCTGCTCAAACAGCTGTTTTAAGACAAAAAAAACAGCTCTGCAAAACGCAGAGCTGCCTTTTTTATTTGCGAATAATCGGTTTATCTGAAACTATTAGCCACTTGGTTTGTTTTTTATTCGGGTAAAATCTAATTGTTTTTTGCCGCCACCCTTTTACACCAACTTTTATCTCTAGTGTGTTATCTGGCTTAATTTCTTTTAAAGTATATAAAGCTCCTGGTAAATCTTCAAATGTAACTGTGCCATCCATTTGAGCAGTTGCTTTTAATGTATCCCCATTACGGATAACGGGTGCTTTGCCTTTTTTATTGAATAAAATATATTGCGCCGCTGGTATTGCTTCACTGTCTTTATTTTCTCTAATAAAAGTTAGCTCAAAACGACGACGTTTCAAAACAAAAGCCTTAATGGCACGGTATAATAAATAAAGCAAAAGTAATACGAGTAAGATTGTGCCCATGAGAATGAAAATATTTTTTTGTTCACGTGCTTTGTTTCCTTTTTCTACAGCCTTTTCTAATTTATCTGTATAAGGCACACGATGTCCTGTGACTAACAAGCGATGAGAATTAATCATATACGGTGTACATGTAATCAAAGTTGCTAAGTCTTGTCCTGCTTCAATTTTTAAACTGCTCGTCTCACTGGGCAGGACAACTTCGATTTTGTTAACCTCGTAAGCTAATTTTTCACCGTAAACGGTTAAGACAAATTGATCGCCTTTTTTTACCTTTTCCAAATCTGTGAATAAAATGCGATCAGGTAATCCGCTGTGGGCAGAAATCACAGTATGGGTATTTTGCCCTCCTGCGGGAAACGACGTACCTTGTAAAACCGCAGCTCCTCGATTCAAAAGAAAATGATTGGTCGTATCAAATAACGGAATATCCACTTCAATTTTAGGAATTGCAATTCTACCGATTAAATGTTCCTGATAATAGGCTTCATCTTGCTTATCACTAATCTCTTCTGCAAAAGGATCATTTCCAGGTGCAAAACCACCCTTACTTAATTCCTCATTTTCTTTTCGCTTTTTCTCTAATTCATCTTGCTTTGTTGCCAACTCTTTTTGAACTTGTTCCAAACGTTTTTCATCCAAAAAGTCATTTAACGCATTGATATAAAAGGGATATAAGGCAATTAAAGACCCTACCGCAAACATCAAGATTATCATGATACTGCCAATTAGCCGCTTTACACTACCTTTGGGAGCTTTTTTCTTCATAGCGTCCTCCTTGCCAATTCATTTGATAATTGCGCTCTTTACTCTTCCCAATTTTTTTCAACAAACCTTTTTTCGTTTTTATTTTAAAGCGACTGTCTTTCACACGCGCTATTTTTGCCTTTAGATACGGCTGCGTTGTCGTGTCCAAAACAACACGATAAATATTCCCTGGAATTTGTTTAAATACGACATATCCAGCTTCATCACTAATTGCCGTTTTAGGAAAGTCGTCCGCTTGTGTCTCTATTTTTCTACCCTGATAATCAAGTAAACAGAACGTTTTTCCGATAATATTTTGCTTATTTTCTTCATCAACTACTTGAAAAACCAAATCATACTGGCGTTTACGGCTGCGAATTAACACTATTTTCCGCCAAACCCAATAAAAGAAAATCCCCAAAGCTAAAACAATCATCCCTATATATTCGATAAAACGCTGCTTATGGTATTCTTTTGCTTTTTGAATTTGTTTTTTCATTTCTTCTTCATAAGGAATTCGACTTCCTGTAACTAACAAGCGGTGTGAATTGATCATGTATGGTGTACACGTCACCAGTGTTACCAAATCTTGATTTGGAACGACCTTTAACGTATCTAGCTCATTGGGCAATACTGTTTTTATTTTTGTCACCTGATAAGCTAGTTTCTCATTCAATATTTCCAGATAAAATTTATCTCCTTTTTCTAATTTATCCACCTCTGTAAAAATCATTTTATTCGGCAATCCTGTGTGGCCAGTAATAACAGAGTGGGTACTTTTGCCACCAATTGGAAATGAACTTCCCTGTAATATTGTGGCACCTTTATCAAGTAGTACATCATTTGTAGTATCAAATACGGGAAGGCTGATATTGATTTTGGGAATATAAATTGCACCTACTGTATGTTGGGCAAAGTATGCACGCCCCGGTGATGTATTGTGTCCCACACTTTCTTCAAAAGGATCTTCGACAACTCCCATACCGGGAATACTTGTTCCTTTAGCTGCCATTTTGGCATTTTCAGCCGCTTTCTTCTTTTTTAAAGCCGCAGTTTCTTTTTGATTTTTCTCCTGCAGCTCTTTTTGATAGGATTCAATTCGCTGTTGATCAATGTAATTATTTAATGAATCTACCACAAAGGGATAAGAAAAGACGGCAGCTCCTATTAAAAATAAAATGACCATCATAAATTTCAACCCCAAATTGATTTTTTCATCTTTGGTCATTTTATTTTTGTTACTCTTTTTTTTGCTCATCTTTTCTTCTCCTTTTGATTGGATTTATGACAGGGATTCTTCTTTCTTTTTATCGACTATTCGAATTGGCGTTGTTCCACAGACATAATAAACATTCGTAATATTTCGGATGGCAAAAATCGCAGAAACACCGGCTGCAAAAAATTCGCGATTGTGACGATTTTTCGCTTTATTCGCTGCAATAGGGTGATTTAAAATTTCAATCTTAATTTGATTATTTTGACTGCCTCCTTTTAATTTCACAAAAGATCGCTTTTGATCCTCGATAAATCCACCCAAATAGTCCAAATTCGTGTTGTCCCCATTGATTAAAACATCGCCTGTATTTATAATGGATAACATGATTTCACTTGCCATTTCTTGATAACCAACAGGTGCACGCAATTCTTGAATATAATAGTTTCCTGTGGGCAAATCTTTTGCGATAAATTGCGCTGTTTCTGGTGCTGTGAACCCAGGTAAATTATGGGTAATTGTCCTATTTGTATTAGACAAATGTATACGACCACCTGTCAGTAAATCTCCTTCATTATCTTTATAAATTAAAGTCAAATCAAAAGGTTTTAACTCATTGTAAATCGTTACATCGACAACTTCATCGTGGCCTTGCAGTATAAACTTATCTGCATTAATTGTACTTAATTCATCAGGATCAAACGGGATATTGAAATAATAAGGTTCTTCATTTAATAAAAATCCCGCAGCCTTTATTTCATTAATCCGATATTTTCCAACTGCTAAATCATCTACCTTCGCAAGTCCATGCTCATTTGTTTTAATTTCAGACGTAACTGTTTGCCAGCCAGTCTGTGTTTTTCTTTCTAATCGCAATTGCGAATTTTTAATGGGCGCAGCTGGGCCTTTAACTAAATTGGCAATGTTCAATGTATAACGTTTCTGATTTTGCGCTTTATTAAGATTTTTAAGTCTCATTTCGCGCGCGACCTCAAGTGTTTCTTTTTCATCTGCACTTACTCTGGTCTTACTTTTAACCTTTTGACTAGCACCGTTTACTTTAGCTTTGTAGCGAACATAAAGCGGATAATCAATTTTACGATTCACGTCGATACGAAAGCCATTTTGATAGTCGGTATCTGCATTTAACCGAACATCAAACAGGCGCTCGTTATTTTTGACTTTTTCACCAGGAAAATATTCACCTTCAACAATAGTAGGGTGGGAAACTTCAATACTTGTTAAGTCAATAATTTGATTTTCAACGGGCGCACCTTCAATTACTAATTGCTCTAGACTATCTCCTTGCGCATTTACTAATATATCCCATGTAACAGTATTATCTTTGGCATTATAAAACCCTTCATGACAAAATAGACGCTCTCGTTCTATCAAATATTCAGCTTCACTCTTTTGAAACTTAAGACCGTTATATTCAAAAGTAAGGTCGCCGACAAAACTATAACTTCCGCTAATTGCTTCTTGACTTAACTTCTCACTTTGGTCAAAGGTAGAAGAAACTTCTATTGCCAAACTACAACAACCCAGATCTTCTTCCAAAATAATTTCGACTTCTTTATAAACCGTTTTGCCTTTTTGACTAAGGGGTTCTTTTTTGACAAGCCGATAGTGTGATTTAGACAATAAAATTTTATTCGTATTCGCGTAAACTCCTTTTGACCTACTGTTTTCGTCCGGAATTAATTGATAGACGCGAAGTTGTTTTAAATCTTTTTCTGTAAAATAATGATATTCACTTTGTGTAGCTTGAATTACACGCTCTTTATCTAGTAAAACGTCAAAGCTTTGTTCTTTTTTTAAATCATAGCGACGCGTATTTGCAAAATAAATCCAATCAATCTTACTACGACTCTCATTGTAAACAGCTTGACTATCCATGTTTTGTAAGAAACGCTCATCGCTAATCGTCGATACCCCGGTGGCGTTCACGCTATGATTTGCTTGTGTTAGCGTCGCGTCTAAATACATATTGTCTTTTTTTGCAGGAATGGCCTCAATATCTGCGATTCCACCGGTATTACTTTGCAGATAAACGGTAATTTTTTTTGTTACCGCTTTTATCTTTTGTGGCACAGTAACCTGTACCCCTGCTCGTTTACCTTTCCACGCGCCAGTTGGCGATTCAAGTTCCTTTTTGTTGCTCACATACACCTTATATTCATCATCTTTTAAGTAGCGAGTAACGCCAGCTACATTGGTTGCGGTGACGACAATACCTTTTTTAGCAACTAAACTTGTAATGTCACTTGAGTCATATGTTTTCGGCAATTCACCTTCTTTAAAATAAAAATTTTGGCCTCTTTGTGCTAAAGTTAGCGCTAATTCTACATCACCTTGGGCACTTATCGTTTCTGCTTCTACTTCCCACAACATCGTATTGTGCCACCCGCTAAAAGAAATGGGATTGACTGTGAGGTTCATCTTTTTTTCACTGGTAGCTTCAGCTGATAGCCCAGTATTACTAAAAACTTTAGCTACTACTTTTTGTGCATTTTTTTCTGTCGAGTTATACCAAATATAATAACGACCATCTGTTAGTTTTGATTTGGGATCATTTTTAACAAAATCAAAAAACGTAATTGTCACTGTCTTGTCATCCACTTTATCAACCGTATATAGACGCTCATCTAATTTACGGCCTTTGATCCCATCTTCATCAAAAATTTTAACAGAAGTGCTATCTAGCTCTCCGGTATCCACAGTTAATGTGATTTTTTCCATTCCCGGTATTCCCGTAGTCGTCATTTGCCCAATACTTTGCGCATTCCGATAATAAACTGCTCGCCATTCAAATAATTCTTCATCTTGACTATCATTTACTAAATGAAGTCGATGCTCAGGTACCGGCAATGTTTTTTCACTCACTGCACTGCCTGCATTTTTTGAAGTCCCACTAACTCGATTTACCACTTTTCGAGCTGCATGCATTTTACGCGTTAATGTTGTGGTCTTAATGACCAATTTAACCGCAACTTCTTCCAGAAATTTCACTTGTGAACGATTGGTTTTTTCTTCGTCGCCAATTAATTCATAGTGTGGCACAGCAACTTTTTCACCGCGTTCGTTATACGCCGTAATGTCAAATAGCGGCAATTGCTTATCTTGCATTACTTTTTTTAATTTTTCATTCGTAAAGAAAAAGTCAAATCCATCCCCACTACTTGTCTTATCCTCGCTATATGGCGGTGTTACATCCTCGCTTGTTAACGTCAGACTATTAATTTTGGCGTATTTTCCAGCCATTTTTCTCGGTGTAATGGTCGTTTCCCAGACGATTGGGATACCTCCGAGTTGCTCATCATAAGTCAGTAGCTGATCTTGTGATGTCGTTTCTTCAATCTGAAAACTTAACTGTGTTGTTTTAATTTCTTGCTTTGTCTTTTTTGTAGCTGTTTGCGCCAATAATAAATTTTCGTGACCACTATCATTTTCTAATTCAATGCTAGTTTCTAACACCAACGGTAAAATCAAATTATCAATAAAAAATGCATTTTGATTCAAGGTTACTTCCCAAATATGTTCTTGACTGTCCATTTTGGCAGAGTTTATTTTATAATAACCGTAATTAACGTCTGTGTTTGCCAACCGAATCGGCTGTGCCGTGCTAGCTTGCTCGGGTAATTTGAATCGTTTATCAATGCCAAATTGGAACGTATAAGTAAGTTGAACTTCTTTGCCTTTAGCAGCAGTCTGATTTTCTGCTTGACCAATCGCCCGCGCAACAGCTGGGTTGGCTACAAACTTCTTAAGATCAATACTCTGCTCCAAATGCAGCTGTGTTCCTTCATCTATGACCACATTTGGTAGTGCATTGTAATTTTGCCAGTCACCGTTAGCAAAAACTTTTAATACGCTTTTTGAAATAGGTGAGAATTTCTCATTTTTTGGTAACAAGTCATTTAATGAGACAATCTCGATTTTATCAACTGGCGCAGCTTCCATCTCCAAGACTTTTCCCGCACTTAAAAAGTCGATATCTTGTAATTTTCCATTATCTTGTTTAACTCGTTGACCCAATAAGCGAATTCCCAAACGATAAGTCGGTTGCGCTGTTCTAATTTGCTTCCGAAAAACCATGTGATAGGTCGTTTTTTCTTTGACTTTATTAGCAGTCTTTTCAACGATTCCAATTTCTTTGGCACTATTTGTGGTACGACTAAAATTTTTTTCTGGAAAACGAGTGTTGGTGGCTGCTACTAGATTCTCATCCACATCCACCACCTGGATTCCCAACTTCGTTTCATCTTGAAGTACATTTTTTTTAAATTCAATTTGCCAATAAATACTATTTTCCTTTTGATTAACCGTGTACTTGTACGAAATATCAACTTCCTCAGTTGCGATAAAGCGTTGATCCTGATATTGATAAATCTCATCTGCTTTGGCATTCACCCCGGCTAAGATAAAAATATAAGGCACGAGTAATAACATAACGGTGAAAAATGATAAGTATTTGCCCTTCTTCATTAGCGTGTTCCTTTCTGCCTAAACAAAATTTCACTATTTCCATTGAAATAACTTCTATTTAAAATTATTTTTATAGTCTAATTTTATCAAAAACTTATCTTTTAATCAAAATATAATATTACATACAAACTCGTATTTATTACCAAACAAAGTATTACAAACATTTAAATAATACTGTTCCCAAAGAGAATTTGAAATTAAAATATAATATACATTCTTGTTTTTCAAAAGCAGCGGCACTTTTCATCAGACAAACTTTGCCCAATTGTCTGAAAATAAGAGCTTAAAAATTCCAGTCAATTTCCGGTTGTTAACAGTGATTAGTACAACTTCATATGCGTTGCATTTTTTCAGTCGCTATTTCGTCTATTTCTTTTTTTTTGCCATTTTATTTGACTAGCATTACTGCACTATCTTTTTCATAACATCTTCTTTAGCTCAAATCATCAAATTTTAATATTTTTTTAGACTCCATATCTGTTCTGTCTTACACATTTATTTAATATTTCAGCAGCATTATAAAGAATCAATTTCTCCTAAATAAAAACAACTGTTCTGTCACTGTTCGTTATTCAATTAGTCTATTTTTAGTCACAAACAGCAAAAAAATGTTATTCTACAAGGCTAATAGAAAGTTAGTTATATACCAGACACCTTGTTTTACATCATCTTTAATCATTGCTCATAATAATTATTGGCTTGGACTTTATTTATTATCGCTTGTGTAAATAAAATACATCATTGGAAAATAACAAATAAATTAAATTATAATGTTTTATATTTAATAATTTAATGATAGAATAAATAGTAGTAAACTTATTTAGGGGGGGACCAAATGTTACTAAGTCCGTTAATTTTAGAAGACGCCGCTAGACAAAAAATCAGCGTGATGGAATTTTTTTCAGATAAAGAAGCCGGCACGTATTCCATAAATTATCTTTGCTCAGAACTCAATTTGTCCTATACAACATTAAGCACCCTAACACAAGAAATCCATGAGAATTTATTAAATCTTGTAGCAGAACCTTTTTTAATTACTAATGGAAAAATCTTATGGCAACCAGCAAATTATCAGCATAACGAATACATCCAGTATCTCGTTCGGACCTCCATTCCGTATAATTTTATCTTGTATTCTTTAACCAAACCGGAAGTAACTTTTGAAAAATTTTGTGAAGATTTTTACTTAAGCCAGTCAACAATTTTACGTAAATTGCGGCCACTAAAGAAGTATTTAAACTCTTTTGGAATCCGTCTATTGGCTTCGAAAATGAAGATTGCTGGAAACGAAGCTATGTTGCGAATGTTTTATACAACGTATTTGTGGGCAGGAAATTTAGGAAAAGATATCCATCTTAGTCAATTTGACTTTAGTGATGAACGTGCCATTATGCGAAAACTTCAATTTGATAAAGCTTGTTTCATGCATCCGCGAGAAATATTTCTTCGCCTTGCCGTTAATCGCTTACGAGCACAACAAGGTCACAAACTGGAATTGCCCAAATTTAAAACGTTACCTTTTAGTAAGTTTTTGCCTGAGTTGACGTCTTATTGCCAAAAATTCATTACTGATCCGCAGCAAGCTTACATACAAGGACGTTTTATTTCATACATGCTGTATTTCACACCTTTTTATATCAACATCTACGACTTCCGCATAAAAGAGCTGAACGATTATTATGAAGCCCTTAAAAAAAATAAAAACAGTTTAATTAACTTGATTGAAGAGTATGAACAGTATTTTTTTACTGAGTTAATTCCAAAAACAACGCCAAGCTACGAAGAGACCTTTCTATTGCGTATCAATTTATTCGTAACATTCATGAATTATATCACCTATCAAGGAGATGTTCCTTTAATTATGGATATTACGCGCCAGAAGCAAACGCATGAACATGATGCTTATCTCGAATTATTAAAGCGAAACGGTGAGTTTTTCCGTCGAATTTGCCGACGGAAAGACTTTGCTTGGCTTACGAATTGTTATGATGATTTAATAGAAGATATAACGTATGTCATCTTACCAACTTTCAAAAAATGTTGTGATGACCAAATACTAAATGTTGGCATTTTAACAATTCCCGATTACTTTATTATGCAAACAATTAAAGAGGTTTTAGAGCAGTTTGGCTTTGTCAAAGTTTATTTTACGAACTTTGATGACCCCAATATCGATTTTTTTATCAGCACATTTGATACCCTCTTGCCTGATAATTTGACCAAACCAAATTTTATCATCGATTTAATTGCCGATAACAACTACGAAAAAGAACTCTTTGCACAACTTTGGAACACTTATCGCAAAAAGGTATTGCAACGTTCCCGTCTACAGAAAAAAAGCTGCCAGCAATTTTCTTATCCATTAAATGACTCTTCTAATCCTTCAATTTCTACGGATTTTGATGCTGCTAAATAAAACAAAAGAAGCTAAAACTTACCGAAAATCATTGGTAATGTTTTAGCTTCTTTTTAAGTTTCCTTACTTGATCTTATTTTTATAAAATCGGTGGAGCATAAACCCAAGTAACAGTAGTGAAAATACTATAATCACTGTCATTTCAAAAACTAATTCGCCTTTTTTCAACTTTTCAGGCAACTGTTTTGCCGTTATCCATGCATTATCTAGGCTAAAACCTTGAACTCTATTTTTTGCCCGCTGAATGTGTAAGACCTTAGGAGTTGCCCGTTGCAACACAATTTCTGGCACTTTTCCATCACGCATTTCACAAATCCCTTTTCCATTAACAGTAGCTGGAAAAAAATTACCTTTTAAATCTGTCCAAGTATTCGGGATGAAAACTTCGACATCACTAAGTTGCTCATTTTTATCAAAACCTGGAACTGCCTTGACTTCTTGAAAATAATAAGTCCCCGGCGGCAAATTGCGGTGATTCGTAGTAATTAACCCTTCTTCATTGGAGATGAAACGTTCAAGACGCGTATCATTTTTAGGTTGTTCTGAAAAAGTCCACGAATACCATGTATCACTTCCTTCGTTTTCCTCCAAATAAAGCCTTTTTGCTTCATCATTTAGTTTGTATAACACATATTCCACACCAGCTAGTGGCATTTCTCCGGAACCTCTCATTTTTCCATAATTAAAAAAATAAGGGTGACGCGAGTAATATACTGTTTCCAAATATAAATCGACTTTGTTTTCCGGATTTTTTTTGGGATCAAATACGGTAGGAACTGCACTTTGCTCTTGCACACCGTTAATCTCTGAATTTGGTTCTGCTTTAACCTCCAAAATTAAATACAATGGATTTTTTGTTTGCTGTCGGGCAAGTTTCGCCGTTGCCACGCCAGCTTGTTTTGTGGCTTTGTCATAAGACGTTTGGACTTTTCCCACAACTTTATATTTTTTTGCTGCTTCAAAAACATCTCGTCGTGTAGCATCCTTCCAATCTGCTAGTACAATTTTTTTTGGTTTTTGGTTTTGATCTAGTGGTTGGCTTAAATCGTAGATGACAAAATTAGCCCCGTTCTGCGGCAATGTTTGACTAAGAAAAGCTTTCTTTTCATCCGCTATATTTAAGTCATAGGTTACTTTATTTTCAATATCCGGAAAAATACGTTTATGTAAACGTAATGTAATTTCCTCTGTTGCCCTCGCTGGCTTTGCTATGACAAAACAACTTATAAAAATAACAATGATAAAAAAAAGCAGTTCAATCTGACGTTTCATCTTTCCACCACCCAAAATTAGAATACACTCATTTAAATTATAGCATATTTTTAAAAAACGTCCATTTCAGTAGAAGTTTTTTGAAGAAATTAAACAAACACCTTTGCCAAAATTGGAAGCTAAACTGAAAAACACTATTTACCGGCAATTTTAGATGGATTTCTACTTATCCATTTTTAACATGTTAGTTCTTTATTCCAGCAAAAAAACTAGGACAAAGCAGATTAGCTGTTGCCCTAGTTTTTTGCTGTTCAATTTCTTTTTATGGAACCTCAATATCCCCTGCTTTATCCACAGCTTGACTATTTTCATTTCCGTTGTCTCTTTGGAAGTAAAAAGTAGCACTTTCACCTTTTTTTACCGTTACATCAATGGCTTCTTTGTGGGTTTCATTAGGAGCTAGTGTAAAATCAGCCACCTGTTTTTTAGTCCCTTTTTCATCAGTTAAAAAGATTTTAACTTGTTGATTTTCAGAACCATTCCCTTTATAGCTTGCGGATAGGTTTACTTTAAAAGTCTGCGGTTCGGCACTTTCGTCAGGTCCTTTTGAGACAATGATTTTTACCTTATTGCCAATTTTTACAGTCTGACCGGCTCCAGGCTCTGTCCGAATGACTTTCCCTTTTTCAACACTATCTGAAAATTCCTCGTCTTCTTCATAATCCAAACCATAATCTTTTAGCGTATTTTGTGCTTGGATATCGGAATTACCAGCTAAATCAGGTAGAGTAATTTTATTTGTGCCCAGGCTGACCGTTAAGGTAATCTGCGTTTTATCTGGGATAGCTTCTTGACCGTCTTTTGGTGTTTGCGTAATAATTTGATTTGCAGGTATTGTATCACTGTAATTTTCTTCTTTTTTAATTTGTGATTCTTTAATTCCTTTTTCCATCAAATCATTTAGCGCTTCATTATACGTGTAACCACTATAATCAATCATCGCCACTGGTTTTACCCCGCGACTGACAGTTAAAATGACTTTTTGCATTTCAGGCGATACTTTTTCCCCTTCATCCGGATCTTGAGAAATAATTTTGCCTTCAGCTACATTATCACTATACTCCTCTTTACGACTGATGTTACTTTCTTGAAAGCCAAGATTTTTTAAAGCTTGTAAAGCATCATCATAAGTTTCGCCTGTCACATCTTTCATTTCAATTTTTTCTTGTCCAATACTCTCGTAAATTGTGATTTCGGTTTTTTCTTTTACAACATTACCAATGGCTGGATCCGTTTTAACAACACGATCCGCTTCAATTGTTTCACTAGGAATTTTTTCTACTTTACCAGGTTTCAATCCAACTTGTTGCAGTTTTTCTTTAGCAGCTGCAACGGTCATTTCGCTAACATCTGGGACAGTGACTTCCCCTTTACCACCTGAAAAGAAAGCATAAGCTAAACCGCCACATAATAAAAGAAATAACAATATCGGAATCAGCCACCATTTACGCTTTTTCTTTGGTTTGTTATTTTCCGCTTCTTTTTTTGGTTCAGACTCTGGTTGCATTGGCTTTTCTGTGATTAATTCTTCTGGAATGGGCGTTAGTGCTTTCGTTGCATCATCCATTACATGAGGTTGCCATTGTGGTTCATTTAAGCGTTCTGGATTTAAGACAGTTGCTAAATCTTCCCGCATCTCATCAGCTGTCTTATACCGATCAGCTGGATTTTTAGCCGTTGCATGTAAAACGACATTTTCCAAGGACTGAGGTAAATTATGATCAAAAGTTCGAATTGAAGGCATCTCTTCTTGGAAATGTTTTAAGGCAATCGTCACTGCTGACTCGCCATCAAAAGGAACTCGTCCTGTTAACATTTCATATAAGATAATCCCAATCGCATAAATATCCGATTGATTGGTCGCCATACTCCCACGGGCCTGTTCTGGGGATAGATAGTGAACAGAGCCTAACATCGTATTTGTTTGTGTAATTGACGTTTCGGTTAGCGCAATTGCAATCCCAAAATCGGCTATTTTCACAACACAATCTTCATTAATCAAAATATTCTGTGGTTTTAAATCACGATGAATAATACGATGCTGATGGGCCAAGGCAATAGCACTTAAAATTTGTTGCATAATTTCTACAACTGTCAAATAAGGGATTGGGTAATTTTTTTTAATGTATTGCTTCAAGTCCATTCCCTTAACATATTCCATTACTAAGTACTGCATACCATCTTCTTCTCCGACATCGTAAACTGTTACGATATTGGGATGAACAAGCTCTGTTGACGCCAAAGCTTCTCTTTGAAAACGACGGATTGCATCTTGATCATTTTGGAAATCAAAACGCAAAATCTTAATCGCTACTTCCCGATCCAAAATTAGATCTTGTGCTAAGAAGACATTTGCCATCCCGCCACTACCAATGTTCCCAATAATTAAATAGCGGCCACTCAATTTTTTACCAATCTCAATCATGAGCACTTCCTCCGATTTCAATTAGTAAGACGGTAATATTATCTGCGCCACCCGCATCATTAGCTCCGGAAATTAATTTTTCAACTTTTTCGTCTAATGTAATCGGCTCATCTATAATCCACTTAATTACATCATCAGCTAACATATTCGTTAAGCCATCTGAAGTGAGTAATAAATAATCTCCCGCTTTATAAAAGTGACTCGCAATGTCTACCTCTACTGATCCAGGCATCCCCACCGATCGCGTCAATACGTTACGGCGTGGATGAGTGGCTGCCATCTCTTTTGTAATTTCACCAGATAAAACCAACTCATTTACTAAAGAATGATCTTCTGTCAATTGGGTAATTTCGTGGTCACGAACTAAGTACATGCGGCTATCTCCAACATGAGCTAAAGCGAATTCTTCTTCAAAGACTGCGACACAGACAATTGTCGTTCCCATTCCTTGTAGTTCTGGTTTTTCTTGGCCTAAGTTATAGACAACTTCATTAGCAGCTTGAATGGCCGTTACAAACCATGAACAAGCTTTTTCCGGTGAAGTAAGATTGGTGTCCTGCCATTTTTTGCCAATACCTTCCACCGCCACTTTACTCGCTACATCCCCAGCTTGGTGTCCTCCCATACCATCAGCTAAAACTGCTAAAGTAACACCAACTTGGTTTTTAAAAATAGCGACATAATCTTGGTTACTATTACGCTTTTTCCCCACGTCCGTTTGAAAACGAATCTGCATCTTATCACCTCATTTTTCCTTTTTTAGACAACTAATGAAAAATCCATCTGTCATAAAGTCTTGTGGATACAACGTTAACATCTCATCTTCTAGTTTACTTGTGATTAATTCATTTGCAACTACTGGTACTAACTTAAATTCAGGATGTTCTTGTAAAAAGCGCATAACGACTTCTTGATTTTCTTCTTTCAAAATTGTACACGTACTGTAGACGAGTAAGCCTCCCGGTTTTAATGTCTGTGCGACACTATTCAAAATTTCTTGCTGAATAATCGGTAAACGTTCAAAATCACTCGCTTTTTTTTGATATTTTATATCTGGTTTACGACGCATCAAACCCAAACCTGAACAAGGGGCGTCCACTAAAATTCGATCAAAGAATCCTGCTTCAAATTCTTCATGAACTTCTCTAGCGTCTAATTGCTGTGTCGTAACTACGTCTTCTACTCGGAGTCGGGCAGCATTTTCTTTAATCAATTTTACTTTTTGACTGTGAATATCTAAAGCGGTAACTTTTCCGCCAACAGCCGCATCAAGAAATGTTGCAATATGTGTTGTCTTGCCCCCTGGTGCAGCACAGGCATCTAAAACTTTCATATCTTCTTTGATTTGTAAGGCCGGTGCAACGAGCATTGAACTTTCGTCTTGTACCGTTAATGCTCCATATTGGAAAAGTTGACTTCCAGCTAAGAAACCCTTTTTGGCAACAATGCCATAAGGAGAGACAATACTTTCTGCTGCTTTTATCTCATCTTCTGCTAATGTTGCAATTGCTTCTGCTCGTGTGATACTGCGTAAGTCTACTCGAGCAGAAACATGACTAACTTCAAATAATGATAATCCTAATTTACGAGTGTTTTCCTCACCAATTTGGTGCACAAATTTTTCTGTTAACCACAATGGCATACTAATTTCTGTTGCGAGTCTTTCTAGTGGATCTTTGATAGCCTCAATCTTAGGAACACCTTTACGTTGTACATTGCGCAAAACGCCATTAACAAATTTCCCAATACCGATATTTCCTCGTACTTTGGCAATTTCCGTTGCTTCATTTAAAATGGCATGTGCTGGCACTTTATCAAAATAAAGCAATTGAAACAAAGAAAGACGCAATAACAATTTTACCCAAGTATCAACTTTTTTTGCATCTTTTAAAAAAGGTGACAGATAATAATCGAGCAACAATTGTCTAGCGATTGTACCATACACAAGTCCAGTTAAAAGGCGCGCATCTTTGTCTGAAAGTTGCCCTTTTGAAATGGCATCATTGATTAACAGATTTGAATATGCCCCGCCTTTTTCCACGCGTTCTAACGCATGAAGTGCGACAAAACGTACAGATTTTTTCATAGATTTGGGAATTTTATTACTCACCTAATTTATCTCCTTGCATTACTTTTTGACCAACACCATTTAAAAAGGCTGTGATAGTTTGTTTGCCTTTTCCTGCTGGTTGCAATTCATTTAGGGCTAAAACTGAATTAGCCCCACAAGCCACCCACAATTGACTTTTATCTTTTTTAATAATTGTACCGGGTATCTCTTTTGTCGTTTCATTTAATGGTGTTACATTCCAAATTTTCCAACGTACGCCTTCATAGGTGGTAAATGCAATCGGCCAAGGTCGCAACCCACGAACGTGATTGTCGATGGCCTCAGCCGTTTTTTGCCAATCAATCATTTCTTGCTCCCGCGTAATATTAGGTGAAAAAGTTACTTCATCTTCTTTTTGCGGAATTTTTGTGACGTTACCAGTAATTAAGTCTGGCAACGTATCTAACAATAATTCTTTTCCTAATAAACTCAATTTTTCAAACATTGTTCCCACATCATCATTTTTTGTAATCGGAATTTCTGCTTGTTTATAAATTGCACCTGCATCCATTTTTTTGATCATTTCCATAATCGTTACGCCAGTCTTATCATCGCCATTCATAATGGCATAATGAACGGGTGCGCCGCCACGATATTTGGGCAACAAAGACGCATGAACATTTATCGCGCCCAGCCGAGGAATTTGTAATAATTTTTCCGGCAAAAACTGACCAAAAGCAGCTGTTATGATTAAATCTGGTGCTAATTCCGCAATTTTTGCCATTTCAAGTGAACCACTAATTTTTTCGGGTTGTAAAACAAGTAAATCATGTTTTAAAGCTGCAACTTTTACTGGTGGCGGCGTAATGGTATGCTTACGCCCTACTGGACGATCTGGCTGTGTCACCACTGCCAAAACTTCATAACCGGATTCTAGCAAACCTTCTAAAATTGGCACAGAAAAAGTCGGTGTGCCCATAAAAACAATTTTAGTCATCTTCATGCTCCTCCATATATGTTTCCAAATCTTCTTCTTTAATATATTCAATAACTTTATCAGTAAATAAGATGCCATGGAGATGATCAATCTCATGTTGAATTGCGCGAGAAAGATAACCGTCTGCTTCTACTTCCAATTCATCACCTTCACGATCATAAAAACGTAGGGTAATTAAGTCCGCTCGTTTAACGGTACCATAAACATGAGGAATACTTAGACAGCCCTCTACATCTATGGTGCTACCTTTTTTTTCAATAATTTTGGGATTAAACATTTCAAAACGTTCTTCTTCATCTAGTTCGACAATTGCAACTTGCAGATTTTTACCAATTTGTGGCGCCGCAATCCCAATACCATCGTGCAACACCATTGTTTCATACATTTTGTCTAACATCAGTATCAGTTCATCGGTAATTTCAGTTACTTCATGACTTTCTTGCCGCAAGCGGCGGTCTGGATCTAATAAAATGGGATAAGGCATATATACTCCTAACTTTTTAGTAGTCATTTTTTTTACGTTAAAATTACTACAAACAATAGCAACTAAATAAAATTCAAAGGTTCATTATCAATCGATACATAGAGTCCTCTTCGCTGATCAATTTGACTCTCATCTAAAATTTGTTCCAATAGCGACTTTAAAGCTGGTTCCTGCTTATATTTGATAATAATTTGGTAATAATAACGGTTTTTAATCCGCATAATAGCACTTGGTGTAGGGCCCAAAAGTAAAGATTGTGGACTCAAAACTTCTTGTAATTGCCGTGCTAGCTGAAAACTTTTTTGTGCTGCTTGAACTTCTGTTTCATGGCTCACCGTTAATTTTACTGTGAAGTAATAAGGTGGATATCCTGCTTGATGTCGCATTATCATCTCTTGTTGGTAAAAGCGTTCATAGTCTTGTAGTTTAGCCAATGAGATAGCATAGTGTTCCGGATTAAAGGTTTGGATTACAACTTCGCCGGCTTTTTTTGCACGACCCGCTCGACCACTAACTTGCGTTAATAGTTGAAACGTTCGTTCACTTGAACGAAAATCTGGTAAGTTTAATGCGGTATCCGCGTTTAAAACGCCCACTAGCGTAATATCTGGAAAATCTAATCCCTTGGCAATCATTTGGGTTCCCAGTAAAATATCTGCTTTTTTCGCACCAAAAGCATTTAATATTCTTTCGTGAGCTCCTTTTTTACGAGTCGTATCAACGTCCATCCGTAAAATCCGCGCTTCTGGTAATAATTCTTGAAGTTCTGCTTCTATTTTCTGCGTTCCTGTCCCGTAATAACTAATTTTTTTACTACCGCACTCTGGACATTTATGGGGAATTGCTTCTTCATGACCACAATAATGGCACCGCATTGTTTTGGTATCCATGTGTAATGTCAATGAAATATCACAATTGGGGCAATCTAAAACATAACCACAATCACGACACATCATAAAAGAAGAATAACCTCTACGATTTAACAATAAAACAATTTGTTCCCCTTTATTTAATCGATCTCGCATTTTTTCTTGCAAAACCAATGAAAAAGACGACATATTCCCTTTACTATATTCATCTTTTAAATCAACAACTTCAATTGTTGGCAAAAGAGCAGCCGGATTAGCGCGTTTTTGCAAAGGTAATAAAGTATATACCTTTTTTTGTGCCCGTGCACGGGACTCTAAAGAAGGCGTCGCACTTCCTAAAACAACTGGACAATGATGATAACGACTGCGCCAAATTGCTAAATCACGCGCATGATAACGTGGCGCTTCTTCTTGTTTATACGTTGCTTCATGCTCTTCATCAACAATAATTAGACCAATATTTTCCAATGGTGCAAAAATTGCAGAACGAGCCCCTACCACAACTTGCGCTTTTCCTCTTTCAATTTTGCGCCATTCATCATAGCGCTCGCCTTGGGATAAACCACTATGCAAAACCGCCACCGCATCTTTTAATCGGCTTTTAAATCGCTCAACCATTTGTGGTGTTAAAGCAATTTCTGGTACTAACATAATTGCGGTTTTTCCGTCTTTTAAAACGTGTTGAATGGCTTGTAGATACACTTCTGTTTTACCGCTACCTGTAATACCTTCTAATAAAAAAGTTTCTGCTTGTTCTTTTTTATAAGCCGTCAAAATTTTATTTACTGCTTTTGCCTGTTGTGTATTCAAAGCAAGATTCGTTGTTGTTTCAAATTCGTGATTGGCAAAAGGATCACGATAAGTCTCCACTTCCAAAATTTCTAACCAGCCATCTTTTACGCCTTGATTTAAATGCGCTGTTGAAACACCTAAGTTAGTAAAATATTTTACCGGTAAAGCTTCGGTTTGACTGCCTAATATTTCTACAAGTTGTGCTTTTCGTAACGACCCTTTACGAAGTGTTTGTAAAATTTCAGCAGCTTTTTTTTCATCAATTAAAGAATTCACCATTCGCAGCGTTTTCACGCGATTTTTATTATGAACTTCATAGCGAATATCAACGATATTTTCTTGGCGAAACTTCATTAATTTGGGTAATAGTCCATCTTTTTGCGCTTGGTCATAATCTATTTCACCGCTGACGGGAAAATATTGCGCAGCTTCACTAGTAGTATCTACTAAAATAATAGTCTTTTTATATTCTGCCTTCATCACACTTGGTAACATCGTCTGCAAGCATGTGATTTTAAAAGCATAAGTTGTTTCTTTCATATAATCAGCTAATGCCAATAATTCAGCATTCAAAACCGGCGCTATATCTAAAACGCGAATAATAGGTTTTAAGCGTTCGTCTAAAGTGGCAGTTTCACTTAAACCCACTACAAAGCCTTGAATATGACGATTTCCTTTACCAAAAGGAACTTCAACACGCATTCCTTTTTGGACCACAGGTTGTAACTCAGTCGGAATTAAATACGTAAAGGGTTGATCTGTCTGCATCGTAGGCACATCTACGATAACTTCTGCTAGAGGATACACGTCACTCCCCTCCTTCTCCGCTATATTCTACTAAAAATAAGAAAGTTTGTCTGTCAATCAAATGAAAATTTAGAAATTACACTGGATAAAAAGATCTTTCAAGTGAACTAGCTTTCAATCATTGCCGATTACACTTCAGTTAAGTAGCAACTGGCAAAAAATGTGGCACGTTGTAAAGATACAACATGCCACATTTTTCTTTTTATTGGTCAAAAATAGTACTCTTTGAGTCTATAAATTTTGTTCTTCCCGAATCCGGGCTTCTAATTCTTGTTGTTCACGTTTTTGTGCCGCTTGATTTTCTTCTTGTTCCATTTTCAAACGCGCACGTTTGATTTCAGGATGCGGATCGTTAACTAATGTTTCAGCATCAATTTCCTCTAGTGCACGACCAACATTTTTTACTGAATCGAATTGATCTAATGTTGGTTTAGCCCCTGCATCTAATTCATGCGCACGTTTTGCAGATAAAATAACTAATGAATATTTTGAATTTACTCGATCTAATAATGAGTCGATAGATGGGCGTAGCATCATTTTGACTACATCTCCTTTAACATTTTAATATATTTGCCGATCACGCGATCGACTCTGAAGTGTTCACTGGCAATAATATCTTTAATTCTATCTACTGCAAGTGGCACTTCATCATTTACAACAGCATAGTCATACAATGCCATCATTTCAATTTCTTCTCTGGCAACTTTCATCCGCTCTTCAATCACTTCAGCGGCATCTGTACCACGACCAACAATACGGGATTTCAATTCATGTAAATCTGGTGGTGTCAGGAAAATAAAAACGCCATCTGGCACTTTTTCTTTTACTTGACGGGCCCCTTGGACTTCAATTTCAAGAAATACATCTTTGCCTTTATCTAAAGTTTTTTCCACATAAGAAAGAGGCGTACCATAATAATTGCCGACATATTCAGCATATTCTAACATTTGCCCAGCTTCGATTAATTCTTCAAATTCTTCACGGGTACGAAAATAATAATCGACCCCTTCAACTTCTCCTTCTCGCATTGGGCGGGTGGTCATGGAAATAGAATACTGAAAGTCATTATCATCACTTTCAAATATTGCTTTTCGCACAGTTCCCTTGCCAACGCCAGAAGGCCCTGATAATACAATTAATAAGCCTCGCTCTGACATACTGACGTCCTTTCACTTCTTGTTTGCTGGTCAACTTTTACTTTACGCAAATTTTAACAGTGATTCTATTATAGACGCAAACGTTCAAAATTGCTACCTTTGGATAAAAAGTGCAGCTTTTTTGTTTAAGATATCTATTATCGCTTAACAAGATTCACATATATCTCTGACTTATTGCCTTAAAAACCCATATTCGACAACGTATTCACAATAGTTGTAAACTCATCTTTACGTTTTTGATTGGTATCTATTGGATCAGCTACTTCTGCTACGTCTGTTCTGGTAATAAATTTACGTTCCAAAATCACATTCGTTTCATTTACCATCAAAAATAACTGTTCTGGCGTAATTTTAACACAAGCATCTTGCCATGCAGCAAAAGGAGCTTGCTCAGAAGGAACTGCCCGTTTGATAACCGCACGTCCGGAAACTTCATGGAAAGTAATATCATAATATTTCATTTTATCTTCATCCTTTCTCACTACCTTAATTCTTTAATCCGCTTATTTACTTGACCTCTTATTCCACATTTTGAACTTGTTCACGAATTTTTTCCACAATTGTCTTCATTTGAACAACAAATTCTTTAATTTCAATTGCACCGCTTTTAGAACCAATTGTATTGATTTCTCGATTCATTTCTTGAATCAGAAAATCTAATTCTCTACCTACTGCTGTTTTCTTTTGTAAAATAGCAGCAAATTTTTGCAAATGAATGGCTAGTCGATCCAATTCTTCATGAATGTCGCCTCGCTCAATTAATAATGCCATTTCGGTTAATAATCGCTCTTGATCAACTTGACTCCCCAGAAATTCTTGCAACTTTTGTTCAAAGCGTTGACGAAATGTTTTCTCAAAAATAGTATTAAACTGGGACAACGCTTCTAATTGTGTGAAGAGTGCTTGCGCATTTTCTTGTAAAACAAACAAAATAGCTGTCCCTTCTTGTTTGCGGCTTTTAATTAATGCCGTAACAGCTTGGCTTACAGCATCTACAACTAAAGATTCAAGTTGCCCTCCAGTAGTTTGCGCTTGCTTTACCTCCACATAGTCTGGCAAAGCGACTACTTGTTCCAGAATTCGTGCAGTTGATAATTCCGTTTCGCCATAGCGAGCGGCTGCTTCTTTTTTTAATTCATTTACCAATTTATCGACTAACGGCCAATGAATTATCACCTCTTTATTAGTATCTCCTAGTTCGTTAATGGTGATGAAAACTTCCACTCGCCCTCTTTGGACTGCTCTTTTCACTGTTTGACGAATCTTATTTTCCAATTCATTGATTTGTTTTGGATTACGAATTTGCAAATCAAAAAAGCGATGATTCACACTTTTTATTTCAACTTCTACTTGATAACCCAAATTTTCTACACTTGCTTTACCAAAACCTGTCATGCTTTGCATATTTTTTAGCTCCTAGTCCATCAATTTTAATGCTTGTTGTAAAGCCGCAAATTCTTCATTACTTAAAGTAATGCCTTTTCCCATTTTCTCATGCTCTGGGCCCCAGTCCCGCAAGTCAAATTTTGGCGGTCGACCATTCCAGCTCACAATATTTAATTCCTTACGCCAGCCTTTGTCGTTTTCAGATAAGACTGCAATTTCTTCTAAAATTTCATATGAGAATGCTTGTGCCATACTTTTTCCCTCCATTAGGATATATTTCAAATAGTATATTCTTTCTTAGAATATTTTCTCAGCCTGTAAAATTACAAGTGAGCGAATTGTACCTTAAGACCTTAGCATAGTTTGTTAAATACATAGATCAGATAGCCTTTGATGACATTACTTTACTCTTCTTGATCGCCTTTAAACAAATATTTACAAAATTCAGCAGTTACAATACTAACTGCCAAATTTTCCAATAAAATCTGAGGCAAATTAAAAGGGAAGCCTTGCAATTGCAAAAAGGATAAAAATAAACGGGAGTCTGACCAAGCAACCAAACGTTCGCGGTATAGATGTAGCCATTCACTTACAGATAAGGCTGCGTCAAACTCTCCTATTTGATTTGTACTTACACGTTTAACTTGTGCAATAAACGTCTTTTCTTGATAAATTTCATCAGGCAAAATATTCAGCCAAACCCCACTAAGTTCTGCTAAAGATAATCCTGCTGTTTCAAAAGCTACTTTTTTTCCATAGACAGTTTCTAGCTTACGCCAAAAATAAGGTGCCTTAATAATTTGCCATAAAGGATCTTGCTTTTTACGTAATCGTCGACAAAACTCCCACCACAACTTATTAAACTCTTCTTTAGCAAAAGTATACCAAAAACCGGTATACCGCTGAAAATATTTCAGCGTCTCCAAATACCCTAGCCGCAGATTACGTTTGGAGCGTTGGGGATCAAACACTAAAAAACTACCCAAAGTCCAAGGTGAGCTTAAGGAAATCGTCGCAACATTTTGGGGTGGTCGATATTTCTTGGTAAAACCTGGACCTTTTACATCCACTATAATACATTCTGTTGCACCCTGTTCTACCGCAACATCAACTGGCACATTGTTACGATAGCCACCATCAATATAGTAATCTCCCGCAATTTCGGTAGCTTTCATAGCAGGATAAAAAGAAGCTGAAGCGCTTAACCAATGAAGCGCAGTGGTCAATTGTTCTTTTTGAAAATGATACACTTTTTCACTAAAATCTGGCAGTCGAGTTGTACAAATATATAAATCTTTTTGACTTTGCAACATCTTTTCCTCATCAAAAGTGCGTTGTATTAAATGATTTAAAGGTTCTGTACTCGCTCCATTTTCCCGCAGGGCTGTATATGTAAGAGACCGAATTTGTCGCAGTAATAAGTTTAGTGCATGATTATCGGCTGCTGCAGCGGGAAATTGTAATACTTGATCGGTACTCAAACTTTCCCAAAGTTGACTGGCTGCCTTTAAATCCGCTAGCAAAATTAACCCCCCGTTTAAAGCCCCAACAGAAGTTCCAGTTACAATTGAAAAAGGGATGTCTAACTCCTGCAAAGCCTGCCAGACCCCAATTTGATAAGCACCTCTTGCTCCGCCTCCAACTAAAACTAGTGCACTTTGATACTGACATTTCCGGCTAAATAGACTTTGATTTACTTGAAAACCATTATCTAAAAGCCAATTGAGATTTTCTGTGGTCAATTCTTTTGTCGCAACTTCAAATCGTAACCCGCTAAAAAATTTCTCCCGGCAAAAATTATCCAACAACTGCAACAATTGCTGACGACTACTCGTTTCCTCGCTGTCCCATAAAAAATTATCCAAATCAAAGAAGTTATCTGCTGCTACTTTGCCCGCTAAAAAAATCGTCAAATTGTGTTTTGTTATCTGCCATCCCTTTTGCTCTTTAATTTTTTGTCTCATATCTTCTTTGGCAGCGCTATTACTTGCAAAAAAAGGCAGTCCTTGACAACTGCGTTTAAAGACAAGTTTATAGTCGGTAAAATCAGAAGGATATAGTTTCGTCGTCTGCATCTCTCTCACCTCTGTTTGCTGTGGTTTTGCTGTTAAATGCCCATAATTGATTATTATTAGTATAACAAAAGTCGAACAGACTGCCTCTTTTAAAAATTTTTGTCTGGGAATAAATAAAAACAGAGTCTGCCTTTTTACTGACTCCTAAGTAAAGTCGGTAAAAAGTATCCTCTGTTTTTATTCCTATGTTTTTTAATATGTTTTTGATTTCAAAGCAAAGGCATCCCGCATTTCTTTAGTTGCCTCTTTAACTGGCGTGACATCTTTTAATTCTCCTTGGACAATGGTTCGTGTGATCCCTTCGATTTCGCCACAGGTGATCAGCGTGACAAGTTTTTTCCCTTTGATAACATCTAAATATTGCACTTCAGTTGGTTGTACTCGCACAATAATTTTCGTTTCATACGTATAGATATTTTTTAAATCCGTCAAATAAATGGTATCCCCTTTTTTCACCTTTTCTAAGGGGGTAAATAATAATTCCGGTTCATACGCTCGATGAGACGCCAAGGCATAGTTGCCTTCTCCCATTTTCTGATTTGGCTCTAAAGTCCCAGCTCCCCATAATAATGCTTCGTTTGCAAGTCCTTTAAAAATAGGCAGATTAATGCCCACTTTAGGCACAGCAATACCACCAATTGTCGGCAAATCGCGATTGGTGAATTGCGCTTTAAATACCGCCTGGCTACTAGACGGCACGACTGCGTCAAAGTCAAAAGAAGCTGACTTTTTTTGATTTTTTTCAATTTCAGCTGCTGTTACTTCCGAGACAGCATATTTTTCACCATTCTTTTCAATTAGAAAATTTTTGATTTGATTGTTAAACGTCAAGCCAACTCCTACTAAAAGTAATAATAATAACAATAAATTAATCAGCCAGTTTTTCACACGCGACTTTTTTTTCATGTTATTTTCTCCTTAATTTCATAAATTTTATCACTAAACTTACTGCATTACTTCGATGGGCTTCCCCAATTATTTTTTTGTTACATTTTATCTGTTACTATTATTTTAACATATTTAAAATCTGTTTTATACTTTGCTACACTTTCCAATAAACCTGCCATAAAAAAATAGAAAATCCTTTTTAATTCAGAGTAAAATTGTTACAATTGGTTTGAAATAATTGCAAAAAGACGTTCTCCTTGTAACATAATCTTAAAAGAAAAGATACAAGCATTTTCTCGCTGTTTATTGTAAAATAACTTAAAGTGATATAAAGGAGGAGTGGGCAAAATGCCGGAAATGGTCTATGTACATATTGATACAACAAGTAACGCCATTTTGGCCCGTGGAATCACACCGGCAGATTTTGTTCATGGCATCGTGCACTACCCTAGTAATTTGCTTTTGTTAGATCCTTCCTCAAATTATGGTGAATTTGAAGTACATACCGGTATGAAGATTATTCGAGGTAACGAAAGTGTTGACCGTTTTTTTGATGAAGTGCGCAAAAGTCGAATTACTGAAGATTTAAAGTGGATTGATTTCAGCGATGCTGCCATGCTAAAAGAGTTAACACCACTGGAAATTTCTGAGCTACTGTATTTTGGTCATATGAAAACCCATCTTCACTCGCCTTTTTTCTATAAGTTACAAAATAATTTTGTTTTTTTTGATTTACAAGATGGACTCACTCGCGTGTACTATCGTTACTTAGATGAATTTTATCGTATTTTAGCAGACAAAATTACCCGAGCTGCGTTAGGCAAATTAAATGACCGTCGCAGTTTTTTTAGAAAGGCGACACCTGTGGAAAAACTTGATTTGAACCTTTTAAAAGAAATGAAAGGACTTTTTCAAGAAGGTGTTATTTTCTGTCTAACTAGTAGTGAAGTTGTCAATAAAGAGTTTCATATTCCCATTTACTTAGTCGAAGAAAGCGGCTTACGCCAAAGTGTGACTTTTGGTTATGATAACCCGGAAATGCTGGTTGCGACTTTAATTTACAGCAAAACTGAAAGAACTTGGTATCTCAAACATGAGGATAACGACTTATTGTTGTTGCCAAATTAAAAGACTGTCCCTTTAAAGTAGGTACAGTCTTTTTTGATTGAAAATTTTTATTTTGATCGCATAATGGAAGTAAAAGGACTGCCCTTTGGTATAAATAGTTGGGGTGCCACTTTCACCAAAATCCCCAATACTACGGCTACATAAACAGCATTTGCTAACATGGAAGCACCATTAATAACAAAAGAATACATATAAGGATTCATTCCTTCTGGTGCGTATGCTCCCCAAACGAACACGCCTGCCCAAAAGTGCCAAAACCAACGGGCGAAAGCTGCCACAATGCTGCCAAAGACGACATACAAAATCGCTCGATTGCTATGTTGCCCCATTGCGGTTTGAATTCTTTTAGCAAAAATACCACCAAACCCGCCAAAGGCAAACGCAAAGGGGTACTCAAAAATAATTTGTGGCACAGAAACAAAATTTTTCATCGCTGTTCCAATCACAATACTTAATAATCCCCAAACAAACCCTGCTACTAGCCCAGGAATCAATCCTCGCCGATAGGAATATAAAACTAGCGGAACCATCCCTAATGATAAATCAAACGCCGCATTTGCCGTTTGGATTGGGATAAATGATAACGCCATTGCTGCAGCGGCAATTACTGTTCCTTCCACCCAGACTTGTAATTCCATTTTTTTTGCCATAAAAAAATCCTCCTTTAAGAACCGTCACATAAAGTACGTAGCAAATATACGCCACAAACTTCTATACAGGACAAAGGAGAAGTATCACTTCAGACTTGTCACAATTCCTACGCTCGAATGATCGATACAGGTACGAAGGGTTTAGTAGACTTACAATCTCAGCCAAATGGCTCCCCTTTGTGAACGAGTTCTATTTTATTTTTTAATGTACTTAGCATAGCATATTTCATGTTATTTGTAGAATTTTTGATCTATTTTTTATTTTTATCTACATAGCTAGACCAATAGCTACTATTTGATAGATATATCACAATTAAAAAGTTCACTTGAAAGACTGCCTAAAATGAATATTTTCTTTATCTCGTAAAATATTCACCTGTTTCAGGAACCACTACAATTTCTTTTATCAACTTGCCATTGATTTGTTTGTCTACTGTGAAGATGAAGATTTCTTGGTTATTCACAGTTTTCGTTTGGCCTGTTAATTCATCTTCCTTTAAATTATAAATTTTTTCTACAGCTTTTTGTGCAGTTTTGATGCTTTTCACTGATTCTGTGAATACTTTAGTACTGGCAAAGCCATATGGTGTCATTCGTTGCCCATACTGACTAGCATCTTTTAAAGCTTGCGCCGTCTTTTCTTCATCATAACTCACAGTAGCTGTTGTATAAACAAGTCCAGATTCATTTAATTTCACTTGCCACTGTCCTTTTTTAATTTGACTTATAGTAACAGCAGCGCGTTCATAACTTGTCCAATTACGACCACTTAATTTTACAGTCTGCGGATTTATCTGTTCAAATTTTCCATTTCCGATAATACTGTTTCCCTGGGCATCAGCCAATAAAACATTATTTAGAGTTGGGGCAGTAGGGTTCAAGGCATCTTTTATCTGCATCAAATTAAAGTTCATTTGAAATGGTACGTCTTTGTTATCCTTTGTTTTTGCCGTACCACTAAAAACTTTGTGGATCAACTCGTCATAAGAAAAGGCCAAGGGATCTTCACTAATTGCGGTAGTCGTAACTGTTGTGTCAACAGTATTTGTTTTTGCTTGTTCCAGGCTCGCTTGTTGCTGGGCAATACTTGTAATTGTATTTTTTGCTTCGTCTACTTTTTGACAACCAACTAACCCTGCTGTCATTAACAGAAAACCAACCAATTTTCTATACCTCTTCATAAGTGCTCCTTATACTTTTTATTTAATTTTAGCATAAGTTCTTTTTCCCGTTTATTTTTTGCCTCACAAATACACTAACAAAAAACTCTTACCAAAATGGTAAGAGTTTTTTGTTTATTTTGTTGGTTGTTTTGTTTCAAACAACGGACTAACAGGTTTATTTTCGTGAATACGTTTGATGGCCTCTCCCATTAAAGGACCTACAGAGATTTCATCAATTTTTTCAATGCGGCGATCTTCAGGCAAATTAATTGAATCTGTTACAACGCAACGTTCAATCGCTGAGTCTTGAATTCTTTGCATTGCTGGACCAGATAATACAGGATGCGTACATGAAGCATAAACACTTTTTGCACCAGCTTCTTTTAAAGCATTCGCAGCAAGTGTAATCGTACCTGCTGTATCAATCATATCATCAATCAAGACACAAATTTTACCCTCTACATGCCCAATAATATTCATGACTTCAGCAACGTTTGCTTTTGGACGACGTTTGTCAATGATAGCAATTGGCGCTTTTAAAAATTCAGCCAATTTACGGGCCCGTGTTACACCACCGTGATCTGGCGAAACCACAACGACATCGTCTCCTGAAATTCCCTTTTCTAAGAAATAGTTAGCAATCAACGGTGCGCCCATTAAATGATCCACTGGAATATCAAAGAATCCTTGGATTTGCGCCGCATGTAAATCTAAAGTTAAGACGCGGTTTGCGCCTGCTTTTTCAATCATGTTTGCAACTAATTTTGCAGTAATTGGTTCTCTTGAACGTGCCTTTCTATCTTGTCGTGCATAACCGTAATAAGGCATCACCACGTTAATTGTTTTGGCACTTGCTCGTTTTAAGGCATCAATCATAATTAATAATTCCATCAAGTTATCGTTGACAGGACTTGATGTGGACTGAATTACATAGACGTGAGCACCCCGAATACTTTCTTCAATGTTGACTTGAATTTCGCCATCACTAAATTGGTTTACTGAGCATTTTCCTAATTCGACACCGACCGCCTCCGCGATTTTTTCCGCCAAAGGACGATTTGAATTCAAGGCAAAAATCTTCAATCTTGGATCGAAATAATGATTTGACATGAGAACCTCCGCTTTCTTCTGCAATTAAAACTACTTTTGTCTGATCTTCCTAGTAAATAGTAGTCATTTTTGCTTAATAAATCAAGTAGGAAAGTGTTTTCAAAGTGAATTTTATGAGAAAGTCGCTTATAAAAATCCAATTTACAAATTTAAAACAACGCCCACCAAAAAAAATCCGAACTATACCAACTTTGAAATGGTGATATAATCCGAACTTTTTTGTTTATTCCAAAATAATTAGCTTCTTTTAGTTATGATATGGTAATTTTTTTGCATAATCTTCTTTATTGACTTGGCGTGCGCGGGCAATTCCCATTGCATCTTTTGGTACGTCTTGATTAATCGTTGAACCAGCCGCGATAAATGCGCCTGCACCAACATTAATTGGCGCAACCAAGTTAGAAGCCGAACCAATAAACGCATTATCGCCAACTGTGGTATGATGTTTATTTTTACCGTCATAGTTCACAAAAACAACGCCACAACCGACATTAATTTCTTTTCCTAAAGTTGCGTCTCCTACATAAGTTAAATGACCAACTTTGGTACCTTCGCCAACCTCTGCATTTTTCACTTCAACAAAGTTGCCAATATGGGCAGTTTCTTTAATTTCAGCTTTTGGCCGTAAATGAGCAAATGGGCCAATATCCACATGATTGTGTACAACACTTTCTTCAATGCAAGAAGACTTCACAATTACATGATCACCAATTTTACTATCCACAATTTCAGAACCAGATGTAATTAAACATTCATTGCCAATAACAGTCTGACCTTTTAGATAAACGCCTGGTTCAATTACCGTTTCAGCACCAATTTCCACGCCAGCATCAATATAGGTTGCCGCAGGATTAATGAAACTAACCCCATTTACCATATGTTGATGATTAATGCGATTACGCATAATCCGATTTGCCTCTGCTAAAGCTACTCGATCATTAACACCAAGTGATTCATCAAAATCTTCTGTTTGGTAAGCCGCTACAATTTTGCCTTCAGATTTTAAAATTTCAATAATATCGGTTAAGTAATATTCTCCTTGCGCATTATCCGTGTTTAATTTACCCAACGCATCAAAAAGCAATTCGTTATCAAAACAATAGGTGCCAGTATTAATTTCTTTTACCCGTGCTTCCTCTGGTGAGGCATCTTTTTGTTCCACAATCTTTTCCACAATGCCAACATGATCGCGGATAATTCTACCATAACCTGCTGGATTTGGTGCTTGTGCAGTTAAAATTGTTGCACTTGCGTTTTTTCCTTGGTGATATTCAAATAAATTATTTAATGTCGCTGTTGTCAAAAGTGGCGTATCACCACTGATTACCAGTGTTGTCCCTTTTTTGCCTTCTAAAAATTGCGCTGCTTGCATCACCGCATGACCAGTGCCAAGTTGCTCTGCTTGTAAGGCATATTCACTACGATTGCCTAATTGTTCTTTTACCATTTCAGCGCCGTGTCCGACAATTGTAATGATTTCCTTTGGTTGTGTTTCTTCCACACGGTTAATAATGTGTTCTACCATTGGTTTTCCACAAACTGGGTGTAAAACTTTATATAATTTTGATTTCATGCGTGTACCTTTGCCCGCCGCTAAAATAATTCCGTAACGCTCTGTCATGTATTCCCCTCATTTCAAGTTTTTCACTTCCGTTTTAGTTTATCCCAATCACTGTTTCATTTCAAGCAAATCAAGGATAAGCCAGATAGACCAATTTTAAGCTGAATTTTCATATCTAATTATACTTCCATATTCAGCTGACTTGTCCTAGCACTGCTTTTTAAAAAATATCTGCGCAACCTCTACTCGTTTTCCCACTGTCCTAAAAAAAATCTAAAGTTATGGGCCGGATGAAAAGTTATCCACTGTGGAAAAGTAATTTAAGCCTATTTTATTCACCTGTGTAAAAAACCTCCGCGACAATATTTTGCCGCGGAGGTTTTTATATTTTTAATAGTCAAATTGACGGTAGTAACGACGAATTTCTAACGGATGACAATTTAATTTTTCCACATGGGCATCAATTCGTTGCGTAACACAGTGCATTAACAAGAAAGATAACACCCGGCCACGATATTTTTCACTGATCCCTTCAACTGCATAATCTTTTGAATCAATAAATGTGTAATTGCCACAAATACGTGGTAATAAATTTTTCACCCGTTCTGCTAAGGGGCGCTGTTCATCTTCACCTAGGAAAAGGGTTACTGGTGTGGTTTCATCTACGATTTCTAAGGTACCATGTAAAAATTCGGCAGCGTGAATTGATTTTGAACGCAACCAGCTTTGTTCTTCCCAATAACACATTGCATAAGAATACACGGCCCCCCATTGATTACCTGCACCGATGAAGTAATGCATTGCATCATGCCGGTGTTTTTCTGCAAATGCTAAACCAAAAGCATCCGCTTGTTTTTCGGCTTCCACTAACCCTTTTGCAAGATGAGCCTCCAATTCTTTGTAGTAGTCTTCATAATCGTCAAATTCACCATTATTTTTCATCAAACGATCTGCTACCATAAAGAATTTAATTTGCTCTGTGCCTGGGGCTGGGTACGTAATCACATGATCACATTTTTTTGCTAATGGACTATTTTCAGTATCGATAAAGCCAATTAGTGTTGCACCGACTTCTTTAATTTCATCAACAGCTTTTACTACTTCTTGCGTCGTTCCGGTCACAGAAGACAAAACAACCACTGAATCTTTTGTTAACCGTTTGTTGCCAGTTGTATAGTATTCTGCTGCATGTTGCACGTAAGCTGGTAAATTACTTTTACCGTTAATATATGTTACAGCTTGCATCGCAGAAGCATACGTCCCGCCAATACCTAAATAATAAAGATTATCAAAACCTTTTTCCCACACATTATCCACAATCTTTTCTACTTCTGGACGTAACTCCAAAGCTCCTTGGATGTCGTCAATTTGTTTTTGTTCGTTGAATTTTAACATTTTTCCACCTCTATCATTTACTTTTATACTTTGCTTTTTAATACGCGATCAAAATCATCAAAAATTCGTTGGTTCAAATCAATTCCTTTAGCAGTTGCAATCTTATACGCTAAGATTTGGAAAGGAATTACTAGTAATAACGCCGAAAGAAGTTCATCACATTCTACTTCTAAGCCTAATTCAGTTGCATTTTCAGCAGCCTGTGTGGTGATGGTCAATGCTTGGCCAACATATGGCGCCATGTAAGTTTTCAAGGCCTGTGAACGAGCCCTATTAACGCTTTTTGTTTCAATAAAGAATACGAGATGCTCACTATTAGCTTCTAAGTAAGGACCATGCATATAAGCTTCTAGTTCAAATCCTTGCGAAGGTTTGCGCACCGTTTCCGTAAATTTTGTTTCAAATTCTTTTGCTGTCCCCCAATTAGGTCCATAGCCAATCGCAATAAAACGCGTGCCTAATTTAAAACTTGCTTCATGGACTGCAAAGAAATCATTTGTTTTTGCAATCACATTTGGAATTTCACTGATAACTTTTTTTAATTCGCTGCGATAAAAATCGATTTGCTCCGGTAAAAGAGCTCCCTTGTTGTCAGCAATTGTTAAACCTAGTAGGAATAATTGTAAGACAGTGGTCACGTAGCCTTTTGTAACAAAGCCAACTTTTTCAATCCCCATTTCAAGATCAAGAACTTCATCGACAGCTTCTGCAATTGGACTTGTAACGTCACTTGTTAAAGCAAATGTAAATAATCCTTCTTTTTTTAACTTTGCAATCGCATCGATAGTAGACGCACTTTTACCACTTTGTGACACAGCTAAAACCGCATCGATTCCATCACTTATACGGCCATAATGGTTGAAATTGTAAGGTTCTTCAATCGTAACGGAAATGGCAGCAAATTTTTCTAGTGTGACTTTGGCGGCTAAGCAGGCATTATAAGAAGATCCTGTCGCCAAAATCAAAAGATTATTGATTTTTTTAAAATTAACATCTTTTTTTAATGTGAATTTTGCTAAGATATTTTTTAACGTTGCTTCTTCTTCGTTGATATAATCCAACATTGTTTCCATTAATTAGCCTCCTAGAAAATACCCACTAATGAACCTAGAATCCCCACTACAGCTAAACCTAAAAGAATTGTTAATGGTTTTACTTCTTTTTTCAATAAATAAAAGACTGCACCGAATACCCCAAGACATAAAATTTTTGGAACAATATCATCAAAAATACTTTGTACCGTTACGGCATTTTCTCCAGAACCGATTTTCATTGGTAAATTGATATCGATCATCGTTGCTGTCATTCCTCCAACGACCATCAACCCGATAATAGATGCACCCAAAGTTAAGCTTTCCATCATGCCATTTGCTTGGATTTTCTTCAAAAAGCCCGTTCCTAACTTATATCCCCAACTCGTTGCAAGATAGCGAAATAAAATGTGTGGGATGTTAAAGATTAACAAAAACAAGATTGGGCCTAAAATATTACCTTGTAAAGAGAGTGATGTTCCAACTCCTGTAGCAATCAAACGAAGCGTTCCCCAGAAAAATGAATCGCCAATTCCTGCTAAAGGCCCCATCAAAGAAGTTTTAATACTATCAATTGCAGAAGTATCAAAATCTGGATCATTTACATTTTCTTCTTCCATTGCTGCATTAATTCCTAAGATTAGCGTCACAATATGTGGTGTTGTATTGAAAAATTCTAAATGGCGTTTTAAAGCATCTGCCATTTGTTCTTTTGTTTGATACAATTTTTTCAAGATTGGAATCATAGCATAGGCATAAGCCATATTCATTTGACGTTCATAATTCCATGAAAATTCCATTTGAAATGAACGCCAAAATACTTTGCTTAAATCTTTTTTTGTAATTTTTAATTCCGTATTAGAAGTCTTCGTCATCATCAACTACCTCCCCAGTAGTGGCTTGAACTTGTGAACCTTGGCTTGTGCGAACATTCATAATATTTACTACCACAACGGCAACAATCGCACCAAAAATAGCAATTCCGGTCACTGGAATTTCTAAATAAGCCGCTAATGCAAAACCTAAGAAGAAATACGGTGCCACTTTCTTATTAATTAATAAACGCGCCAACATTGCAAAACCTAGCGCAGGAATTAAACCTGTTGCAACAGATAAGCCATGTTGGACAAATTCTGGAATCATCGCAAGTAAATTCCCGATTGTTTTACTTCCCACCATAAAGGAAATTATCACGATTAATCCTAGCATGAAAGATAAGCCAAAACCGGCTAATAAATGCATACGTTCTACACCTTTGTAATTCCCCTCAGCGGCAAAATCATCTGCTTTGTGGTTCATAATCGGAATCAAAAGTCCCAAGTAAATATTCTTCAAAATCAAAGTCAACGTAGCAATAGGCAAACCAAGTAATAATGCTGTTTCAGTACCTGCTCCTGCTGTAATCGCAAAGGCCGTTCCTAAAATACCGCCAGTTACAACGTCTGGTGGAATAGAAGCTCCTACAGAAAATGATCCAATAAATGCTAGTTCAAGTGTTGCTCCCATGATAACGCCGGTTTTTATATCACCTAATACAATTCCGGTAAATAAACCTGTCACAATCGGGCGTGACAAAAGGGACGTTCCCAATGCGTATTCTGATTGTGCAATAAAAGCGACGATGCCAAGTAAAATTGCTTGTACAATCATTTCTTCACTACCTTTCTTTTACAAAACCTCAGTAACATTTACCTTTTTATCATTTGGTACTTGGCGAATTTCAACTTCAACACCTTGCGCCACTAATTTTTTCAAAAGCTCTTCTTCTTCGGGTAAAACATTGACTGCTTTGCCAATACTTCTAGTGCCTTCTTTTACTTTTGTTCCACCCAAGTTAATAATTTTAATTTCCGGATAAGCTTCAGCCAGCTTGTATGCATCTTTAACTGACTCCACCACAATAAATAATTTATATTTATCTGTTACCCCACTTTTTAATGCCGCAATGGAGTCTTCAATATTTTTAATTACTAATTTCACCCCTTGCGGCTTGGCTAATTTAATTGTAGTTTTGCGCACCTCGTTATTTGGTACATCATCATTAGCAATTAAAATACAATCTGCTCCCAAACTTTGGGTCCAGGAAAAAGCAACTTGACCATGCAATAGACGGTGATCAACACGTGTTAAAATAATCATAATTTTTCTCTCCTTACTTAAAAGTCTTCTTCTGCCACAGTAGTACTATACGTTAAATTACAAAACTGAATGGCTTCTTTTGAACTATCCAAAACTGTTGCGATTGTTTGCTTTAAATCTGGGGCAAACATAAATTGCGTCGCAAACTCAATTAGAAACGGTAAATTCATACCCGCTACTAAGTAAAAATGTTGCCGATCGATGTAACGTAAAAATTCGTTATTAACACTACCTCCAAATAAATCCGTTACCACCACTACTTCTGCCTCTGCATTTTGTTCCATTAGCGCATCCACAGCCTTGGTTAGGTCGAAGTCTTCTGTTATGTAACAATCCAATGTTGTAATATTGTCATTTTTACCACAGATCAATTCCAACGAGCTCAAAATCCCCGAAGCGAATTTTCCGTGGGAAGCTAAAATCATTTTTCTTTCCATTTTCGTCACCTCATTTCTTACACCAAAATAAAAGCAAGTTGTGTGCCAACTTTAGTGGTACACAACTTGCTTTTATTAAAAATCTTCATCAATTGCTGTATTTTCAATGTTTTGGTAAACAATATCATAAATATAAGCAATTTCAGAATCCGGAATCTTGACACTGTAATCGTTTTCTATGACACTAAAAGCTTTTTTGATTTGGTTTAAAGCAAGCTTTTGACACTGATATAAATTTTCATAATCGGCATAGGAATCTATCGGAATATTACGAATTAAGCGTTCAATTAGACAACTCACATGTACATACAATGCGAGTTTTTTCGCGTTACTAATCACAATCCCGCTATAAGCTTCTAACTCCCGCATAAAGACTTCAATTTCGCCCATTACTTTTTCTGTGTCTAATATCGTAACCGAATCAATCACTTTTTCTAGTGAAAAGTTACGAATCACGTTGGTGTTGAATGTCCTATTTTCTGTAGGAGACAAATACGTACTCAACCATTCGGACAATAGTTGGTTTTCATCACCAGAAATTAATTCTTCTAAAGATAAATAAGGTACTCCTGAAATTCCAGGATCCGCTGTGCCAATAATCCCCAACACATCATACATGGAAAAAATAGTCTCATTTTGTTTATGCTCTTTTAAGACCTCATATTCATAAGGAAAAATTTTTAATTCCACGGAAGTTGGCAAACTTTTTTCTAATAATTGGCTGATATGTGTTGCCGTTCCAATCCCAGTAAGACAAGTTGTAATTAAAGCTTTCATTTTATTTTCCGCAGGATAAATAATTTCCCAGTCAAGCTGGGTTTGTTTAGCCGCGGTTTCAATCATTTCTTGTAACGGAAGCGATTTTTGTAAATTCTCCCCGATTGCTATAGCTAACGGTGTCGTTACATTATTCATAATAACCACTGGTGCAGTAAGTTGTTTTGGAAAGAATTGATAAATCTCTTTTAACGATCCCATATCAACTAAAATAACTAAACCATTGGAAACATCTTGATTTTCACTATAATCTAAAATTTCTTCTGCTATTTGTTGAGGCGTAACATCCAGTGGCATATCAAAAGAAGCAAAAATGTCCTTACCTAAAAAACGATTCGCTACATTGGCAATACTACTAGCTGTTGCATAACCATGAGCTACAATAATCCCCCGGGGAATTCCCAACTCTTTTTGCCAATCTGCACGATTCAAATAAATTGTCAGTAAAATACAGTCCATCTCCGAGATTTCCAAGTCTAATTTTGGCTGACATAATTCTAATAAACGTTTGACATATTGATAACTTGCTGCATATTCACGCGCGATTTGTCCTTCTAATTCCTTGATTAAGCCCAAAACATTCGCATCTTCTGGGTACCATTTTCCCGCTCCTCGTTGAAATAGATAATAACTGATGGCATAAACCGCGTTACCGTTAAATTTGATTTGATAAGCACTTTCCATTTGCTTAAACGTATCTCGAATATATTGGGTTAAGTAAATCAGCAGCTCTTGCTTTTGTTGGCGATCTGTTTCAAAGAGGAGGAAATCAAACAGATTTTCCACTTCTTGTTTTAATTGTTCTTCACACATTGCAAGTTGTTGCTGTTTTGAAAATTCCGTAATAATGTGCTCAAAAGTCGTAATTACTCTTTGTTGTTGTGGATGATTTTTTTCTAACAATTGAGGAATGGTTGTATTTTCCGTCATCACAGTATCCTTTTGGAGCACACTTTGTAAATTTCCTGTAGCTGGTACTAATAATTTTTCTGGCAGTTGATAAATTGATACATTAATTTTTGCGGCATTTTTTTGTTCGGCAAAAGCTTTGGCAACAGTAACTTTTACTATATTTTTCAACTCACCAATATTGCCTTTGAACCCACTGTTCGTTAATAAAGTTAAAACTTGACCACTCACATTCAGCGGTCGCTTAATTTTACGCACTTCACTTAATAAAAAGGAATAAACTAACTCCAAGCGTTCATTTCGACTGCGTGCATTAATTGCAGGCAAGGTTACTTGAATGGGAATCCGTCGCATAAACGTCGTTAAAAAGCTACTCTCCAAATCTTCGGTAGTAGCAAAAAACAGACGTGTTTTGACCTTAATTGGTTGATTTGTGGCTCCCATAGGATAAATAATTCCCTGATCCAAATAAGTGAATAACTTTTCTTGTCCTTCTGCATTTAACCGATGGACTTCATCTAAAAATAAAATACCGCCGTCTGCGGCTTCAAACGCCCCGATTTTATCACTATCAGCCCCTGTATATGCTCCTTTTACATGCCCAAAAAGATTACTAGTTAATAGCTCTGGATTATTAGCATATTGCGCGCAATTTAAAGTAATAAGCGGTGCATCTTCTTTAATCAATTCATTTTCCAAACAATACTTATGAATCAAGCGGACTAAAAAACTCTTCCCCGTCCCACTTTCGCCAGTAATTAATGTCGGTAAGCCGTTATCTGGATAATAAAGTGCTGTTTTGATTTGTTCCACTGCACGACTCAAACTCTTATCATGGCCGATTAGTAACGAAAACAAATCTTTTTGCTGTTCAAATAAAGGTTGCTCTTTTAAAATTTCCTCACTACTTTGGTAAAAGTTATCTCGCAATAAGAAAAAATCTTTTTCAAACGCCTCTTTATGGAAATAATAAACCGGACGGGAATTGATTTTCACCAATAGTCCGGCTTCGTTCAACTGATTGAGGTAATGGCTAATGGTGTTGCGCTTCACTGCAAAAATCTCTGCTAGTTTTTGCGCCGTAAAAACTTCACTTAAATGGCGAAGATCAATAAAAGCCGTTTGGTTTTCCAAATATGTCAATAATTCTTCTTTCATCGTTATCCCCACTTACAATTATTTACTGATTGAACTATTAAAAACGTTTCCAGTTTTAGCCATACTGTAGCACAAAAAATGGTGAGAATTTAACTAACTCCCACCATTTTTTAGCGAATATTAATAAAACGATATAAGATGTTATAAAAGCAAGTTACTTCTGTCTTTAATCAAATTTTTCAGACAATAACTGCTTCAATGCAGAAAAATTAGTGATCTTCATCAACTCTACGAATGCATCTTCTTCGTCAAATAAAGAAATCAGTGCTTCATAAATATCTAAAAAACGATTTCGATCTAAACGACTAATAGCCGGTAGCAGCATGCAATGAATTTTTTTTCCACCCCATAAAATCCCCCTTTTGGAAATAACCAACGCAATCTTTGTTGTGACTGCTTCTGAATAAATCGAATGGGGAATCGCAATTTGATCATAAGCAGTATCAGCAGCAGCTTCTCTTGCTTTAACATGTTCTAAAAAGGTAGTGGGGACTATTTCTTCGCTTATTAATTTTTGACAGACTAAATGCAAGATTTCTGTAGCATTTGTTGCTTCTGGTTCGTAAAAAAAGAAACGTTCATCAAAAAAAGTAGAAAAATTTTGTAATAAAATCTTGCGCTTACGTCTTAAACGCACATTTGCAATTTCTGTCCCCAAATAACTTCGCTGTTGACTATTTAAAATAGGCGCTAACTTAATCACATCATAGTCTTCATGCAAAGGCGCTGCTAAAGTGGTTAGCAACAAATCAAATTGATATGCTTTTATTTCTGTCAAATCTTGACAAACAGCTAAAATATTCAATTCTTGTTCAAAGTTATGATTTAATTGCGTGTATAATTTTTCGTTTAACCCCATATACTTAGGTGCTACTAAAACAGTGGGGATTTTATGACTATTTTGATGCTGGTCTTCCAACTCAGATCCCACATGTAAAGCAATATAGGCTGTTTCATCTTCTGTTATATGCAGATCATTTAATTCGCCTAGCCGCAAACTGATAAAAACAGCAATCATATACACAATAAGAAAATCTTGTTTGACACTATCTAACATTGGATTTTGAATATAAGCAGCTTCTTTGGCCCGTGAGACTAGTCCACTTAGATGGAGTGCAAAGGGAATTACAAAAGAACTTTGATTCAATTTCACCCCAAATGTTTGATAGACTTCTGCTAAAATTCCTTCTAATTGATGCACTAAGTCTGTACCAACAATCCCTTTAATCTCTTCAAAATCACTACTGGGTAAATAATTCGTATTCACTTGAAACAAAACGTGAAGTTCTTCTCGCTCGGAATCATTTAATTCAATTGAAAAGGCAGCTTCTAATTTGGCAATCATTTCATTTACTAATTTGGCTTTGTCTTGTGGTAGCCAAGTATGTGACATCGCCCGTGAAGTCAGCGTATGACCATTTCGAATAGACTCCACCAATATCAACAAATGCAAAACCAAATTGGCGAATGAAAAATCGTTGAAACAATATTTTGTCTCGTGGGTAACTTCTTGAATAATCGTGGTAATTATTCCCACATCTGCTGGAGGAAAGTGCTTCTTTAACCGGGTTAAATCTAAGTATTTATCAGGCATTTCAGCAAAAATTAACAATGATACTAACTTTCGCTTTTCTTTTTCCTCCCCCACAACTTCTAAATAATCATTTCGAACTGTAAAACGTAACTTTTTACTTCCAAAGTTTTTATTCATTTTACGAATATCTGCCCGTATGGTGGACGCGCTAATAAATAAATCTTCTTCTAAATCAAAAATATTCAAAGTTTGATGGTGAATTAACAGTGCGGTTATGTAATAAAAAACACGTTTTTCAAATGTATCGGGGACTTCCTCTTGATCTTTTTCTTGCGCTAATAATTGGTGCGCCGCTTTTTGATTAATGCTATAGCCATGGTTGGAGGCACTGATTGTAGCTGACTGCAATGTATTAATTTCTTTAACATAGTTTTTTACGGTGCGAGGAGAAATATTTAGAGCTTTCGCCAAGACAGTTGAAGAGACTGCACGGTCAGCACAAACCAGATAATGAATTAGCGCTTTTTGCTTTTCTTTCATTCGTTCACTCCTTCACTTATTTTACATTTTCAATTATAGCCACTCTTGGTAGTGTTTACAATTACAGTTTTTTGCACCGCACCCGTGCAAAAGTAAATTTGAGACATAACAATTTTCGTTTAATAATAGACATGTAAACAGCAACCGGTTGAAGAAAACAAAAAAATAAAAAAACATATTCGGAGGAATTTATCATGGAAAATATTAATGTCTTACTTTGTTGTGGTGCAGGAATGTCCAGTGGTTTTTTAGCCCAAAAAACACGTAAAGCGGCAAAAAAACAAGGAGTCAATGCTTCTGTGGAAGCCCGCAGCGAAAGTGAAATCCCCCAATATCTAGACGCAATTGACATTTTATTGCTTGGGCCTCATTACGCTTCATTAAAAGAACAAATGCAAGAACAAGCGGCGCCATACAGTGTTCCTGTTGAAGTCATTCCACAAGATATTTATGGCATGCTAGATGGTCCAGGCTTGCTCAAATTTGCTTTAGAACATATCCAAGCTTAAACATCCCATTTTCCCACTGCAAAAAATAATTGATAGGAGTAGTTCAGATGAAAAAATTTATGGATTGGTTAGGTAATTCTTTTGCCCCCAAAGCGAGAGTTTTCACTCAAAAACCAGCTGTTGCCGGACTGTCCAGTGCCATGCAAAAATTAATACCGTTTATTTTAACTGGTTCACTTGTATTTTTTTACAACGTTTTTCGTTCTTATCTACCTGTATTACCCGATTTAGGAAATATCTCCAATTATTCTTTCGGGCTTATTGGTTTAATTGCAGCTTTTATGGTTGCCAATCAGTATATGGAAAAACTGCATCACAGTAAATATGCCATTACTGCCGGCATCGTTTCTATTTGTTCGTTGCTGATGTTTTTACAACCCGTTGGTGCAAAAGAAGGAACTTATGCAATGGATCGCATCGGACCTTCTGGAATTTTAATTGGTGTCATTGTCGGCGGGGTAATCAGTCTCATTTTCCACCTTTATACTAAGCTTAATCTTTTTAAAGAAAGTGAAATGCCTGATTTTGTTCTTGAGTGGATCAACAATATCATTCCGATTTTTACAAGTCTTGCCTTTTGGGCTAGCCTAATTTTTGGTCTAAAAATCGATATTTTCGAAGTTATTATCGGACTTTTTGCTCCGATTCAAGATTTTGGCCAATCTTTACCTGGATTAATTTTACTGGTCTTAATTCCAGCGTTCTTTTACTCCATGGGAATTTCAACTTGGTTATGGTCAGCGATTCAAAATCCGATTTTTATCGCTGGAATTGCAGCCAACACGTTAGCTGTTCAAAAAGGGTTAGAACCCGGCAATATTGTTACCAATGAAGTAGTTTATAGTATCGGACTGATCATGATGGGCGGAACTGGTGCCACATTGGCGTTAAACATTATGATGATGTTCTCTAAATCCCAAAAATTAAAAACTTTAGGACGCATCTGCATTGGCCCATCTATTTTCAATATTAATGAGCCGCTTGTTTTCAGTGCCCCGGTCGTGATGAATCCTATTTTAATGATGCCAATGTGGATAAATTCTATCGTCGGGTGTTGTGTCGTTTGGTTTGCAATGAAAGGCGGGTTATTAAAAATCCCTTATGAGTTAATGCAACTAGCTCAAATTCCTGCACCCATTTCGAGTGTCATTTTAACTAAAGATTTCCGTGCAGTCATCGTTTACTTTGTCTTATTTGCAATCTACTTTGGAATTTGGTATCCCTTCTTCAAAGTCTATGAAAAAGAAGTACTTGCCGAGGAATTAAAAACAGGCCAACAAACAGAACTGAAATCACCAGTAGAGTCAATCGCATAACAATTTAAATAAAAGGAGTGTACGTAATGGAAATGAAATTAATGGAAGAGACCGAAAATGAATTGCTTACTGTGGCAATGCAAATCATTATTCACGCCGGCAACGGGCGTACAAAAGCACAAGAAGCAATTACGGCGGCTAAAAAAATGGAATTTGCTGCTGCCAAAGAACACTTGAAAGAAGCTAAGGAAAACATTTTACTTGCTCATAAAGCACAAACTGAAGTTATTCAAAATGAAGCTCGTGGGCATAATTACGAATCTTGTCTCTTATTTACTCATGCGCAAGATCACTTAATGACAATTACCAGCGAAGTGAACATAACGCGCGATTTAATTGATTTATTTGAAATAGTTTCAACCCGCTAAAACGCTGAAGAAGTCCGACCAATGACGTGTCTTTTTCGTTTTAAATACAAAACGAAGCGTTTAACAAGTCCTCTTGATAGCTGTTCTGAAATAACTAAAAAATATCTTATTGGTTATTTCAAAACCTATCCAAGACTTATTTGACGCAATAAATTATGAAGGAGAAATGCAACATGAAACAATTTCCAAAAAACTTTTTATGGGGTGCTGCTACTAGCGCTTATCAAGTAGAAGGCGCTGCTTTAATGGATGGAAAAAAAGAATCTATGCAAGATATCAATAATCAAGGCGGCCAATTTGCTGACGCCTCCGTTACAAGCGATCACTACCATCGTATGAAAGAAGATGTTGCTTTAATGAAAGAGTTGGGGATGAATTGTTATCGCTTCTCCATTGCTTGGGCACGCGTTTTACCAGATGGCGTAGGTGAAGTTAATCAAAAAGGCCTACAGTTTTATCACGATTTAATTGATGAATTACTAGCAAACGGCATTGAGCCTATCCCAACTTTATACCATTATGATATGCCTATGGCGCTAGTAGAAAAATACGATGGCTGGGTAGATCGCCAATCTATTTTTGACTTTGCTGAATTTGCTGAATTAATTTTCAAAGAATTTGGGCATAAAGTGAAAAAATGGATTAGTATCAACGAACAAAGTATTATTGTGCAATATTGGACAAAGAAAAACTATGTTCCAGAAAAATATCTAAATGATGCCAGAATGCGTTACCAAATTAACCATCATATGCATTTGGCTGATAAACTAGCTACTAAATTATGTCATGAGCTAGTAGAAGGGGGAACAATTGGACCAGCATTAGGTTATGACCCTATCTACCCATTAACTTCTAAACCAGAAGATGCACGTGCTGCCATGAATGCCCAAGATTTACGAAATCAATATTTTTTAGATATGTATTTAAAAGGTTTTTATACAGAATCAGCTTTTCGTTATTTAAAAGAGCACGATATGCAACCACTCTTCCACGAAGAAGATGAAAAAATTTGTCAATCGGCTATGTCTGACTTTATTGCAATTAACTACTATTCTTCGATGTGTGCCAAAGCACCTAAAAAAGATGCTACACGTCAATACCAAGGGGTAAATATTTCAGGCGTAAAAGGACAATTTAGCGGAGAAGAAATTCAACCGGATTTCTATGAGATGGTCAAAAATCCAAACTTAGACACAACCGACTGGGATTGGACGATTGACCCAACAGGTTTAGAATATACTCTGCGCGATATTGCCACCCGTTACAACGTGCCATTGATGATTACAGAAAATGGTATGGGTGCTTACGACACATTAGAAGAAGACGGTCGTATCCATGACCACTATCGAATTGATTACTTGCAAAAACACGTTATCGCTATGAAAAATGCGATTGACAACGGCGTCGAATTATTAGCTTACTGCCCGTGGTCATACATTGATTTATTATCTACAAGTAACGGCTACAAAAAACGGTATGGTTTTGTTTATGTTAATCGTACCGATGAAGATGAAAAAGATTTAAATCGCTATAAAAAGGATTCCTTTTATTGGTATCAACAAGTAATTGCGACAAACGGCGCAAAGTTAGCAGTAGATAATTATTTAGTAACTGAACATTAAGATAGACAGCAGGCACGCGACTAAAAGCTGTGCCTGCCTTTTTAGAAATGGAGGTACTATGTATAAAAAAATTAGCTTGTTTAGCACTGGACTCCTAAGCGCTTCTTTTGGCGCTGCACTGTTTAGTTCTGCCGCAATGGGCATGGATGCGTTTAGTACATTCTCACTTGGTATAGCTGATCAATTGCAATTATCGTTTGGCATCAGTTGTATAGTAGCTGGACTGCTATTACTGACAGTTTTATTTTTGTTTGATCGCAACTTTGTCAAAATCGGTAGCGTATTATACGCATTTGGTTTAGGAAGTCTTATTGATTTTTGGTTCAAATTATTTCCTTATTTTCTTCCCCTCACTGGATTTTCTTATCTCAAACTATTCATAGGAATTTTATTTTTTTCAATCGGAATAGCACTTTATATTTGTGCTGATGTTGGCAGTGGCGCCGTTGAGGCCTTTTCTATTTTTTTAGCTCAAAAGACAAGTCAGGACATGGGCATTGTGCGTCTTTTACTAGATGTTTTCTTTTTATCATTGGGGATTTTACTAGGTGCTTCAATAGGTGTTGGTACCATTTTAGGGGTAATTCTAATTGGCCCTTTCGTTAGTTTTTTTGTTAAATTGCTGACTAAAATTCTGGAAAAAGAAAGCTTCTTCCTTTCAAAAAAATGGGAATAATTTTATTAAAAAACCGGAATGACAACATCTTTCATGTTGTCATTCCGGTTTTTTATTATTCTTCCAAAAAATTCAGTAAGACGGTATAAACGGCTTGCTTGTCAAGTTCATTTAAGACTTCATGTTTCATCCCCGGCATCTCAATACTTTTAACATTTGTATAGCCGATTTTCTTTAATGTGGCAAGTGTATCTGCCAGTCCTTTTTTTCCGCCCGTTATTTTAACATCTTGTGCTCCTACCACACTTAAAATAGGTAATTGGGGGTTTTGACAGTGATAAGCAGAATAATTTTTTAATTGACGATCCCCTTCCCAAATAGTTAGTAAACTTCGGACTGGATAAACAGGTACCATCTGTTTATCTTGCCGGCATTGTGCATTATTTGCTGGATTATTGCTTAGCCAATCGTGCTCAACGCCCATGTTGCCAGAAAGCCAATTCAAAAATTTGTTTTGTTTTTGATTATCGTTGAAACGTAAAAAAAACTTACCTACAGCTATTCCTAATGGAACTACCGGTACATAATTTGCCGTCCCGGTTAATGCGACTTTCGTCACTCGTTGATCATTTTTTTGTAAATAATTACGGGCAATGATAGAACCAAAAGAATGACCGAATAAATAAAGCGGTAAATTAGGATATTTCGTTTGAATAAAATCGCTGATAATTACTTGATCATTGACTAAGGTAGAAAAACTTTCCATTACTCCAAACGGATCTGCTGCAGACACCGATGCACCGTGTCCTCTATTATCAGACAAAATAACTACAAAATTATGACTTTGTAAAAATTTTGCAAAAGGAAGATAGCGTTCTTTATATTCTAATGCTCCGTGAATAATTTGCACAATTGCCTTTGGTTTTTGACACGTTAATACTAGTAAATCCAATTTGGTACCATTGTCGGTATTAATCTTATATGTATCCACAATCTATCCCGGCTTTCCATTGTTTAACTTTAGTCTAACTATACAAATAAAGCGTTCTTTTGCCAAGTCAGCAATTATTAGAATTTGTATCTTGACAAAAAAAACAACCTTACAATACCTTGTAAGGTTGCCTGTTTTTATGCAGAAAAATAATTTCCTGGTACAACAGAAATAGTCTTGGTTTTGGTATCAACATCTTCTACATAAAGCAAAGAGGTATAATCTTTAATTGCTTTGATGCCTTTAAACTTCGTTTCAGCAAAAACGGTTACCCCAACTAATTCACATTCAAATTCTTCAATTAAACTCTTCATGCCATTGACGGTACCGCCGCCTTTCATGAAATCATCTACTACTAACACGCGAGAGCCCCGTTTTAAGCTACGTTTTGATAATTCCATTTTCTCGATACGTTCCGAAGAACCGGAAACGTAATTTACACTAACGGTTGATCCTTCGGTAATTTTGGAATCGCGGCGTACGATCACAAAAGGTACATTCAAATAAGAAGATACCGCTTGGGCAATTGGCACCCCTTTGGTCGCGACTGTCATCACGGCATCGATTTTTTGACCTAAATATTTTGAAGCAATAATACGACCTACTTGTCGTAATAACTCTGGTTCTCCCAACAAGTCTGATAAATAAACATAGCCACCTGGTAACAAGCGGTCTTGTTCTGATAAACGTTCTGCCAAGTCGTGAATATATTTTTTTGCATCCTCATAAGGAATTTCTGGCACAAATAATACACCACCGGCAGCGCCAGGAATTGTATCTAAAATTCCAGTTCCCCGCTCTTTAAATGTTTTTTTTACGATAGCCAAGTCTTCACTGATAGAAGATTTAGCCGATTCGTAACGTTTCGCAAAAAAGGTTAATGGAATCAACTCGTGAGGATGTTCCAATAAATAATGCGTCATATCGATTAATCGTTCACTACGACGTACTTTCACACTGTTCACTCTCCTGATAAATTTCTCGCCTTATTATAAGGGCTTATTACAAAAAAAGCGAGCATTAACTGAAAAAAAAGCAAAATAGTTCGTAAAACGTGAACGCTTTCTTTGAAAATATCCAAAATAGTGCGGCAAAAATCTAACGAGTGAAAATAAAAAAGGAATGGGAGAAGGTCTATAGACCTTCTCCCATTCCTTTCGTTTACAAATTTACAGTAAAACAATTTTATTGTGAAATTTTTTTATTTTTAAAACGTTGTAATGCTACAAAAAGTCGTTTGCTGACGTTCACAATTAAAAATAAACCGATAAAAACTAGCGTAATAGTAGCTCCTGGTGGCGTATCCAAATAAAATGAAGTCGTCAAACCACTCAACATTCCAAAAAGACCGACAAAGGTTGCAATCCAAATCACCACATCAAAGCTTTTTCCTAAACGCATGGCAATAGCTGCTGGTAAAACCATAATTGCCGAAATAAGGAGTGCCCCGGCAATCGGAATCATCACGGCAATTGCCACACCTGTTAAAATATTAAATGCCATGGACATCAAATGAACTGGCAGTCCATCTACATGAGCGCTATCTTCATCAAAAGTTAGTACATACATTGGTCTTTTAAATAAAAAAAACAATACACGGACAATAACAAATAAAACTGCCAGAAAAATAACTTGGCCACTTGTAATCGTCACAATTGAGCCAAAAAGGTACGATTGAATACTTGTCGCAGAATTACCACCAGACAAATTCATTAAAACAAGCGCCAACGCTAATCCACCAGCCATTAAAATTGCAATGGAAATCTCCGAATAACTGCGGTACATCGAACGTAAATATTCTAAAACAACCGCTGCTACAACTACAACTAACATCGTTGTCAAATTCGGATTTAAATTCAAGAAAAATCCGAGTGCGACACCTGCTAATGATACATGAGACAAAGTATCCGCCATAAGTGACTGACGCCGAATCACTAAAAATACCCCTAACATTGGCGCAATACCAGCAATAAAAATCGCTGCTAAAACTGCTCGTTGCATAAATTCATAATTTAGTAAGCTCAAAAATAAAATCTCCTTTTTGTTAACCTTCACACTTGCGTTTTTTAACAAATAAACTTAGCCTAGACAAACGATAATCCTATTCACGATCGATATGAAAACAGCGCCATGGCGAATCTTCTTTACGTACTAAGCGAATTTGGCGATCCGCATATTGTTTAATATCTTCATGATCATGGGTAATCATTAAGATGGCCTTGCCATGTTGATGAGCACTATGCCGCAATAAACGGTAAAATTCATTACGGGACTGCTCATCCATTCCCGTAGTTGGTTCATCTAAAATAAATAAATCCGGATCTGTCGCAAAAATGCGGGCTAAACTGATACGCTGTTTTTGGCCACCTGATAGTTCACCAATTTTTTTGTGGCGCATTTCCCACATTCCGACAGCTTCTAAGGCTTTTTTCACATGTTCATGATCTTTTTTACTCAAGCGTTTGAACCAACGCCCCCGCGGATAGCGGCCTGAACGAACTAGCTCTTCCACTGTACTCGGAAATCCAGCATTAAAAGAGGCTACTTGTTGAGGAATATACCCGATACTAATCTTTTTTCCCGCCGCATTTTCCTTAGCTAGTTCGATAGAACCTTTACTCGGTTTTAAAAGTCCAAGCGTTGCTTTGATTAAGGTAGATTTAGCAGCGCCATTTTCACCAGTCAAAATGACAAACTCGCCATCCTCTACGTAATACGAAATATCTTCTAAAACCGGTTCGTCATCGTAATAAAACGTTAAATCTTTAACATCGATATAGCGCAAAGTTGCGCCTCCTCTTCTTTTAAAGTTAAAAGTTAATAAGTAGAAAATTTTAACAACTATATGGGCTACTTTATCGCAAGCTTCAATTTACTAACTAGCTATAATGCGATTTTTACCATACCTTACTTAATTGTTGCTTGCAAAGCCTGCAAATTTTTTTCCATTACAGAAAGATAGTTTTCCCCTTGATCTATTTGTTTTTGTGTCAAGCTTTCCAATGGATTTAAAACCGCTAGTTTTACGCCTGTTTCTTTGGATAAAGTTTCTGCTACTTTCGAATTAGCATTTTCTTCAAAGTAGATAACTTTGGTATCATGTTCAGCGACAAAATGTTTTAACTGCGCTAAACGACTTGGCGAAGGCTCTTGATCTGGTGAAATACCAGAAATAGATTCTTGCGTTAAACCATATTGATTAGCTAAATAACCAAAAGCTGCATGTTGCACTACAAATGTTTTATTTTGGGCATTTTTAAAAGCTGCTTCATATTTATTATCTAGATCATTTAATTTAGCAATATAACTAGTAGCATTTTTTTCAAATTGTGCTTTTTTAGCCGGATATTTTTCTGCTAACTCTTCTTGAATTTCCTTTACTTCTTTCACTGCCATCACAGGATCAGTCCAGACATGCGGATCTTTTGAATGGGTATGTTCGTCTTCGTGGGCGTGTTCGTCTACATCTTCATCGTGATCATGACCGTCATTACTAGATGCCAGTAAGTCAATCTGATGCGACGCTTCAATCATTTTGGTCTTATCTTTATCGATATTGTCTTTAATTTTATCTACCCATGTTTCCATCTCTTCACTATTGTAGACAAAAGCATCCGCCTCCGAAATTTTTGCAATATCTTTAGCACTTGGTTCATAATCGTGGGGTTCTGTTCCTGCCGGAATTAAAAGTTCAACTTCTCCTTCATTTCCCATCACTTCTTTAGTGAATTCATACATCGGATAAAAAGTCGCAATTGCTTTTATTTTGCCGTCGTTATTTTGACTGCTAGCCTCTTTATTATTGCCACAAGCTGTGAGAACAACGGCACTTAGTAAAACACCTAAGCCAAGTATATATTTTTTCATTCAATTATGCCTCCTAAATTAAACACGATGAAATCAAATCGTAATTTTCCGATTTGCCACGACAATTAATTTAACAGACAAAAAATAACTCGTCAAGATAAAACGTATCAGTTACGTTTTAAACGTAATATCTCCTTCTAAACCGTAACAAAGGACTTTTCATTCATATGACGATGCAAAAATGTATGCGTATTTTTACATAAAATAATAATTTATTGCTTTGGATTCGGCGTTTTTAACTGCTATCTTGCTAGTTTCATCTTACGCAAAAAAACTTACCAACTTTATGGTAAGTTTTTTATTCATTTTATTAAAGATAGGAAAAATTATGAATTGTTTTAAACACCAAGGATATGCTTTATTTTTCTCGCCAATAACTACTACCGTCTTTTGTCCGTTGCATAAAGCCGTATTCGATCAAATAGCGTCGAACCGTAACAAAATCTGCGACATATTGTTTTAAAATGGCATTTAAGGCAGACTCGTGATAATTTTTGTCAAATTCAAAGTGACGAACAATATCTGCTAACAAAATCAACTTTCGTTTTTCTTTTGCCGGGAACGTTTTAATAAATCCCTTTTCATCGCGATAGGTTGTTAACACTTTTTGTTGTTCCTCAGGGGTAATATTGTAGCGATCATCTAACATTTTTGCATTGCTGTGGGGCAAAATAACTTCAGGTTCTGCGAGCAAAGCCATTATACTAAGAAACACTTGTGCTTGTTTTTGTTTTTCTTTTAACTTAAAACGATGGTTGCGTACAGCAGAAGCAGTTACTCCCAAGCGCTGTGCGATAAATTTATCGTCAATCTTTCGTGCAAACAAAGTTATAATCTCCTGTTGCGTTTCACTAATTCCTGTTGTCTCTTTGGGTAACTGGAGTAATGCCATCAACGGTCCCTCGTGCACAGCTTCTATGTGTCTTTGCATAAATTTTTCTGCTGTAAAAAATTTTTCTTCATCAGGATAAATACAGCCAATTTCTGTTTGTTCTTTGCAATATAAGCAATAGTATTTTTCCCCCTGTTGATGAAATCCTCGCATATAATCTTGCATCATTTCCTTTGTTGTCATTCCATCCACCTCCTTTTTTCTATTTACGTTTGCATATACACTAACATATTTACGTAACGTTTGCAAAAATAAAAGAACAACCATTCTTAATTATTTCCTAAAAAAAGAAAAAATTTTTTCATGTTATAATAAAACAGCAAAAAAATAAGGCAGGTTGAACATGAAGCGATTAAAAAAAGTACTATTATTTATTCTAAGCGGGATTATTATTTTCATTTTACTTCTACTGATTGCATTTAATATTTCCCCTCGCCCTGGTGCAATGGTAATTGGCCATCTCTTTAATGCCCCTGTGGAAATGACCGATAAAACTGCATTCAAAGAAGATGCGCGTAAAATTACTGTAAACAAAGATTTAAATTATTCCTCAAAATTTCAAAAGCATACTTATGATTTGTATCGCCCCAAAAATACCACAAAAAAAGTTCCTGTTATGATTTGGGTTCATGGCGGTGGGTATGTGGGTGGTGATAAATTAGGGGTTAAAGAATTTGCCACTAAAATTGCCGCTAATAGTCAGGTAGCAGTAATTGCAATGAACTATCAAGAAGCTCCCGCATCAAAATACCCCAATCAAGTTACGCAAGTGGCCGAGTTAATCACCACATTACAAAAAGAAAAGCCAAAAAATTTAGATTTACAACAACTATTTTTTGGTGGTGATAGCGCAGGCGCGCAAATTGCTTTGCAGTACGTTGCTTTACAAACAAATAAAAAATATGCACACCAGATGGATTTTGCAAGGCAATTGGAACCAAAAACAATTAAAGGCGTCCTCTCCTATTGCGGGCCAGTCAACTTAATTCAAATGAAGGCACAACATTCGGACAGCGCCTTTATGAAATTTTTTGTTCATACCGTAGCTTGGTCTTTAATCGGGTCCAAAAACTGGCAAGATAGTGCGGAACTAAAACAAGCAAGTATTGTTCATGCAGTCACACCAGATTTTCCGCCAACCTATATTACCGATGGCAATACAGCCTCTTTTGATATCCAAGGAAAAGCGCTGCAAAATCGTCTACAAAAAATGAATATTCCTGTAACAGGCTTATTTTTTGCTACTTCAAAAAAAATCAATCATGAATATCAATTCGACTACACAACAAAAGAAGCACAACTTTGCTATCAACAAACACTTACTTTTTTAAACCAGTATTTGACCAAGTAAAAAATTTCGCGCCACTTGCTATCAGAAATAAGGAGGCCTCAAAATAAAAAAAGACGAAAATTTTTTATTAAACTGTGTTTTATTTCCACTGTTTAAGAAAAATTTTTCGTCTTTTTTATTTACCAACCGCCAGAGGCTCCGCCACCACCGGAAGAACCACCACCAAATGATCCCCATGAGCCACCACTACCGCCACTAGAAGAATTATGATTTGCTGAATTGTAATTGGAAGATAAATAGCTGTATGTCAAAACTTGTCCATAACCTCCGTATAAGGTATCGCCAATTAAAACACGACCCATACCCATTTTCTTTGCATTAGGTTGTTTTAACAATCTTCCTTGGATTATAGCTTTCTTTACACCATTTACCGTTGCTGCTAAAAATAAGCCGCTTAACATAACATAATACAATTCTGTTTGCTTTAATGTAGTGTTGGCACTTTTTTCATCCGTAAACATCTGAGGTAATTGCTTACTGGTTACTTGGTATTTTTGATAAATTTCTTTTAAGTAACGACGCCCCCTACTTAAACTAATTATCACGATAATCGCGATAAGCATCATTCCTACAAAGAAAACTCGCAACCCCCAATAAAATAAATTCAGATTTCTTTTTTGGGCTGTGACTTGTGCTATTTGTGAGTCTACTAAAGCTGTTTTCGTATTCATCAAACTAAAGACTTCCTCTACAACTTGACTAATCGCTTTACTGTAGTTTTCATCTTTAAATAAATCTACTACATCATCATTGTTAATAATATCCTCTGCTGTCGCATCTGGGATTAACCCCTCCAGACCATAACCGACCTCTAGCCGAAACTTACGGTCTTCTAAGGCGATAAGGTATAATACCCCATTGTTTTGCGTTTTATCACCAATTCCCAACTGATTAAAAATTTTATTGGCATAAGATTCAATATCTTCACCACTTGGTAACGCATTGACTGTGACAACTTCCAGCTGTGCACCATCTGTACTCGCCGCCAATTGCTTATTCAAGTTATAAATTTTCTTTTTTGTTGCAGCATTGATAATTTTTGCATTATCAGAGACAAAGATATTATTTTTGTTAATCGTAATTTTGCTATTACTGTCTTTGATTGCGACTTGGTAATTATCTGCTTGGCTAGGATAATCACCCAACTGATCCATATTGTCTTTTAATACTTCATCAAAAGATTTTTGTGACGGTTGAATTTTGCCAGATAGAATATCTTCTCGTTGTATTTGTAACTCTTGTAATTGCGTGTCATAGTGTAGCTTTTTTTCGACAAACGTATGATCGTCTAAAATAGAACCAACTAATCCGACACCAAAAAGTAATACAATAACAAAAAGGATCATGCGTAGTATACGATTACGTTTAACCACAATTTGATAAAAATCGCGAATTTTTTGATCTGTTTGAATAGTTGAACTGGCCGGGCGTTGTTTATTCATCTGCCCCACCACCTTTACTCAAAACTTACATCTGGAACTTTTTCAGCCCCAGGTTCAGCTTTAAAGTTAGCTTTCTTTTCAAAACCAAGCATTTTCGCTACGAGATTTTTAGGAAAACGAACTAAATTTTGATTGTAGCTTTGGACTTCTGTAATGTAATTGCGACGCTCAACAGCAATGCGATTTTCGGTACCTTCCAGTTGTGTCATTAACGTCTTTACGTTTTCATTAGAGGCTAGTTGCGGATAGCTTTCTTTAATTACACTCACCATTGTACCGACACTTTGATCGATTTTATTGTCAGCAGCAACTTTTTCTTCTGGCGTAGAAGCTTGATTGTATTCTTTGCGGGCTTCTGTAATCGCTGAAAAAATTTCGGTCTCATGCTTCATACTGCCCTTAACACTATTCACTAGATTAGGAATTAAATCTGCTCTACGTTGCATCACGTTTTCTACTTGCGACCATTTCGCATCGACACTGTTTTCGGCACTGGCTAAACTATTATAAGTAGCAATAAAGTAGCCGACAATTCCGATGACAATGATTCCGATGACACCAATAACTGTTACTGTACTTTTTTTCATTTCATTTCCCCTTTTCTACCACTTAAAAGTGCGGTTCCCATCCGCTAGTGGCTTTAGCTTATTGTACCATTAAGACTTAGGGCTGCCTCGTACTTAAGTCTGATTTTTCTTAGTCGAGCATAAGTTTTATAAAAAGAAAAATAAGTTTATCTGAAGGTATTCCACTATTTTTAGATTTGTACGTTATCACATGTTTAACTGCATCTGACGCTCCCCATTATTTACATTCCACTATTTTTAGATTTGTACAATTCGATAATTTGAGTAGACTGTTTTATTCTTCGTATTTACATTCCACTATTTTTAGATTTGTACCGTGGGTTGCTATCACTCATACCATAATCATAGAGATTTACATTCCACTATTTTTAGATTTGTACCTGACTTACAACGGTCAACGCTGGGACAATATGTCATTTACATTCCACTATTTTTAGATTTGTACGATAAGTGATTGCTGTTGACTTAATGCCGTTACCTGCATTTACATTCCACTATTTTTAGATTTGTACGACTACGAAGACAGAATAGAGCGACTTTCTGAATATAATTTACATTCCACTATTTTTAGATTTGTACTTATTTGTCGGAACATCTATGACGGAATCTAGCAAATTTACATTACACTATTTTTAGATTTGTACAATTGCGCGCGACTAATTCCCCACTTAGCTAAATAATTTACATTCCACTATTTTTAGATTTGTACCAATCCTTGCGTTACAAGTGAGCGTTCCATGAACAAATTTACATTCCACTATTTTTAGATTTGTACGACAACGACAAAATTTTACATTGCACGTATTCTTTATTTACATTCCACTATTTTTAGATTTGTACTGACGGTTCTTTTATCGTTAACTACCTTTATCAATCATTTACATTCCACTATTTTTAGATTTGTACAGTGTCAGGCAACGGGATAGATTGGTTAAAACGACAATTTACATTCCACTATTTTTAGATTTGTACAACAGTGAAATCGTAAATAGTTTTCATGCGATCAGAATTTACATTCCACTATTTTTAGATTTGTACTGTTAGCAATCTGCATTGCTAAAACCCCGTCAGCGTTATTTACATTCCACTATTTTTAGATTTGTACGTATATTTCTTGAAGCTCTCTCATTTGAGATTCTTATTTACATTCCACTATTTTTAGATTTGTACAAGTAATTCACGCCGTAACGTAGTTCGTCTAAGGCAATTTACATTCCACTATTTTTAGATTTGTACGCACAAGCTGTACATTAATGGCGACTACGAGAATGATTTACATTCCACTATTTTTAGATTTGTACAAAGCCCTGATCAGAAAGCTAAAGGAGGAATAGCAAATTTACATTCCACTATTTTTAGATTTGTACCGTCTTTACTACTCATAGCAATCTCAAGGTTAATATATTTACATTCCACTATTTTTAGATTTGTACCAAAACCAAGCCCAGCAACACATGCTGTTGTGTATTTATTTACATTCCACTATTTTTAGATTTGTACTCAAAAAATTTAACGTGTTGAGTTCGTCCGTCAGTCATTTACATTCCACTATTTTTAGATTTGTACATAAATTCCCCATTGATTTAACTCACGCAGTTCTGAATTTACATTCCACTATTTTTAGATTTGTACGTCGCCAGTTCGACCCAGTCCGTTCCGCTCGATTCGCATTTACATTCCACTATTTTTAGATTTGTACAGAAAATGTCCACCAATTGTTCCAAGTCCTCAATTGATTTACATTCCACTATTTTTAGATTTGTACGTCATAGCAATGCGGACAGTCAAAACTGATGTAGTCATTTACATTCCACTATTTTTAGATTTGTACCTAATTTTGTCTATATTATTTTCATTCAAAATTTATTTACATTCCACTATTTTTAGATTTGTACGCCGTATCGTCGTAGATAACAAAAGTAGCGATTGGATATTTACATTCCACTATTTTTAGATTTGTACCGTACCATCCAATACATGAATCTTCTTAGCTGTGTCATTTACATTCCACTATTTTTAGATTTGTACGGTGTTGTTTGGTTCTGAAATACCTGCGCTAAACATATTTACATTCCACTATTTTTAGATTTGTACACTTTTGTATACATAAATTTCACTCCTTATCTATTATTTACATTCCACTATTTTTAGATTTGTACAAGAGGGTCAGCAATGGTGGAAGTCAGATGCAAGCATTTACATTCCACTATTTTTAGATTTGTACTTAATAAATCAAGTACAAATGATTTTTGGCAAAAGTAATTTACATTCCACTATTTTTAGATTTGTACTCAATGTGATTTCTTTCATTTTAATTCCTCCTGTATTTACATTCCACTATTTTTAAATTTGTACATATTGTCACAAGAACACAAGCGCCAGATAACAGTATTTACATTCCACTATTTTTAGATTTGTACCCTGCAAGCTCAATTGAAGTTATCAAAAGAGTGCTAAAGTAGTTATCTGTCTACCCAAGAAAATTTATTGATTTCCTTTTCAAAAATAACAAGAAATAATATTAGAAATTCACTTTTGAATTGGATTCTCTACCTGTCGTCATAACTACAGAATTTATCGATTATCCCCCATTGACAGATTGATTAGAAATTCAAAAAAAATTAGAGAGAACATCTGAACTATCTATACCAATATACTCTTTTGTTAACCATCGTTTATTGGAGTTTTTAAATATTAAAACAGAATCCAGATCATCTCGTACATATTCCTTTAACTCTTGTTCTAATTTTTTTAGTTTTGCAGGTGTGATTTCTCCTTCAAAAACAGATTTTTGAATATGGGTTAAATACTTTTTACAAATTTTAAAGACTCTATTTAATACCCGCGCGCCATTCATTTCTAATGAAATATCATATACTAAGATTATATACATAGATTCACCACCAAATTCTAAAAGGTTCATAGTCCTTATCATGCATAAGATGTTTAATTAATTTATAACATTCCAAACGCATTAGTCTGCGATAAGAAACATTTCTTTTGAGCTCTCGATGTCTAATTGTTTTATTTAGTCGTTCATCAAACTGACGTAACACTTTTTGCTGAGCATTTTGCTTCAAGTAATTTCCCATCGACCCTTTTTCAAAGTCTTTTTCACTGATAATCTTTTTGTTAATTAAAGAAAAAATCAAACGATCTACAATTAACGGTTTAAAAATTTCAGAAATATCTAAAGCCAGTGAGAACCTTCTCTCTGAATTACTGTGGAGATAACTAATAGTCGGATTTAACTGACTCACGTAAATTTCAGATAAACAAGCACTATAGGTCAACATATTAAGATACGAAAGCAAAGAATTTACCATATTATCAGGAGGTCTTCGCACTCTGGCTTTGAATTCAACTTGATTGTTCAATATTGTTTCCCAAGCACTATAATAAATCTGATGAATATTTCCTTCTATCCCCATTAACTCATCGATTTCAGTTGTGCGATAAATCCTTTTTCTAACAGCCTCGATACTTGATATTTGTCCACCCACTTCTTTTCCTCTTCTTCTATAATACTGCAAATTGCGCAAATTATTCGCTGTTGCACCTTCAACAAATTTTTGTGCTAAAGTAATTCGTTTCTCCTCTTCTACAGAATGACTAACCTGCTCCACAAGTAATTTTCCAGATACATTTTTTTCTCTGGGATAAAAAGTTCCAGTATAGTAACCATAATAGTTAAAAAAATGAACTGGAATCTTCATTTCAGATAAATAGCTCAAACACTTTGTATTTGTCGTTACTTCCCCAAATAAATATAAGTCCCTAGTCATTTCAATCTTTAAATCTTTTTTGCGACCATCTGCCGTTTCCATACGAACGACATTATCCTTTCGAATTAATGTGCCGCTTGAATATAAGTAATAACTTTCCAATATCTCACCTCCTAAATAAAACAATATTCGTAATAGGCGCATTTTGAACAAATTTTCTTTTTTACAATTTCTGGTGACTGTGATTGGACGATTATTTCCTGAACGTGTTGTAAAATTTCTTCCAATTCCATTATGTCATCCTGTGATAAAGTTACTTCAATTCTTTCTTTTAATTTTGGATAATCTAAATATCCTTTTTTTACAGGAATGTCCTTTTTTTGCAGATAGTACAAATAATACCGTAATTGCCAAATAGCAGCAGGCTCAATAGCTCGTGACTTTTTGACTTCATGTAAAATTTCCCACTTCTCTAAAAAATCAATATTAATAATTCCATCCAACATTACTTGCTTACGTTTTCCTTTATAACTACTTGTATCAAGTAATTTACCTAATTGAACGTTTTCGTTTTCTTCCTCGTATTGCAAGCCTTGCGAAAACAACCATAATTTCCGTGAGCATACAAAATAATAATTAATCATATTGCCAGTAATTTTCATCGTCATTCTCCTAAAAAAATCGATCTTCCGCTACACCTTGCAATGCTTCAAATCCATAATCTTCTGAGTATTCGCCATCAACTATATAAAAGCCCTCATATTTTCCGATTTCTTTGAATCGAACTTGATTTTGTCGTATACACTTAATAAATAACCATTCAGCAATAGAGATTTTATAGTCATCTAATTTTGAGCGGTAAACGCGACGAATAATGCTAGGATTTTCTTTAAACTGTTGTGAAATTTCTTTTGAATTTAAGGTTAAAACTCTCACGCATTCATTGATTTCTGTCGTAAAATTGTCATAAATTTTTTGTGGAATAATCGCTCGTGACTGGATGTTTCGAAAAAGTCGTTTGACTTCTTTTTCACTTTTGTCATCATTTTCAGTTACACTCAGCCATGCTAACATCGTTGTGATGTCATGGTAATAACTCGTCTCTTTTAATGCCTCTGTAGTATAAGTTTCTGCAATTAGGCTCATCTTTTCATGTTCGTTTAAAATGCCGTCTTCTCTATTGCGCAAAGCTTTTTTGGATAGTGAAAAGATTTCGTCATGAACAATGGAATATTCACTTTTACTAATACCGCTGGTGAAATTATCTCCTCCATCAAAAACATATACGTTTGGTTTGTTACGATTTACCAGTGAACGTTTTCGATAGCAACGTCCCATCCGCTGAAAAAGGCCATTCAATTCTGATAACTCTGTGATTAATAAATCAAAATCGATATCCAGTGAAGCCTCCACAACCTGTGTCGCAATCCAAATTCCTGCTTGATTTGATTGCGCAAATTTCATAATCTCCTGTTCTTTTTGCTGTCGATCTTTACGAATAAATTGGCTGTGAATTAATTGAATTTCTACCTTAGGCAAAAGTGTGCTTAATTCTTGATAAATCTCCTTAGCTTTTCGGACTGTATTGCAAATAACTAAAAGCTTGCCGTTTTGATACAATTTTGCGACCATTTCTGCAGATAGATTATCTTTTATCAGCTGTAAGTAGTGGCGTTCTAATAAATCTTCATCAAGAAACGGCTGTTCACTCATTTCCCACTTTAGCCCTTGTGATTGAAACAAATCTAATAAGTATGTAGGCAGGGTTGCTGTCATCACTAAAAACTTACCACCAAAATCTTGAATTTCTTTCAATCCTTTTAATAAATAGGCCAATAAGTCTGGTGAATACATTTGAATTTCATCAATCACTACTTTTGAATAAGCAAAAGTTGCTAACTTTTTCTCAAATCCTGCATAGTGATAAACAAAATCAAAGGTCTGATCCAAAGTTGTGACCGTTAACGGTAAGGACCAGCTGCGTGTTTCGTTTAAGTAATTCGCTAACTGATCTAATTCAACTACCTCATTCTCACTATCTTCTGCTAATAAAACAGCTAAACTATCAGAATGGAGAATCCCGACTTGTTGTTGATAGTTTGCTTTATCTGCAATACCATCACGAATTCGTGTATAAATAGCATTGATTGCTGCGCGTAAAGGTAAGGTGAAAAATCCTTTGTTATCACCAAGCCATAGTAGCCCCGCTTCTGTTTTACCTAATCCAGTCTGGCCAATCACAATCAAATTATCATTTTGATGGTGTTCAACATACTTTTGCATCTCGTTCCAATCAGCTGTGCCGGTGGGAGATTTTTGCTTCCAGCCATTTAATACCCGACTCATATTATGACTTAAAAAGTTAGATGGATACTCAACCGGATAGTTCCCACTAGCTGCATAATCAATACGATTAAGTAAGCCCTTAAGCATGACATATAATTTAAAATAATCATTTTTACTACTAGGTCGATGTAAAAATCGATAGAAGCGCGCATCAGGGCGTGCAATTTCATTGGGGAAAGGTAAACCTAACTCAGAAAAAGGAAAATGTTTTGCTGGAACCTGCAACTTTGCTATCTCATTATCATATTGGTCTTTCGTAAGCTGAGAAAAGTCACGTTCATGATGCAATGCAATGGCATACGTCATGGCTTTTACGTCAGCAACACCATAAACTTTTTTTAATTCCTTTACCGGTAACAAAGCAATGCTTAGTAATGCATGGGGAATCTCCCCTTCTTTTTTCATCGTACCTTCCCTGATTTTTTGCTGAAATAATTCATTGATTTTTCCTAAATCATGATATTTACAAATAAGACGAAGGAGACTCCAATTTACTGGAATCTCCGGATAATACTTTTTTAAAAGGTCGTAGTTTTTCAACAAATTTTCTGTATGTTGAATAATTGTTTCTCCAGCAGATTTTGCTAAATATTCCATTATTCTTCCTCCAGATTCAAAAACACAATATCGCCTTCTTCGTCAATTGGTACAATCTCTTCTTCAAAAATAATAAAGTCACCAGAATATAAAACTTCTTCTCTTTCAATCCAGTTTCTTTTGTATTTTGGTTTCTTTTCTGTTCCCAGATTATATAATTCATATACTTTAGGCAGAATAAAGCGCGTTCCTGAAAGATCTGTTCCTTCACCTTCGATTGATAATTTTTCGTCGGTCAACCAATTAATGGGGATATAAGCATGCCATTGATCTTTAAAATCTCTTTCATTTGATAATTCTTGTTTTTGAATTTCAACAATCTTCACTTCTTCAAAATTTGCTAAATCTTCTCTGCGGCCCAAAGAGGGAAATTCTACGGGATATTTGAGAAACTGATAAATCTCTTTCACTTTACTCTGGTCTTTAGGAATAATGTGTATGATTAGATTTACATCCACCAACAATTCGGTATAACCAATTCCTCTACTCACGCCAAATTCATTAACTTTTAGTTGATGACGGCCTTTTTCAAATTTCATTCCATTCTTAAATTCGTATCGCGTATATAAATCATTGGTTTTAGAAAAGTAATCCCCCTGAACACTGATATCCATTGGTTCGTATTGTTGGTAACCACACAAATTGTGGACCATTCCAATTACTGTCGATAGCGGTGGTAAAGGATACGTTTCCCGCAGCTGGAAACTAGTTGGGCGACGATAATTGACCATGTCTTGATGGATAATTAATTTAATTCCCTTCATAATAATCCGCTACTTTCTGTTTCAATTCTTCAAAAATTTGCGGGATTTTTTTACCATCTAAAACTTGATTGATTTCAGCAGTATTCTCAAAGGCATCTTTTACTACACCGACTAATGTTTCATTTCGAATTTTATCCGTTAAAACACCTTCAATTTTGTCTACATCAATTTTATTTTGTTTAACATCAACCACATTTTCAAATAAAGGATTTTTGCGTTCATAAACGCCCCCAACCACAAATAAAGGTTGCAAGTTTTCTCTGCGACCACGAATATCGCGATACAAATATTGAATAGTATCCAATAATTTTTGTACGCGCCGACTCCGTTCTTCATTAGGTAGCGTAATTTCGCCATTATGGTCAATGCCAATTTCATCTAAATCTGCTGTGATGGTATAGCGATAAAATGAACGATGAATTTCGGATTGAGCGATAGAGTTCATCGCTTTTTCATTACCATTTTCTCGCAAACGCTTCGCAAGGCCCATGTTAGTTAAAAAATCAGTATCCCCTTTATAAGTCTCTAATGAAATGGCATTTGATAAACGGACTTTAGCCGATCGAGTTAAGGCGTTATCTCCTTTGACTGTTTTCATATATCCAAACAAATCTACTTCTGGATATTTATCAATTGTGGCATGTTGGTCAAATTGGATTACTTGTTTGGCCCCACTACCTTCAGCACTTAAAGAGGCTAATGGCTCTCCTAATTGTTCAACGATATTATAACGAAGCGCCTGCCGGGAAATATAAGTGTACTGCTCACCTTTACCTCGTGTCATTTTTTTCAAAGAGGCTACATTTCCTAAAGACTCACCATAATTGGCACTTTCCGCTAAAAAAATCATTGTTAGTGTTAATCCTTTACTCATTTTCATTTCCTCCTTCTGCATTGTGCGCTTCACCAATCATCCCCGTAACAAAACAATAACCAATCGTTTTGTAATGTTCATCATCAGAAAAAACTTCCGTAAAGTAATGCGGGACTTGCTTATTTAGATACATATAACTATTGAGCAAGATATCCATAAAAGCATTTCTATCATTGACTTTTAACGCATTCAACAACCGTAATCCAACAGAATCACCTTTACGTTTATTTGCATATTCTTTTTTGAAAAAATAACCATCCCGTCGTATTCTTTCTAACTCTTGTGGTTCTAGTGGTGTCATCTGAATCAACTCCTTCAAAAAGTTTTGATTAATTTCAATCATTTTCATGATTTGATTACTACTTGTATACACTTGCCCACCGGTGGCTTTTACGCGTAAAATCTGATGAATTAAACGAAATAGATTAGTATTATTCATTAAAGAATCTACTACCTCTGGATATAAATAATGTGATTCGCTATTTAACGTAAAGCCGGCATTAAACAGTTGCGGTAATTTTTCTTTGGACATATTGATTGTTCGTAAAATATGTTTGGGCAATAAATTAAAGTAATAGCGCTCATTTTCATAACGAATTACTTGAATATCTTGAATTTCTTTGCGGCTTTGGCGATTCATTTGATCTTGCAAGGTTCGAATTAGTGCCGCATAAGTATTTTTGGATCGAACATCTGTCTTATTCAATTCTAAAACATTTAGACGAATCCCTTTATTAACATCTATTAAAGATTGGAGGGTATGATTGTCGTTCACAAACAATCCTTGATTATATACATACGTAAAACCTGCAGGAATACAGGTATACATTAACCGACATATTGGACACATATAAAGATCATTGTTAAAATCCCATGCGTTACTCTGCTTGCGATTTGCGTCATAGCCAGCTTGATTTATGAAGCTGTACGACAAATCTCCTTTTTTTATTGGCCGATGACAATTTGAACAAGTCAATTTATCTTTTTTATGTTCTTCATTTAAGTAGTTCATCATGGAAGAAACAAAATATTGATGATATTTCTCAAAAAAATCTCCTTTACTTTCTTGGCGATTTAAAAAAGAGACATCGCTATAACCTTTATTAATGACGGAATAAATTTGAATTTTAGCAGGTAAATAACGTTGCACATCTGCTCTTTTAAAATAGACGTAAACCTTATCTAATTGTTCATATAACTTTTTAACCCTTTCAACAACTTGTTCTCTATTTTGCTCAAGTTCATTTTTTTTCAACTTATCTAGCTTGATACTTTTTAACAGTCCTTCAATATCAACAGAAGATTCAATTAGGGGATAAACTGCTTTATAACTGTTACTCGTGCCATATCGCTTCAAGTCGGTTAAATATTTTTGTAAGCGATCATAATCTTTTCTTGTAAAATGGCTAAAGTTATCTTGTTGTTGTCGTGCCATTTCAGCTTCATAAGCGAGAATTTTCGTAAAAGAGGATAATTTTTCATATTGTTTCGCAAAATAGTTGAAGTATACTTCTTCAAAATTTACAAATTCTGATAAGGGAACCTCAATACTCTGATTTTTAATCGTCACATGATCTTCCCCTAAAATATTTACTAAGCCACAGATTGCTGCATTCTCTAGCCAAGAATTTAAGCGAAATTCGATGATGTCATTTTCAGCTAATTCACTCATTTTTTTCACCACCTTGTTGTACTTGATTCAAAAATCCGAAGTATAAGCCTGTCTTACTTCCCAGCCCCACGTCGCGGATGATATTCAACAAATATGGTTCTCCCACCAATTTAATCTGACCAATCCCCCCTTGATAATATTTTTCATAGGCTTTTGTTACTGTCTTTTTCATCCTTACAGGCTCGATTGTTAAATTGTCGATATCAAAATTGACACTGCGCCCTAATTCTGGTTCGAGACGATTTTTTAAATTTTGTTTTAAAACAGCAGGATATCTTTCATCTTTAAAATCCAAAAACCAATCTTTTCGCGTTTCTCGGTTGTGATCTCGTGCTAAAATTGGTGAAACAGCTTGAAAAATCACTTCGTTCTCTCTAATTGGTACCTGATAAATGGGTGCAATGGATTTTACTTGAATTTTCAACCCTCCACAAAAAGATAGCGCTTTCAATTCTTTCAAATAAATAAAGCCATTGTAGATAGCCATAGCTAAATCAGCTTGAGAAGTAGAAAATAAATATGTTACATCAGGCGATTTTAATAAGATTCGCTCATTTTCAAAAACTGCAGCTTTAAAAAAAACAGCTTGCGAAAATAATTTTTGTTGATTGGTTTCATATAATTCGTGATAAACTTCCGGGGCTGCTTGCTCAAGACCACGTTTCAATAACGAAAGAAAATAACTATGATATTTTATGGGTATAGTTGAATCTTCCAAAAGCGAAACAAATTCCAAATTAATCTTAAAACGCATCGTTTTCACCTCATTATTCTATTTGATTATGATATTATTCATAATGAACTCGTTAAGATAATGATACCTCAAAATCTTTTATTCCCCAAATAAAAGTATTAATTCGTTATTTATAATCTAAATTCTAACAGTAGATAGTACAAGGAATAAGATTCTTTATAAGCTAACCAGATATTTCGACAGTTTTTTTCTATTCATCATTAAAAATAAAAAAGTTTCAGCAAGATCGGCTCACTGAAACTTTCACTCTTTTATTAATTTAATGTTCGTACCAAATAAACTTCATCGCAAAAACCTTTTAACGCATTGTATATCCGTTGGGCACGAGACTGTTTTTGACATAGCGCAAAACAAGTCGGACCACTCCCACTCATTAAAGCCACATCTGCTCCGTATTTCATCATACGATCCTTAATCTGCTGAATAATCGGATGTCGTTCAATTGTGATGTCTTCCAAACTATTGCCCATATTGGCCACCATTTGCTTGTAATCACCTGCAGCCACAGCTGCTTTTAATGCCGCAATATTAGGATGATGAATCTTCTCAACATCTACTTTCGGAAAAACTGTCCGCGTAGAAACACTAATACGTGGTTTTACTAAAACTACCCAGCACGAAGGAATTGGTCTAATTGGAGCTACAACTTCTCCTTTTCCCCCTATAAAAGAAGTTGTGCCATATAAACAATAAGGAACATCCGTACCAATTTTCACACCAATTTCAATCAGTTCTTCCGTTGAAAGGCCTAAATTCCAAAGTCGGTTCATCCCTCTTAGTGCGGCGGCAGTATCACTACTGCCTCCACCCAGTCCTGCCGCGACAGGAATTTGTTTTTGAATCGCGATTTTCACACCTTTTTTTATACCATAACGTTCTTTTAATAATTGTGCCGCTTGGTAAACGTTATTACGCTTGTCAACTGGCAAAAAGGCTTTGTTGGTTTCAATGATGATTTGATCTTCTGGCAGTTCTTCTATTGTTAGCCGATCTGCTAAATCAACACTGGCCATCACCATCTCCAATTCATGATACCCGTCTTCACGTTTATACAAAACGTCTAAACCTAAATTGATTTTCGCAGGTGCTTTTTCAATGATCTCCACCTTTCCACCTACCTTTCTCTTTTTGGCAATTTACACAAAAATTGCCACAATCGTTGTGTATTCTATCATAGCAGAAGATGATTGTATAGTTTAAGAAAAATACCTTTGAAATCACTATTTTAATAATATTTTTTCTTTTTACGATAAATTTATAACCCTGTTCAAAATATTTGAAGAAAAATGAAGTTGGTCCTACAATATAGGTAGTAAAAGAAAGGTGTGATAAAAAATGGCAGACTTATTTCCCCGTAGTTTTTCAGATGGCGAAGAAATGATTGGTCGCTTAATGAATAATTTCTGGCAAGATCGTTCCTTAGCTACTGACATTAAAGAGTTCGACAGTTATTACGAAGTAAAAGCGGATCTTCCTGGCATTAACAAAGAAGATATCAAGGTTACTTATGCAAACGATACGTTGACAATTCGCGCCAAACACACCACGAACAACGAAGAAAAAGATGATGAGGGGCATTATTTACGACGTGAACGTACTAGCAGCACTTACGAACGTAGCTTTGCGATGAAAGACATTGCTGAAGAAAATATCAAAGCTTCCTTTGAAAATGGTGTTCTAACTTTAAATTTGCCGAAAAAAATTGTTAAAGAAATTCACGGCAAAGATATTCCAATAGAATAAACTTTTAGTTGGCCTTTAAACAGGTTGGTTTCCTTTTTTAAGATATCGCATTGTGATATAGCGATATCTTTTTTATTCCCAGTAAATAACTTCTACAAATAGAAAAACTTTCATTCTTTAATTTTTCATGAAGTAAAAGTAACTTAAAACAAAGGAGGGGTTCAATGGATTTTGATGTATTGTTTTTAGGCAGTGGACAAGGGGCATGGAACGGTGCCATTCCGATGGCTAAAGAGGGCTTAAAGGTTGGTGTGATTGAGGAAGGGTTATTTGGCGGTGTATGTACTAATCGTGGTTGTAACGCCAAAATCACTCTTGACCGCCCAGTCGAAATTTTACGGCAAGTAGAACAGTTAAATGGTCGTGGCTTTGATAGTCTCCCTGCTTTAAATTGGCAAAACTTAATGACACACAAGCATGAAGTGATTGATAGCTTAGCTGAAGGAAACAAACAAAAACTAGAGAACGCTGGTGTTACAACAATCATTGGTCACGGTAGGTTTATTGATAAGCATACAATTGAAGTTGCCGATAAAAACTACACGGCAGAAAAAATTGTCATTGCCAGTGGTTGTTTACCCCATCGCTTAAATATTCCGGGTAGTGAATTATTTCATGACAGTACTGACTTTCTTGTGATGGAAGAAATGCCAGAGAAAATAACTTTTATCGGCGGTGGCTACATTGCAATGGAATTTGCAACTGTCGCCAACGCTTTTGGTAGTGATGTAACTGTACTTTTGCGGGGCAATGATCTTCTGAAAGACTTTCACCAGCCTTTTGTCAAAGAAGTTGTCGCAGATCTGAAACAACGAGGAGTAAAATTTCAAAAAAATATTGTCTTAGAGTCAGCAGAAAAAACTGAAAAAGGCATCGTTTTACATGGAAAAGAAGGTTACCAACATACAACTGATTATGTTTTAGACGCCACCGGACGTGTCCCTCAGACGCAACATATGAATTTTGAAGGCATAGGATTAAACTTTGATCCTATTAAGGGAATTTCTGTTAACGAATACTTAGAAACTAATTTATCAGATGTTTATGCTACTGGTGACATTTTGGATAAAAAGCAACCCAAAATTACTCCTGTGGCCGCTTACGAATCCCAATATTTAGCTCGTTTATTCACAGGAAAGACAAATCAACCAATACGCTATCCGCCAATTGCGCAATGCGTCTTTACTTCTCCACGCATTGCTTCAGCTGGAGTAAGCCCAAGAAAAGCTGCACAAAATCCTCAAAAATATACAATTACCACTATCGATTATGCCGACAAAGATTGGTTTCATCAAGTCGGAAATGATACAATTAACAAGCTCACTCTCATTTATGACGAAGCGCGCTACTTGGTCGGAGTAACTAATATTGGAAATGACGCGGTAGAAACCGTGAACGGTTTACTGGATATGATGCAGGCCAAAATTAAAGCACCTGATCAAGAAGAACTCATTTATATTTTCCCAAGTATTGCCCATTCTTATATGAAGTATATTTAGTAAAAAATCTTTTATACAATAAAAATAGTAACCCGAAGAAAAGATCTTCGCCGGGTTACTATTTTCTGTTTATTAACCGATTACCTCAACTTCACCAATCTTGGTTTGTTGGGCAATTTCACCAGTTTGATTTAGTGTAAAGCCGGCGATTTTTTCCGTATTCGTAAAGGCAACAACAACATCTGTTTGTTTACCTGCGTCTAATACTTCTTCTAAATTCATCAAAGACAAGAGTGTATCTGGCGTAACAGTATCACCAACTTTAACCAACACTTCAAAAGGTGCGCCTTGCAATTCTACTGTATCTAAGCCCATATGCACCAACACTTCAGCACCAGCAGGCGTCTTAATTCCAATCGCGTGTTTGGTTTCAAAGATACTCATGATTTTACCCGTAACAGGTGCATAAATTTCTTGCGCTTTTGGCTTAACAGCAAAACCGTCTCCCATCATTTTTTGTGAAAAAACAGGATCAGAAACTTGGCCAATTGCAATCACTTCTCCTTCTACAGGTGCATAAATTTCTTCTTTTGTAACAACGCCAGGTGCATTGTCAGACACGCTAGCTCCCTCATTTGAATGCGTCACACTAACAGCTGAGCCACCAGCTGTTGCCATAGCTAAACCACTTTCATCTAATTCTGGCTCTAATTTATTTAATACTTTTACTTTGCGAAGAACAAATGTCATAACAAAAGTAATCGCCATTGTAACAAGGATAGAGATAAAGACCATTGGATAGTTTTCAATTTTGAAAGATAAGAAACCTGGTAGACCACCAACACCAATCCCCAATGCGCGGGTATTGGTAATCGTAATCAGCATACCGCCAACAGAAGAGCCAACCATTGCAGCCACAAAAGGATAAACATACTTCAAATTAATCCCAAACATTGCTGGTTCAGTTACACCTAGATAAGCCGAAATTGTTGCTGGAACTGAAATTTGTTCTTCTTTTTTGTTGCCACGATGTTGAAAATAAATCGCTAATACTGCTGTTCCCTGTGCAATATTTGATAGCATAATCATTGGCCAAAGATTGGTCGAACCAAAGTCAGCTACTAACTGTGAGTCAATTGCCAAAGTAGTATGATGTAACCCGGTAATAACCAATGGTGCATATAGACCACCAAATACTAAACTAAACAACCAACTAAATGATGAAGATAAACCAGCATTTACCACGTAAGAAATGCCAGAACCAATTTGCCAACCAATTGGGCCTAGAATCATATGTGCAGCTAAAATCGTCGGTAATAGTGAAAATAGCGGTACAAAAATCATCGAAACAGCTTCAGGAATGTGTTTTCTAAAGAAACGTTCTAAATAAACCAACATGAACCCTGCCAACATAGCCGGAATAACTTGAGCTTGATACCCGATTTTTTCAATGGTGAAAAAACCAAAATCCCAAGACCAGTTTTTCGCGATGTCAGCAGCACTAGTTCCATTTACAGCGTATGCATTTAATAATTGCGGTGAAACCAAAGTAATCCCTAAAACAATACCCAAAATTTGTGTTGTTCCCATCTTACGCGTAATAGACCACGTAATACCAACTGGCAAGAAATGAAAAATTGCTTCACAAGGTAACCATAAAAAGCCGTTGACGCCATTCCAAAAAACAGAAGATTCTGTAATGGTTTGACCACCTAGCCAATCTAACGGCACACCTTCTAAAAAGTTCCGAAAACCCAACATTAGACCACCAACAATAATTGCAGGTAATAATGGTGTAAAAATTTCTGCTAAAACGCCGATTAATCGTTGCGCGATATTTTGATTTTGCTTGGCAACAGCTTTACTTGCCTCTTTTGAAACGCCTTCAATTCCCGATACTGCCGAAAAGTCATTGTAAAAATCTGGTACTTCGTTCCCAATAATAACTTGAAATTGCCCAGCATTTGTAAATGTCCCTTTAACGCTAGGTAAATCTTCAATCGCAGAAACGTTTGCTTTACTATCGTCATTTAAAACAAAGCGCATCCGTGTAACACAGTGAGTAACAGCAGCAATATTTTCCTTACCACCTAATTCTTTCAACAATTCTTCTGCATCTTGTTGGAATTTCCCCATAGTTAAAACCCCTTTCATTTTTAAAACTTGTATATATAAGTTCATCAACTAAAAACATCATACCTTTACCGCCAATTTTTTGCAAGCGTTTTATTAACAAAAAACATATTTTTCTCATTTGAAAAAAAGTGTTTACCTTATATAATATGCTATATTATCACACATAAAAATATCAACGTTTTACCATACTTTATATTTTTTTGAATTAACTCATTATTATCATTATATTTTTATATTTCCCTTACCAGTTGAAATCGTTATCAATTTGATTTATAATTGCATTACATGTATAGACAAGTAACAGAAAGGGGAATTCTATGAACTTAGCAAAAATAAATACTGATGGTCCAATTTGGCAAGTAGAATTACCAACAAAAAAAAGCCACGTTACAGGAACTAAAAATGAAAAAGCGCAACAATTAGCAGATATTCTAAAGAAACACTCCATTGCAGGCGGCATCATTTCAGGAGATGAAGTTTTACTCGATCAGCCGGATGGCATTTTTGAATTAAGTCAGTGGTTAACAGAAAATCTAAATTTGCCTTTTGTTTTAAACACAGACGATTTTGCTCAAGCTGCCTATGACTTGAAATGGGAAGTAACTTACCATGGCTATCGTCCAGGTAAAGATGAATATTCTGTCGAATCCCTTTTAACCGTTGGGAACGGCTTTATGGGCTTACGTGGAACGATGCCGGAAATGGAAATTAGCGATGCTCACTACCCAGCCACCTATTTAGCCAGCTTTTATAACACTGCTGCTTCTGTCGTATCGAATCAGACAATCTACAACGAAGATTTTGTAAATGCTCCGAACTTGCAAAAAATTTATTTAATTGTCGATAATGAAAGAATTGTTTTTGAAAAAGATCAAATAAAAAAATTAACTCGGACAATTCAAATGAAATCTGGCTTATTTACTGCTAATGCTATTGTAACGACAAAAACTGGTAAAGAGATTGCGATCTTAGTCAAAAAAATTGCTAACATGGAACATACTTCACAATACAGTATCCATTATGCTTTTATGCCCTTAAATTTTTCTGGCGACATCACGATTGGATCAGAAGCAGATGGTGCTGTATATAACTATAATGTTGCCCGTTATCGTAGTTTGACCAAAGAGCACTTGGATATTGTCAAACTGGATGCACAACATACCAAAGCACTCTTAATCGCAAAAACGAAAAATTCAAATATTACCGTTACGCAATATTCTGAGCTTTTCAGCGATAATATTGATTTAACACAATTAAAAAATACACTTACAGATAAAGTCGTTTGCCAACAAATTACTATTACGGCAACAAAAAATACATGGTATCACTTAGACAAAACTGTAAGTATCGCACAACGGCGGCAAAATGAGTTGCCTCTTGTAATTGATTTGACTAAAGTTTCACTCCCAGATTTTGAAAAAAGTGCCGCGCAATCGGCTAACGCATGGCAAATTTTATGGGAGAAAGCAGCGATTACAGTTACTGGAGATTTAATGAGCCAAAAATTATTAAATCTTCATACGTACCATCTTCTATCTTCTGCTTCACCAAACGGCAACAAAGGCTTAGATGCCTCTATTACCGCTCGAGGTTTACACGGAGAAGCTTACCGTGGGCATATTTTCTGGGACGAATTATTCATTTTACCGTTTTATATTATTCACTTTCCAAAAACTGCCCGAGAAATTCTTTTGTACCGATACCGTCGCCTACAAGCTGCTAAAATCGATGCCAAAAAAGCAGGATACAAAGGCGCTATGTTTCCTTGGCAATCTGGCTTAGATGGTACCGAACAATCTCAAGAACTCCACTTAAATCCAATTAGTGGTAAATGGAAAGAAGATCATAGTCGCTTACAACGACACGTTTCTTTGGCAATTGCGTATAATATTTGGCAATATTTCAACAACGCACAAGACGAAAATTTTATGAAACAATACGGTTTAGAATTGATGCTAGAAATTGCTCATTTTTGGGAAAGTGCAGCTCAATGGGACCAAGAGGCCAGACGCTATTTTATCCCTCATGTTATGGGACCAGATGAATTTCACGAAAGCTATCCCAACTCTGAACAAGGCGGTTTGAAAAACAACGCCTATACCAACATGATGGTTGTTTGGTTATTTGAAGAAATCCAACGGTTACAAGAAATTTTACCGACAGATTTTGCCGCAACGCTTGAAAAAACAGCGATTACATCAGAAACACTACAGCGGATGGCCGATATCAAAAATAGATTAGCCTTAGAAATTAACGAAGAAGGTATTATTGCCCAATTTGACGGTTATTTTGACTTAAAGGACTTGGACTGGGACTACTATAAAGAAAAATACGGTAATGTTTACCGCATGGATCGTATTTTAAACGCAGAAGGACATTCTGCAGATGAATATAAAGTAGCAAAACAAGCCGATAGTTTAATGATTTTCTATAATTTTCCCAAACAAAAAGTAGACGAGATTTTACAAGACTTAAACTATGATTTACCCCACGATTATGTAACAAAAAATTTAGCTTATTATTTAGCCCGTACCTCTCATGGCTCCACCTTATCACGGGTTGTTCACGCACAACTAGCTGCGATGGTGGACGATCAAGATTTAGCTTGGCAACTATATAAAGAAGCATTGTATTCCGATTATCGGGATATTCAAGGAGGAACAACTGCCGAGGGTATTCACGCTGGTGTCATGGCTGCAACACTTTATATTCCATTGACTACTTTTGCAGGCTTAGATATTCGCCAAGAAGTCTTAAACTTAACCCCGAACTTACCAAAAGCTTGGGAATCACTGGCATATAAGCTAAAAATCCGTGGCGTCCACTTTGACATTGCATTAACCCACGACGAAATTATTATCACTGCTGATGAAACAATTATCATTCATGTTTGTGGCAAGCCTGTTACACTAGAAAAAGGGATTCAAACAACGATTGCATATTCATAATGACATATAAGTTGCCTGCTATCTCTTATAAAAACTAGCTATGTAGCTGGCAACTTTTTACAAAAAAAGAAATGAGGAAAATTTATGAAAAAAGGTTTTATCTTTGATTTAGACGGTGTTATTACAGATACAGCAAAATATCACTTTATCGCTTGGCGCGATTTAGGTGCAGAAATTGGTGTCACCGTAGATTTAAAATTCAATGAACAATTAAAAGGTATCAGCCGGATGGATTCTTTGGACCGTATTTTAGCCCACGGCGGCAAAGAAAACGACTTTACATTGGATCAAAAAGAAGCTTTAGCAGCAAAGAAAAATACGCATTATGTCGAATTGTTACAATCTTTAACGCCAAAAGACTTACTACCTGGCGTTAAAGAATTTTTGGATGAAGCCAATGCAAAAGGTATTCCTTGTGCAATTGCATCTGCTTCTAAGAATGCTCCCTTTATTTTAGAAAAATTAGGTGTAAAAGATCAATTTGCTGGCATTGTTGATCCTGCAACCTTACACAAAGGCAAACCTGATCCAGAAATATTCATTAAAGCGGCTGAAATTTTAAACATTAAACCAGAAGAAGCCGTTGGTTTTGAAGATGCCCAAGCCGGAATTGACGGTATTAAAGCCTGCGGAATGTTTGCTGTTGGTGTGCTGTCTGGCGAACCATTGCATGGTGCTGACCTGACGTGTCATGAATTGACAGAGCTGAACCTAGATGAACTAGTACAAAAATAAGGATGAATATTCTTATTACTCTCACATAGATGATTGCAAAATACGAACAATTTTAAAAAGGAAGTTGCTTTTTATCCAAATGATTTTTACAATGAGGACTGGGAGGGGACGTCATGAATAAATTTCGGGAAATCTTTTTAGACTTGGAACAAAAAATTTTAAATGGTGAATATCCCCCACAATCATTGTTGCCAAGTGAAAATCAGTTAATCAAAGTCTATAATGTCTCACGGGAAACTGTTCGTAAAGCACTAAATTTACTAAAAGATGCTGGTTATATTCAAAAAAAACAGGGCAAAGGTTCTATCGTTTTAGATATCAATCGTTTTGATTTCCCTATTTCTGGTTTAACTAGCTTTAAAGAACTACAAGAAGCACAACACATCCCGAACCAAACAAAAGTAGTCGAGTTAAAAAAAGTTGCAGTTTCCCCTAATCTTAGCCAAAAAACAGACTGGCCAGTAGCAAGTGAAGCCTGGAAGCTCGTGCGAAAGCGAATTATCGAAGGGGAAGTAGCCATTTTAGACCGTGATTATCTGGCTATGGACATTATTCCTGAATTGCCAACCAAAAAGGCCGAAGATTCCCTTTATAACTACTTAGAAAATGATTTAGGCTTAGTTATTGCATATGCGCAAAAAGAAATCACCGTAGAACCAGTCGACAAAGAAATCCGCGAATTAATGGAATTATCCGCAGAAGAACAATACGCTGTTTTTGTTCGCAGCTTAGTTTTTTTAGAAGATACTCGTTGTTTTGAATACACCGAGTCTATCCACAAATTAGATAAATTTCGTTTCTTAGAATTTGCTCGGCGTCGAAAAGCATAACCAAGTTAAAAAAGCTGGTATAAAAGTTCTTCTAACTTTTATACCAGCTTTTTGACATCACCAGCAGGTTCCTAATAATTTTTTAGCGCTTAATGCTATAAATCCACTTACTCTTCCAAAATAACTTCTTCTACTAACGTTGGTCCTTTATTTTTTCCTCGCCCAATTAAACGCAGTAGTTGGGCGGAAGCTAAATAAAAGCTGCTTCCTTTCAAATATGCAAAATAACAACCTTCCCAGTGCGTTACGTATTTTTGTTTTCCACTAAAATTATCTTGGAAATTATAAATTGCATTTCCATAATTATAAATCATATTCATAATCCGTTCTTCAAAAAAAGCAAAAGGACCTTCGCCAACTTGAGCTAGTGGTGCCATACCTAAGTCGGCTTTTTTGTAACCTACTTTTTCCCAACTATCTAACATCCCTAAGATTAAAAAATTAGCTAATTCTTTAGGCGCATCTGTTTTGATGCGTAATAAATCATAAGAAATCCAGGTGCTTGAAATAGGCTGTTCTGTAATAAAGCCAACCAATTGATTTTCGTTATTGCGTACAACGGCCACTGGAGTACTTAAAACATATGCTGCTTCAAAACGGCCATTGCCAAAGTATTTTTCCCCTTTTCCATCCAGCCACTCTTGAGATACCGCAGTCAATTGCGGTAAAATTTCTTGCGGTAGAGTTTCATATTTTTTAAATGTATAGCCCTGTACACTTAACTTACGATAAACTTCTTGCTGAAGATAATCCTGTTTATTTAAAAGCGAGGTTCCAGTTTCTCCTATTTTAGCAAATTGAAACCCGAGATCATGTAATTGTACAACATATTTTTCACTGATCTTATAAAAAGCCAATTGGTAACCTTGCTTATCAGCGTCTTGCATAAAAGCCAGTGTAGCTGCTTGCCATAATGTTTTGTCCCCTAGCGGATCGCCTAAAACAAAGCAACGATTACTTTTGATTTGGTAACCAAATGCCACGCGATCTTGACCATGTACTTGGTAGTAGTAATAATAATAACCTGGTAATTCGAGGCGATGACTAGATTTTGTTCCTCCATAACGGGCCTGTAATTTTTCAAAACGACTTGCAACAAAAGCCTCTCCTAATGTTTCAGAGCTCCGGCTTAAATACTGTTGCAATGACAACAACGTCAATGCCCCCACCGCTAAACCTATTATCCCAGAAATCCAAACATCATCAGAAGGAAATAAGATAAACTGTCCTCCCATTAAATTCGCATTCCACCATTGACCACTGTGGAATCCTGCCACAGCGTAAGCAATTAATAATGTCCCAAATAGTAAAACATCAAAAATAATGGCGCCCCACGAGTAAACAAACTTTTCACGATAGAACTCTTTACGAGCCAGCCAAACTGCCAATAATATAAGACAATACACTATAATAAGGCGTAGTGACTGCGTACGTGAAATTGTATTAATAATGCCAAACAGCAAAACAAAAAGCGTCGGCACATAGGCTTTTTTTACTTTACTGTACAATCCCCTCGCTAAACCTAATAAAACAAATCCAATTAATAGATTCAGAGTTTGGTCTAAGAAGTTAAAAGAAAAAGGTAATAATAGTTCAAAAATGTTGCTCAAATTAGATAGATTCGTCACAGTTGATAACAACACCATCATAATGCCAGCAAAATAAACGGCAACTACTACCACCAAATGAGCAATACGTTGCAAAATAAGACGGGGTAAGTTATCAAAGAAACGGTTAAATTTCACACCAGTTTGGGAGATAAACAAAATCAACCCACTAAAAAAAGGAATCAAGTAATAAAAAAGGCGATAATACAGCAACCAGACCACTGTCTGATTTTGGGATAAACCCAATTGCCCCATCCCCAAAATCATTAAAACATCAAAAGTTCCCATACCGCCTGGAACCATCGTCAACATCCCAATTAAAGTAGCGATTAAAAACATTGGGTAAACCTGTTCAAGAGCGACTTGTAACTGCATGAGGTAGCCGATTCCTAAAAAAACAGCTAAAGCACCGCTCCACTGACAAAAAGAAGTAATTGCCAGCTGAATAACACCTTTAGGAAAAAGATCGTAAAATAGTTTTTTTCGTCGTAAATAAGTTAAGGTAAATAATGCTGGCGCATATAAGCTACCGCCAAAAAGCCAGATCCAATAATTTCGAAAGTGACTCGTATTGTGCAATAAAAAAATATCAATTAATAACCACAACGCCCAAAGCGATAAGCCACTAAACATAAAAAACGCAACTTTGGAAACAGTGGCTAAAACTTTTTTACGATCAAAGCCCTTCCCGTAAAAATTAGTTCGTAGGCTAGCTCCCACAATACCACCAAAACCAGCTAAGTTATTAATTGTGTTGGTAGTCCATGCTGCAATAAACCAACTGCCACGTGACATCTTTGCTCTGCCCGCCTCTTGTAAAACAGAAATGGTCACCCAGTCATATCCAAGCATTGGTAAAACACCTAAAAAACCTAGCAGTGCCATTAAAATTAATGTGCTAGTATCTTGCTTAGCCATCGTTTGGGCCACTTCTGCCCAACTCATCCCATGGGCAATATTTGCTACTTGATTGGCTACGAAAATTAAAATCGAGCCAAAGAAAATCAGCCGTAATAAGAAACTATGGTTTTTGACAAAAAATACCAGTCCCTTTAATTTTTCTTTCATGAAGTTTTCTCCTTATCTCACCTATTAAAGCAAACTGTATCGTAACTCTTTAGTTGCAATCATTAAAGTACAAACGATTTATTCCAAATGTTTGTCAACTTTTAATTTTAACGTATGTAGTTAGTTTTATGGTAGCCTAAATAACGTTTTTTTGCCAACTATGTTACTACAATTGAATCATCAGATACTTTACCGCAAAGAAAACGTTTATCTCAGTAAGAACAGCTATCATTTTTTTACTTAAAACTTGATATCTACTACTTCTTTTAACGATGTCAATTTACATAGCTACTTAAATGATCCATTAATAACCTCCTTTTTAATTAAAACATGTATGGGGAATAACTCACGCACTACGGCACAAAGAGGATGAAAAATTTATTTTTACTTACTTTTACTGAAAAGAATGCTCCATCTGTCACAGAACTTATACAAAAAACCCCGCTGATTAAAATCAGCGGGGTTTAACTTTAAATTATTTTGCGTAATCTGTAGCGCGGGTTTCTCGAATTACTGTTACTTTGATATGGCCTGGATAATCCAGTTCATCTTCAATTTTCTTGCGGATATCCCGGACTAAGCGAACCGCTTCTAAGTCTGAAATTTCTTCTGGTTTAACCATTACCCGGACTTCACGACCGGCTTGGACAGCGAAGCTTGATTCTACACCAGAAAAACTATTGGAGATATTCTCTAAGTTTTCCAACCGTTTGATGTAGTTTTCCAATGATTCACTGCGAGCACCTGGGCGAGCGGCAGATAATGCATCCGCAGCTGCAACTAAGACAGAAATTACCGACGTTGCTTCTGTGTCGCCATGGTGTGACGCGATGGCGTTAATGACAACAGGGTTTTCTTTGTACTTAGCAGCTAATTCTGCCCCAATTTCCACGTGAGAGCCTTCGATTTCATGATCTAGCGCTTTCCCAATGTCGTGAAGGAGTCCTGCCCGTTTAGCAAGTTGGACATCTTCACCCAGTTCAGCGGCTAGAATACCCGATAACTTGGCAACTTCAATGGAGTGGTTTAAAACATTTTGACCATAGCTGGTACGGAAATGTAAACGTCCTAAGATCTTAATTAGATCTGGATGTAAAGTGTGGGCGCCAACTTCAAATGCGGCTTCTTCCCCGTATTCACGGATGCGCTCATCCATTTCTTTACGAGATTTCTCCACCATTTCTTCAATACGTGCTGGGTGAATACGACCATCTTGGATTAGTTTTTCCAATGTCATACGGGCAATTTCCCGTCTAATCGGATCAAATCCTGACAACACTACTGCTTCTGGTGTGTCATCAATAATCAAATCAATCCCAGTCAATGTCTCTAACGTACGAATATTACGGCCTTCACGGCCAATAATCCGTCCTTTCATTTCATCATTTGGTAATGAAACAACAGAGACTGTCATCTCGGAAACTTGATCTGCAGCACAGCGTTGGATAGCAAGGGATAATAAGTTCTTGGCTTTACGATCCGCTTCTTCTTTTGCTCTTTGCTCAGACTCTTTCACCATTAGAGTTAATTCATGATTCAACTCTTCTTCGGTTGATTTCATGATGATCTCTTTGGCTTCATCACGGGACAAAGCAGCGATTTTTTCAAGCTCGTGCTGTTGTCCTTCGATTAATTTTTCGACTTCATTTTCTCGCTCGTCAATTAATTGCTGTTTCGCACTAAGTTTGGTTTCTTTTTCTTCCAGTGAGTTCTCGCGTTTTTCAATTGAGTCGTCTTTGCGATCAAGCAGCTGCTCTCTTTGGAGTAAGCGATTTTCTTGGTTTTTTAATTCAAGTTTGCTTTCCTTCAACTCACTTTCAATTTCTGCACGATACTTCTGATTTTCTTCCTTAGCTTCTAACAAGGCTTCTTTTTTTAGAGTTTCCGCTTCTTTTTGTGCACTAGCCAAAATCCCTTGGGCAGAATTTTGTGCCCCTGCGATCTCTTTTTCGTGACGAGATTTAGCAACGAATAGCCCTAATAAAACACCGACAATTAAACCGATGATAGCGAGGAGAATATACATTAAAGTCAATAGATCCACCTCCGTACTATCTTATTCAATTATTGTTCGTAGTTTTTTGATAAACTTTAATCTGAAATTATCAATATGCCTACATGCATATGTGTTTTTGACACAACTTTATTCTAATGTTTGTCGTAAGGGCTGTCAACTTATAAAAGTAAAAAGCACTTCTTATTAAGGGACGTTATTTTTGTCTTAATTTCAATTAAAAAAATTCAGGGAAATAACAAATTTATTTCATTTTTTTATTTAGGAAAAAACAACAGAGAAAATTGTGTTCAGCCTCCAAAAAGGGGTAATCTTTCAAAAAAAGCATTACATATTCCTCAGAATTTTAATTTTGCGAACTAAAACATAAGGAATATTATCAGCTATTACGCAGACTGCTTTTTTATTTTTTCCAATGCTCAAAAAGTTTGACATAGTACGTTTTATTGCGATTTTTACCAGTGACTTTCTCATTTAAAGCTGCCTGCAGGTAAAAGACATTATCAATCACTTCACCAGAAGTCTGTGCATCCGGCTTATCCGCCCAAATCGCAAGGGCAACTGCTGGCGTTTGCTTCAAGTATCTTTGTGACACAAGTTGATTATTGGCAAATAAATTTAATACAAAACCCTCTTGAATCTTTTCATACGTTGGATAGCTGTACCCCGCCATTTCTCCTAAAACATAATAAAAATAATTATCATTATGATTTACTACTTGATAACCTGCTTCAAAAAAAGTTTCTACCGGTGCCATATTTTTATTCCAACGCGTCCAATATGAAATTTCACAATTTTTTGTAAGTAGTAGTTGCTCCTTACGATTCAAACGATAAAAACCATCATTCCATACTCGAACTGTAAAGCCCAAGGCACTGATTTTTGCAACTAAATTATTTACATATTCGGTAAAGATTTCAATGCCACTGGCTGCTTCGCCAAACTTTTCTAGTGCAGCTTTTTGCAAGGTAGGATATATTTCCACTTGATCAAAATCAATAAATTCATCTGCACCAATATGAAAGTAGCGACTGTCTTTAAAAAGTACCGCATATTCTTGATAGATTTCAAACACGAAATCCACAGCAGCTTGATTTAAGATATCCAGTGCGCGCACATCTGCCACGGTTTTTCCCTCTACTATTTTCTTTAACTGCCAATCAGGATAGGCTTTTAAGACTTGTTCCAAATGACCGGGACTATCAATATCTGGAATTACTTCAATATAAAAATTTTGACAATACGCGATCAGCTCTTGTACTTCTTTTTGTGTTAAATATTGTTCGGAGACAATTTCGGGATGTTTTTTTGATTCGATCCGAAATCCTTCATTTTCTGAAAAGTGTAATTGTAAATGTGTAAAATTAAATAACGCCATACTGCGGACTAATCGCTTTAGTTCTTTCAGCGAGTAGAATTTGCGGCCAATATCAATCATTAAACAGCGTTCTTTAATTTGCGGTAGCTGAACTTGCTGCCTTTCTTTAAAAAGGGTACATAATACTAACTGAATCGCACCATAGAACAATGCTGCTTGGTTTTTAGCCAAAAGTTGTGGGTGTTCATTTTCCTTATAACTAAACTCTTGCATCAAGGTAGGAACCAGCACCAATTCTATTTTTTTGATATCTTCTGATAAAAATTCATAACCACATTCACGAAATAATTGCATTACTTGCTCTGCAACTTGTCCTGCTTTTGGTGTAGCTGTTTGAAAACCAATTGAAATTTTGCTCATTTGTTTAACTCCCATCTTTTCAAAAAAATCCCCGTAACTCAGTTGCTTATTCCAATGGCCAATAAGGCTATATATTGGAATTAGTCACATACTGAGCACGGGCATTTTTAGTTAATAGTTGCTGTAGTTTTCTTTTCTAAAATTCGACCGTACGAATTTCATAAGGTTGCAACGTATTCTCATAGTCTTTTAAAGGTTCTTCTAATAGATTTAAGGTCTTAAGTGGTACCTGATTATCTTTTTTTAGTAGGAGTGTATCTTGCTTACTACTTAAATTATAGCCTCTTAAAATTAATGCTTGATCGTCTTTACGACGTTTTAAGGCTGTTGGCTCAAACTTTTCACTCTTAATTTCAACAAAAGCATCACTTGCTGCTAGTTTACCACTGTGAACCTTTGTTTGTTTTATGCTTAGTGGTACTTGTGCGTTGTGGGCTCGTTTATAACTGTCAAAACGTGTATCTTTTCCACCGTGAATTTCAATACCGTAATTAAAAGTATGCTCCCCAAGACATTGGGCTTCTGGCGTTGGAAAATATCCCCAATCTCCAAGCTCTCCGACGCAACGTAATAAAGTTAATGCAACGGTATCTGAAATGATTTCATATTCGTTTAACCCATAGTTAGATACTGTTAATCCAAAATCTTCATCATGTAAATTCACAAATGCGTGTTGGTGTTGCGGGTTAGTTGGGTTTTCCCAATGTTTGGAAACTTGGTTTGGTCGTATCACGGTTTCATAAATACTATCTGCTTCATGCGTTGGTACATCTAAGGTTGTTGGAAATAAAACCCGCAAGCGATGATCTTTGGCTTGGTTATTGACAGTTGTAGCAAATTCTAACATTTTACTGTTTTTATTTAGCGTGATTTCTGTCACGACCGGATACGCAATAGTCTCTTTACTGCGTCCAGCTTGACGGAAGCGAAAGTCCACGACTTTACGTTGTTCCAAATCCAGCAAATCTTCCGCAGCTTTTGGAATTTCCATTTCATGTGTTAAGCGCACTTTTGCTACTAAGCTATTATCTTCTATTACTTCAACTTGATGAGGGAAGAAAGTTGATAAAATAGCGTGATCGCCTTTAGGTTGTTTAAAGATATACTCATTGGCAATATCTCCTACATCTTCAAAAACAAGAAGGTTAGTTAATGTCTTTCCTGTTTGTTTATTGGTCAGGCTCAAACTACCGTCTGTTTCAATTTCGGCTTTAAGAAAATCATTTTCCAAAATACGGCCATGCTTCGCCACTAAAGAATTCGTTAATTCTTTTGTTTGTCCTACAACTAAAGCAAAGCTATCCCAAGCGTAACCTTTTATTGCCGCAATATCGATTGTTACGGTAACGTATTTTTCCATATACGGAATACGGAAACGGTCCTTTGGTAAGTCATAATCAAACCGAATCTGTTCTTCACTAATCACTGCTGGTACAACGTTGCCATTTTGATCAATGACAGAATAACTTTTAGCGTCTTCGGCGGCTAGTTTGTCATAGCCATCAGCAGGATAAAGCTCTGCAAAGGTTACCCGGCTTACTTCAATGTCCACTGTCGCTACACCACTTTTTGGCGTACCGGCTGTATTGAAGACAACAAAAGGAAAACTGTCTGCTGGAAATTTTGATGTGTCAATGGCAGCTGTCAACTGTTCTAGCGCTTCATCTGCCAAGTACTTGCCGACTTCATTGGCTTTTTCAAAACGCGGCATCATCTCTCGGTGAACTTCATCAACTGAACAGCCGCAAATGCTGTCATGAGGATGATTTTGCATCAAAGTCTTCCATGCGTAATCCAATTCATCAAAAGGATAGCTTCCTGAAACCTCATACGCCATCGCAGCAAGTGGTTCCGTGACATTTTCTAATTGACGACTGACGCGAGTATTCCACTGCTTCAAATACACACGAGCCGAAGCTGTATTGGCTAGTGTAAACCAGCCGTCTGTTTCTTGTGAGGTTAATTCTCCGTTTACTGTACCCAAATCTGCTGGTAAATCATTTTGCACCGCTGCTAGATAATCTGTAAAATTAGAATGGATAAATTCATAATCCGGGTATAACTTGTTGGCTAATTTTATTGCTTTTGCAACATCTTTTTGTACTGGTTGATGGTCAACACCGTTCATCATTAACAGATGATTGGTTGAGGCAAATTTTTCAGCATCCGCTAATTTTTGATCCCAAAAAGCGCGAGCAGCTGTTTCTTCTGCTGGAATTTCATTACCGTTTGAATACCAATTAGCAAATAATAAACCAAAAATATCTGTGCCATCTGGGCCAAGCCAATTCATTTCGGAATATTGCGAAGTGTAATTATCATCAGCTAAAACTTGGTTGTCAAAGCCGATTGGTTTCACACCACGACCAAAAGCAGCTGCTTGTAAATTGGCTTGTTTCATCATTTGGGGAGTTTGCCCCATATTGCCAAACGTATCTGGGAAATAGCCTAACATTACCGGCGTCCCCCATTTTTTACTGTCTTGCATTCCAATTAACATATTACGCACATTTGACTCTGAACTGGTTAAAAAGTCATCTTGTAAAATATAAAAAGGACCAATTCGTAGTTTGCCAGCATCAATTGCTTTTTGAACCGCATCGCGTTTTTCCGGACGTACTTGTAAATAGTCATCCAAAATAATAGTCTGGCCATCTAAGTGAAAGCTATTAAAATCTGGGTCTGTTTCAAATAATTCCAATAAATCATCCATTAAGGTAACTAGGCGCATATGATGTTGTTCATAGGCCATATACCACTCACGATCCCAGTGACTGTGGGAAATGATATATACTTTTTTCTTCATCTTTGTTTTCTCCTAAACAAAACTTGTAGCAAAACACATTGCATTTAGATGCAAGCTACTATTATTTTTTTACTTGAATATCGAAGTAATCCATAACCAACTCACAAAACATCATATTCGCCCAAGAAAACCACTCTCTTGTATATTGCGTTGGATCATTTACATCAAACCCTTCGTGCATTAGATGCGTTCCCGCATCAGTGGCCACCAATTGATTTAAAATGCGTTCTTTTTCTTTTTTGTCAGTAGTTGTCATGCCTTCCATTGCCATGGCAATTGGCCAAACATAATTGTTGGGGGTATGAGAAGAACCAATTCCTTTGGCAAATTTACCTTCATAAAAATAAGGGTTCTCTTTACTTAGTAGGGTTTTGCGGGTCGCCAAATATTGTGGATCATCCATCTGGCCATAACCCAAATAAGGCGCTGAAATTAAGTTAGGTACATTGCTGTCATCTTGAATTGTCGCATTTCCTTTGCCGTCAACTTCGTAGGCAAAAACTGTTTCACCGGCCTCATTGGTTGTTCGCCCATATTCTTTAATGCCCTCTTCAATTTCAACTTTCAGCTGGTGTGCTGCTGCTACAATCTCTTCGTCTTTTAAAACAGTACTAAAAATTTCTTCTAAATAGCCTAAGATAACAACAGCAAACATGTTAGAAGGTACTAAGTAGCCATATTTACAAGCATCGTCACTTGGTCGAAAACCAGACCACGTCATTCCAGTTGGTACAACTTCTGCTCCTTTACCATCGCAGATAAGAGTATCTTCCATGCGCGTTGTGTCTCGCACAAAAGTATAAGGTGATGTACTGTGGTTTTGTTCTGTTGTAAAGACTGTTAAAATCTTTTCCACTCCTGTAACAAAATCTTCATTAAATTGATCTGTTCGACCAGTATTTTTATAAAGTAAGTAAGCCAATTGGACAGGGTAACATAAAGAGTCAATTTCATATTTCCGCTCCCAAATCCAATCATTCATTTCCGTGTGATCACTTTGATGACCGGCACCATTTGCCTCTTCATTAAAAGCATTGGCGTAAGGATCGATATTAATGTAGTAGAACTGTTTTTTGACTAGACCTGAAATCATCGCTGCTAAGTCTTCGTCTTCTTTGGCAATTACAAGATACGGACGCACTTGTGCTGTTGAATCTCGTAACCACATTGCTGGAATATCGCCAGTTAATAGAAAAGTTGTACCGTCTTCATGACGTTTCACTGTTGTTAGTAAGGTATTGGCAAATGCCGCGTTAAAGTTTTTTGCCCAGTCCGCATGATCACTACCACATTTTGCTGTAATATCATCCATAAATCGTTGCACTGATTTTGGTATATCTTTATAAGTCATTTTACTTCTTACCTCCCGAAAATGATATATCTTTAATTCTTGTTTGATTATATAGCAGTTAACTCAAGATGTCTACGCTTTCAAAAAAGTTTTTTTATTTATTTACAGAAGGAAAATATGTGATAAACTACTCTATATGATATACCAATTGAAGGAGAAAAATATGGAACCTTTGTATATAAAAATATTGCGAGATTTAGAAGCCGCTATTGTATCAGGCTTATTGAAACCAGGAGATCAATTACCCACTGAAAAAGAACTTTCTGAAAAATACAGCGTCAGCCGTATCACCTCAAAGCGAGCATTAAACGAATTGGAACAAAAAGGGTTGATCGAACGAACCAGAGGTAAAGGAAGTTTTGTAACAAGCAAGTTAGAAACTACTTCTGTGACAAATCGCGTGTTGCTTTTATTACCTTTTACCGACGATATCGCCATTGGCAATTTATCCGGTAGCATTTTGCCGGTAATGCAACAAGTACAATACGAATTGATGATTGCTACTTATGATTTTTTAAATACCCATACCACCCAAGATATTAAAGCCGAATTTGATGGTCTGATTTATTACACAGAAGATGAAAATCAACATTTGGATTTATTGTTTGAACTATCTTTTGCGGATTTTCCCATTGTGCTTTTAGATAAAGAAGTCCCTGATTTGAACTTGCCTTCATTTTTATCTGATAATTTGTCTGGGGGCAAAAAAGCTTGTGATTTTCTTATCGCTGCCGGACATAAACGCATTGCATATTTATTCGGTGACCATCATCATCCTCAATCTACTCGGCAACGCTATTTAGGCTATATCCAAAGTTTGATGGAACACCAAATTGATTTTCATACTTCTTTTGAAGAAGATACAACTAGTGAAGACAATTTGCTACGCTACGTGAAGCAAAATCAAATTACTGCTTTTGTTTGTGAAAATGATATTACCGCCATTCAAGCGATGCGCTCATTGCGTCTGGCAGATCTTTGTATCCCAGAAGATATTTCTATTGTAGGCTTTGATAATATTCAAGCTGCAGCACTTGTTGATCCGCCTCTTACCACAATTTCACAAAACTTTAAAGCTATCGGGGAAACTGCTGGAGAAGCTTTATTAAGTTGGATAAAAACTGGCCAAAAACCAAACAGTCAAAAAATTCCCGTTACCTTATTTGTACGGGAATCAACAAAGGAGATTAAATCATGATTGAAACAATTGACACACGCCACGGTACAAAAAATCAACACAGCTTTTCTAACGGGAACTGCTTGCCCTATACCGGCGTACCTTTTGGGATGAATTATTTTGCCCCCCAAACAAATGACGCTCATGGCAGTTGGTGGTTCCATCCAGACGATCACACCTTCCAAGGCTACCGCATCACGCATCAACCAAGTCCATGGATGGGAGATTTTTCCCACGTTCTTTTCACACCAATTAGTGGTGAATTATCGGATATCTCGTTATTTCATGCCCAAAGCTCTTACCGACCAAATGAGGCTACCTTTCGTCCTTATGAACTTTCCATTCAGCAATTGCGTTATAATATCACTTCAACTGTAATTCCAAGCATGTACGGTGGTATTTTGGAAGTGAACTATGAAAAAGACAAAAATGGCTTCATGTTAACTTTACCTGGTGCAAAAGAAATCACCCAGATTAATGACCATGAATTACAGGCTAGTGTTGTGAATTTTTCTGGTGCAGAAGATGATGATTTCACATTTTACCTATCTTTGCATTTTGAACATCCTATTCAAAATATCAAACAAGCAGCAGGTGAAAAAACATTTGTATTGTTGGATTTTGGCAACGTAAAAAAGCAAACGCTTCATTTAGGCACCTCGTTTATTAGCTTTTCACAAGCAACGCTAAATCGTAAAGCAGAGCAAAACATGGACTTGAAAGATTTTCGTAATGCCAGTCAAAGTACTTGGGAGAACTATTTTGACCGTATTCAAGTTGAACATACAAATCCAGAGCATACGAAAACTTTTTATCATAATTTGTATCGTATTTTCTTATTCCCACAAACGTTTTATGAAATAAATGAAAAAGGCGAAAAAATTCATTACGATACGTATAATAAAGCCGTAAAACCTGGTATTTTATATACCAATAACGGATTTTGGGATACTTATAAAACGGTGTATCCATTTTACTCCCTTGTAGCCAAGGAAAAATATGAAGAAATGTTAGAAGGCTTTTTAACAAGTTATGAAGAAACTGGTTTTTTACCAAAGTGGTTATCTCCAGACGAGCGTGGATTAATGCCAGGTACTTTAATTGACGCTGTCATAGCAGATGCTGCTGTTAAAGGTATCCGTGAAGATCTGATGCCCCGTCTTTTAAAAGCAATGAAAAAAGGTGCGACTGTTCAAAGTGAAAAATCAAATTACGGACGCCAAGGAACCTTAGATTATTTGAAATACGGCTATGTCCCAAGCAACTATCACGAATCCGTTAATCATACATTAGACTATGCTTATAGCGATTTTTGTATCAGTCAAGTCGCCAAAACTCTCGGTGATGACAAAACGGCGGCTTATTATAGCCAACAAGCATTGAATTATCAAAATATTTTTGATGAACAAACTGGCTTTATGCGGGCAAAAGACACCGAAGGCCATTTTCGCGCAGACTTTTCGCCAATTCGTTGGGGAAGAGACTATGCTGAAGGGAGTACTTGGCAAAGTAGTTTTGCTGTTTATCAAGATTTCCAAGGACTAATTAACAAAATGGGAGGAAAGCAAGTTTTCACCGAAAAACTAATTGAGCTTTGCAATCAAGCTCCTGATTTTGATGTAAAAGGTTATGGTTTTGAAATCCATGAGATGAGTGAAATGGCAGCTATTGAATTTGGGCAGTTAGCTATTTCTAATCAACCTAGTTTCCACTATCCATATCTTTTTAGCTACGTTGGTAAACCTGAGATGGCGCAACCTTTAATTAAAAGTTTATTGACGGAATGTTTTACCGCCGCAACAAATGGATATCCTGGTGATGAAGATAATGGCAGTATGGCAGGTTGGTACATTTTTAACTCACTTGGTTTTTATCCGGTTAGTCCAGGGACAGGCGAATATGTTATAGGAATGCCATTAGTAAAAAAAGCCACATTAAAACTATCAAGTGGCAATACCCTAACGATCACAGCAACACCAAATCAACCACAACACTTGTTTGTCCAAGCAACCAAATTAAATGATAACTTACAAACGAAACTTTTCTTTACCCATGATGAATTAACAGCTGGGGGAAATATTGACTTCCAGCTTGGTATCGTTGCAAATCCAAAAGAATATGATGCAACACAATTGCCTTTTTCGCTAAGTGCACTCAAATAATTTTACTTCTAAACACAAGTCATAACTTGAAGTGTGTTAGTTCGTAGTCACACCGCTTTACTTTATTTTTAACTAAAAAAATCGCAAAAAGCCGTCTTTTGAAATTGCACCAAAACTGGTGTATTTCAAATATCGACGGCTTTTTACGACCTGTTACAGCGGATGCTGACATAAGATTAAAGTTGGCTTGTTTTCAAAAAATATAATCGACAGCTTTAGAATAGAAAGTCGAACTCTTTTCAATGTTGAAAAAGACAATGCGCATTGCGCTATGGACAAAACGGCTAACTGTTTTGCAATCTTATGTATGAAATGACGTATGACTTTTACTTTAATCAGTCAGCATAGATGAGACTCTAAAATAAAAGTCCGTTTATTTTTATCTTAAGTAAAAAAGTAAATCAGCTTTTGGCATTCCCCTAATGCATTGCTGATTCTTCTACCAAACCCTACTTTTTCATTTTTTATTAGAATACTTCGACTTCCCAAGGTGAATTAGGATACATCACAGTCACTCCTCTTTTTGACTAAAATCAAAATATTTAGCTTTTGCTTACAGACCTAGTATAATCACTTTTTTCGGGCTATAATAATTTTGTACAAAAATGCGTCATAGGAGAATCAGGATGGAACAGGCACAATTAATAAAAAAACTGCGCACAGAGCGCGGCTATACTCAGACACAGCTTTGCGAAGGAATTAGTTCCCGCACGACACTTTCTTCCTTTGAAAATCGCGGCACAGAACTTTCTAGCGGCATTTTATTCCAATATCTTGATCGGATGAATTTGCGGGTAGAAGAATATCAATTACTTTTGGAAAATCATGAAGTTTCCCCCAAGCGACGATTAGCTGCACAATTTGTGAAAGAATATTATACTGGTGCTTTTTCACCTACATTAAAAGCTGAAATTTGGGAAAATTATCTAAACAGCCATGATTTCTATTATTACATCTTGTGGTTTGAAACAAAAACAATTTTAGCCTATAAAAATAATTATTTTGATGATAAAAAATATGAAAAAGAAATCAACAAAATTTGTGACTATTTATTTAAAGTCGAAGTGTGGCAACACTTTGAGATGACAACCTTTATGAATTTAATGTTCGCTTTTTCAGATGAGATGATCTTAGCTCTTTTTGATAGTTCCAAAGAAACTTTGACCGAAAATGCTACCAATCCCTACTACACATCTTTGGTCACGACCTTTTTTATTAACGGAATTATTCTTGGCTTTCAACGGAAAAATGATCACATTTTATCTCAATTTTTAACTGGCTTACAAGCCGTTGCCAAAAAACCAAAATACATGTACGCTAAAATGATGGCTTTATATTTTGAAAAGCTCCTGCAAGCTCGTAATGCTACTAATCCAAAAGATATTGACTTCACTGACTTTTACGCTGCCTTAGAGCTATTTGGCATGAGTGAAAAAGCACAGGAACTAAAAGAATTTTACGAGGAAATTATTAACGAGAATAAATAGAAAAATAGTCCAACCAAGCCATTTACATGTGCTGGGTTGGACTATTTTGTTAACCTTGTAAAACTTCAAAATTTGCCGCAGCACCAATTAAATTGGCATCGTTTTTGAATTTGCATGCGACTACTTCTGGCATAATACTTTCTACGCCTTCTGCTTTTAGTAAATCAAAAATACGTCTTTTAATGTTTTCAATCACATCTGGTCTCACAGAAATTCCACCACCAATGATGATAATTTCCGGATCAATCGAAACTTGCATATCATATAAAGAATGTGCCAACGCATCATACATTTCAGCAAGATATTTTTGCGCTACTTCATCGCCACTATCTGCTAATTCAAATAACGTCCGACCATCCACTTTTTGCCCTGTGGCTTCAGAATATGTGCGTGCTTTGTTAACAGCTGTACCAATAGGACTTAATATACTTTTACCAAAAGGTTTCATTAGGCCAAATTCGCCGCCAAATAAATGACTACCTTTATAAATTTTGCGATTGATAAATATGGAGCCCCCAATGCCGGTTCCAATCACCACAAAAACTGCATTTTGCGCCTTTGTCCCAGCTCCTAGTTCAATTTCACTAATGCCGGCACAATTGGCATCATTTTCAATCGTTACTGGTACGCCAAATGCTGCTTCTAATTGATCAAAAATCGGACGCTGATGCAAATATTCTACCGCACTAATCCCATCAATTCGACGCTTTGCCACATTCACAGCGCCAGGTGAACTAATGGCCACTCCATCGAGTGTTCCAAATTTGGCGCTGACTTTTTTCATTTCTGCAACCATTTCTAAAAACGTGTCGGGCGTTTTAAAACTCCCTTGACTGTGTAGCTTCTTTTCTTCCCATTTTCCATATTTTACGGCTGATCCGCCAATATCAAAAACTGCAAGTACCATTTTTTCCCCTGCCTTTATTTATTTATTTTATCTTTTTACACATCATAACCGTTATTTTGGCTAACTTGTTTAAACCACAGGCCACTTTTTTTCAAGCTACGTTTGTAGTGGTCTTCTAAATCAACGCGATAAAAACCGTAACGGTTGCGATAGCCATTTAACCACGACCAGCAATCAACAAAAGTCCACGTATGGTAACCAAAGCAATTGCTGCCATCTTCAATACCTTTGTGTAAATAATTTAAATGTTCAATCATAAATTCAATACGGTAATCATCTTGAATCATGCCTTTTTCATCCATGAAACGTTCTTCGTCTGCTACACCCATTCCATTTTCTGAGACAAACCAAGGTAAATTGTTGTATTCATTTTTCATCATCATTGCCACATCGTATAAAGCTTCTGGGTAAATTTCCCAACCACGATAAGGATTAATTCGCTTTTTGGGCCAGTCATATGGTTCGTATAAATCTTCTGGCGTCTGAGCTGGCAGCGTTGGATTTTGAGGTGCTTGTACACGCCGCGGATGATAATAATTCAAACCGATAAAATCAACTGTATTTTTTAAAAGTTCAGCATCCTCTGCTTGTGTTTGGGGCGTTAGCTGATGTTTAGCCAATAAGTCAATCAAAGCTTGTGGGATTTTACCGTGAACAGCCGGATCTAAGAAACTTTTTGTATTTAACAAATCCGATGCTTCACCTGCTTTTTGATCTGCACTAGACGCACTACGGGTATAAGTCGGCGTAATATTCAAAATAATCCCAATTTTTCCCTTCGGTAGTACTGCTCGAAATTCTTTTACCGCCGCAGCATGGGCCAAAAGCGTGTGGTACCCAACTTGAACGGCTTTTTTAAAATCAGTCACTGCTGGATAATGATAGCCGTATAAATAGCCCATTTCCACATGAACAATTGGTTCATTAAACGTTGTCCAATCTGTCACCAAATCGCCAAACAATTCAAAGGCTGTTTTGCCATAAAAAGCAAATGCGCTGACCGACTCGCGAACTTCCCAACCTCCTTTTTCCATTAACCACATCGGCATATCGAAATGAAATAAATTGATAATTGGCGCCACGCCATTTTCTTTAATTTTTTTGAAATAATCACGATAAAAAGTTACTGCTTCTTGATTCACCCTTTGGCCATCTGGTAATAAGCGCGCCCATGAAATAGATGTCCGATAAGAATTCAGCCCAACTTCTTGCATCCGTTTACAATCTTCGGTATACATTTCATATAAATTAGACGTATTTGCTGGACCTTGTCTTTCGTTAAATTTTTCAGGTGCTTTTTCATACCAATAATCCCATGTTGTTTTTGACTTACCATTTTGTAAACTATGACCTTCTGTTTGCGGTGCAGAGGTTGCTGCACCCCACAAGAATCCCTTTGGAAATTTCTTTATTGTCATACTCTTTTCCTCCTTAATTTGCTCATTAGACAGTGTTTTTTGAATGTAAACAGCACTCTTTTTACTTAACTTTGTAAATTTGAATAATCCCCATGATACGCTTCACGAAATTCTTTTGGTGTAATCCCATTTAGCTTTTTAAACATTTTTGAAAAATAATTAGTATTGTTATACCCGATTTCATCAGCTATTTCATTGATATTTAAATTACTGTGGAGTAATAATTGTTGGGCACGTTTAATACGAATTTGATTCAAATATTGGGAAAAACTGTTATGCATTTCTTTTTTAAATACTTGGCCAAGATAGACTGCATTTAAATGTAGCTCATCTGCAACTAGTTTTAACGTTAAATCTTGGCGATAATTATTTTGGACAATCTCAATTACTTTTTGCGTCATTTCAGAAAATTGTTTTTCTACCGGCTGACGATCGGTCATTTGCAAAACTGCTTCTAATAATTCTTTTAACTGATAGACAGTATCGCTGTTACGAATTTGTTCAATTGTAGCTTCATAAATGTCTTTGGTTGCGGTTGGGTATTGCCGGGAAATATCGGTAAAGAGTAAAAAGGCAATATAGCGAGCATTTTCTGGCTGTATTTGGCGAGCTACAGCATCATCAAAAATAGCATCCAATTCTTGCTGAATGGTTTTTTGATCTCCAATCATTAATGATTTGTTGAAAGCCAAAAAAGAAAATTCCCCTTCGCCTAATTCATCAGCTAAATCCATAGAAGATGTTGGCAGTAAATCCGGATAAAAATTATTTAGCTCTTCCATCTGCAAGATTTTTTCATAGCTTTCGTACAAATTTTCCCATTCTTTGATAGTTTCTCCCACAAATATTTTTAAAGAACCGGGATATTGTCTTTTGGCATAAGCTAAAAAAAGCGATAATTTTTCTGAGCTTCCGGTGAAAATCAGTGTAATTTGCTGATGTTGTTGTGGACCGCCTGCAATTACGAGGGGCTGCCCACTTCTTTTGGCTTCTTTGGCAAGCGCAAGTAAAATATCGGAGTCACTTAAAATTTTAATTACTGTAAAAGGCCCGTTCACATTCGCCTTGAAATGTTTCATCAATTCAAAAAAATCAGATTCATTTAACTCATCGTTTAACCAGCGACTTAAACTATTTTCTAACACCAATTGTTCTTGTTCTTGCCGATGCGCCGCTTCATCTAATTCTCTTTTGATTTTTTTTACAATGGCCAATAGTTCCTCTTGATCAACGGGTTTCACCAAATAATCTTTGACCCCCAGTCGTATTCCTTCTTTCACATATTCAAATTCTTGATAGCCGGACAAAAAAACTGCAGAAAACTTATACCCCCGCTGATAAGCTGCATCAATCATGGCAATACCGGTCATTTCTGGCATTGTAATATCACTGATTACTAAGTCAACTGTCTGCTCTTTTAAATACGCTAGTGCTTCTAAGCCTGTGCGTGCTGTCTTGACGACGGTAAAACCAAGTTCTTGCCAAGGTAAAATTTGTTTTAGACCTTCTAAAATCATATATTCATCATCGACTAACATTACTTTATACAAAATTTCGCCCTCCTTTGATTTTAATCGTCAGCGTAGTCCCTTTACCCCATTGTGAAGTCACGACCATACTAAAATCTAAGCCAAAGGTATTTTGCAAACGTGCATAGACATTGTGCAAACCAATTGAATTTTGTGCTGCATTTTCGAGTCTTTTTAATTTATTTTGAACTTCTCGCACGCGTTCAGGCGTCATTCCTTTGCCATTATCGGTTACACGAATTACGATATCTTCAGCAATGAAATTGGCTTTTACGCTAATGGCATTATCATTACGCGTATAGTCAATGCCGTGAACAAAATAATTTTCGATTAGGGGCTGAATCGTAAATTTTGGAATAATCAAATTTTCCAATTCAGGAGCAATAACAAAATTATAAGCTACCCGATCAGGATAACGCATTTGATACAAATATACGTATTTTTCACAAAACGATAGCTCTTTTTTTAGTGTTGTTGTTTTTTCTTGTGTCGTATTATTTCGCAAAAGAGCTGAAAAGGCATAGACAACATCTGCCAATTCTTTTTGCTGCTTGCTTAAAGCATACATACGAATGTATTCCAGTGTGTTGTACAAAAAGTGCGGATTAATTTGTGATTGCAACGCCTGCATATGGGCGTCTCGTTGCTTGATTTCCAGCTCATAATTATCTTTAATATACTGATCCAAGCTTGCAACCATAAAGTTAATGGCTTCGGATAAATCATACAACTCATCTTGAACTTTACTAACATCAATGCGTTCTTGCAAATTTCCTTCAGCCACACTATGGGTAATGCCGACAATGGTTTCAATTTGTTGAAAATAACGTTTAAACGTCCGATTCAAGGTAATTAGTAAAATAGCTGCTAAGCCACTGCCGACCAAAATAGCGATGGCAAAAGTTCGCAGATTTTTCTGCCATAAAACCTGTTTGCTAGCCAATAATACATAAGAAAGATCGCGACTAGTTTTCTTTTGTAGAACATAATATTTATCTGTAATTTTTTTGGGCAGTGGCTGTTTGTTTTCAATTGCATAAACCAAGTTTTGATAAGCCGTGTTATACAATTGATTGTGAGTCGTAAATATCGGATTGTTCGCATTATCAAAGATATACGCCTCCATGCCATCTTCCACCATCGAATTTTCCAGCATGCCAAGAACTGCTGCTCGAGAAAAGACCGCCGAAATTTCGCCAACCATATTTGAACCATATTGGTCTACGATTGGTCGCGTAATGACAAAGCCACTTTTTGCTGGAATTTTCCCTTGAAGTTTGCGACCATTGTGATTGTAACTGTCTGCCATTAAATAATTTTTCGAACCATCTAAGGTGACATAAAGCTGATCTAAATCATTAAAGGCATTAAAAAAACCGTTAATTGTTTCTGAAATCCGCGTATCTCGCTGGTAAGCTTGCCAAGAATCTTGGGTATATTCAAAATAATCAGCAGCAGACAAATTTAAATATTGTTGGACGTTAGCAATCGCCGCATTAGATCCTGCCAACTCCATATAAATAAAACTCATTGTATCATTATTATCTTCTACTGAATTCATAATGCGATTTTCTAAACCGTCCAAATCACTCTTCATTTTGCGGTAATTACTATCTGCTGTATAAACGCACAAAGCAGCCACCGTCAGCAGGATAACTCCTACTAACAGAAGGCTGTAAATTTGCATCAAACGATTCATTAAGTATTTTCTTTTGTAAAGACGTGCTAAAAATTTAGCCATGTTGCGCCAACTTTCCAGCCACCATAAAACGATTGTCTTTTGTAGCAAAGCCGCTCCATACGGCGATTAGAGCAAATGTTGCAAAAAGCAGCAGCCCTTTGAAAAACCAGGTTAAAACAAAAATCGAAACTAAACCAAAGAGTACTTTCAAAAAAGCACCAAAGTTTAAAAAGACACTAATAAAAGCCAATTTGAACAAATTAAAATGGGATATTTCATACTTGGTTTCATACTGTGTCACATAAAGGTATAACACTGCAATTAGGAATAAAACAAATGCCAAGATAAAATCAATAACAAGCCATAACATTCCTTGAATCTGAGCTGATAAGTACAAGTTATAGCCTAAGAAAAAACTAATGCCAGCAAAAATTAAAAAATGAACATTGCTTCGTTTAAAATTAGCTTTCCAATGAGACATAAACCGCTTGAAAGTTATCTGCTGATAATCAATACCATGTTCCATTAATAAATCCGTCATTACTTGGAAGGCCGGACCGGCACCAAAAATTACGCCCCCCATTAACGTAAATAAAATAAAATATAAGTTCAATTTTATAATCATCCAAGCCACATAAAATAGTCGTTGAATCCCACTACTTACCATTTCTAAAACTCCTTTACAAAATACTACCGCCAAATGTATCACATTTAAAAATTCATCTACTCTGATACTTACAGCTGAACATATAATAACATTACATCCTCAGCTTTAACCATCAAATATTAGATTTTCTCTAAGGAAAAATCCAGCGGCAACAACTTTTTGTCACCGCTAAATCTCCCTAAAGAAAACGAATTAACGAAATTATTTATTATCTTTTACAAATTGATCCAATTGTTTTTGCATATCTTTTTGGGCATCGTCCCAACCCGCTTTTTTAAGTTCAGAAATAAGTTCTGGAATTGTAGTTTCCGGATCAATTGAACCTGTGTTTAAATTGGCTTTGTAACGGTTCATAACGTTCATAATGCTCGATAATTGGGTTTTAAAATTGTCTGTTTTTGCGTTAAAACCTAAGATTGGAGAAGTTTGTGCATTTTCGATACTTTCATCCCGTTGTTTAATTTGTTCATCCGTAATTGTATCTTGAGTATATAAGATCATATTATTCCCGGTATTCCAAGCTGCCATGTGCTCGTTTGGTTTGTAACCATCAAGTAATTTCAACTTGTTGTCGCCAACTTTTTCCCAAGCTTTGCCTTCAACACCATACACTAAACCATTTAATAATTCTGGATCAGTATTTAGCAAGTTTAAAAATTCAACTGCTTTTTCTTTATTTTTTGAAGTATTGGAAACAACAAAGTTTGCCATTTGTGCTTGGCTTGTTGTTTTCAATTGATTGGTTAACGGACGAGAGGTTAAATCTTGTTGGGCTGCATTACGTAAAATTGTATCACCGTAATCCATTGGTCCTTGTGTTTCTTCACGCATGAACCAAGTGTTACCTTCTAATGGGAAACCAGTTGTATTAGTTGCTGCATCAGTCGGAATCAAGCCTTCTTTGTACCATTCGTGCAACGTTTTTAAGTTATTTTGGAATTCTTTGTCTTCATATTGGTTAATAATTTTTGGTGCGCCATCAGCATCTAAGCGAACTGCAAAAGGATAATCTTTTCCTAATGGGAAGTCCATGTTAGAAGAGGCGTTAAAAGTTTGACCAATTGCAAAAGCGGCAATTTTGGGTTCTTTTTCATGAAATTGTTTTAAAACTTCTGTAGCTGATTCATAGGAACCGTCAACTTTTGAAATATCCAAGTTATATTTTTTCACGTATTGATCATTAAAAGTTAATACTTGTTGTGCCCAAGCATTTCCGTAAACTGGAATAGCATATAATTTCCCGTCAACTTCATTACCTTTTTTGTACATTTCAGGTAGTTGATCCATGTAATCTTTGGCATATTTTTGTGATAATTCAGTCAAATCTGCAAAAGCGCCTTTTTGTGCATTTGCTACATATTGATAAGCAAAAGCAATATCGTAACTTTCACCAGAGTTGATGATGGTTGGCATTTTCTTATCCCAATCACCCCAACCGATATATTGTAAATCAATGGTTACACCAATTTTTTCTTTAATGCGCTTGTTGGCGATTTTCATTAATTCATCATAATTTTCAGGTTTATCACCTACTTGATACATTAATAATGTTTTTGAGTCGCCGCTTGCCTCTGAGTCTTTTGAAGCTTCTTTTTGATTGCCACAAGCTGCTAACCCTGCTGTCATTAATGCCAATGCACTAATACCTAGCACTTTTTTCCACGTTTTCATTACTTCTCCTCCACTCTTTTATTCTTTCACTCCGCCGATTGTCAATCCGCCCACAAAATATTTTTGGAAAAACGGATAGGTCAATGCGATCGGTAATGTTGAAACCACAACGATTGCCATGCGGGCTGATTCAGACGGCAACGCAGCAAGTCCACCTTGAATTTGCGCACCCATTCCCGCATTTCTAGCTAGAAAATCCAAATTACTTTGAATTTTCATCAATAAATATTGCAAAGGTACCAAGTTATCATTTTGAATATAAAGCAATGCGTTAAACCAGTCATTCCAATAACCTAGTGCGGCAAACAAACTGATTGTTGCAATTCCTGGTACAGCTAAAGGTAAAACGATTTTCGTGAAAATCCGTAGTTCTGTAGCACCATCAATCCGGGCAGATTCAATAATACTATCTGGTACCGTTTTAATAAAGAAGGTTCGCATTACTAAAATATTAAATGGTCCCAGTGCCATCGGCAAAATCAACGCCCAAATAGTATCTTTTAAATAAAGCATATTGCTGACGATTAAATAAGTTGCTACCATCCCTGGTGTAAATAACATTGTAACTAAGGCAAAAAGAGTAAAGAAGCGACGGAAAGGAAAGTTAGAACGAGAAATGACATACGCATAAAGCGATGTCATCGTCGCATTCACTACCGTTCCTAAAACCGTTACAAAAATTGTTACCCCAAACGCGCGGAAAATTTTTGTACTCATTTTGCCGGCAAAAATATACGAATAAGCAGCGGTTGAAAATTCTTTAGGCCAAAAACGATAGCCCAACTCCGCTAATGAATGTTCCTCTGTCAGCGAAATCATCACTACAAAGATAAAGGGTAGTACACATGAAATCGCAAATAACGCTATGACGATATTGAAGATAATATTAACCGTGGGACTAAAGGAACGAATTTCCACTTTTGAGACTTTTTCTTTTTTACGCATGTGTCGCTCCTCCTTAGAATAATGCTGAATCTGGTTCGATCCGACGAACCACGAAATTTGTGCCTAATAATAAGATTGCCCCTACAACAGATTGATATAAACTAGCTGCAGAAGACATACCAATATCACCAGTTGCAGTTAACCCATTGTAAATGTAAGTATCTAAAACAGAGGTTACTTGGTACAAGGCTCCATTATTACGTGGCAAATTATAAAACATCCCGAAGTCTGCTCTAAAAATCCCCCCAATGTTTAAAATCAACAAGACCATCATCATTGGCACGATTTGAGGAATCGTAACATTTTTAATTTGTTGCCATTTTGAAGCGCCGTCTACCATTGCCGCTTCATAGTAAGTTGGGTCAATTCCCATGACAGAAGCGTAATAAATGATACTGTTGTAACCTAAGCTCTTCCAAACATTCATCACAACGAAAATCAATGGCCACCATGTAGGATCTGTATACCAGTTAATTGGATTTTTGCCGTTATTTGTTAACCATAAATTGAAAATCCCTTTGTCTGGGCTTAAAAAAGCATATACAAAGTAACCGATTACAACCCAAGATAAAAAGTAAGGTAAAAGTGACATCGTATGATAAACTTTTACCAATTTTTTGTTTCGTAGTTCACTCATAATAATTGCAAAAGCGATCGCAAAAAATAAGTTAAATGCTAAGAAAACTACATTATACGCGATTGTATTGCGGGTAATCAGCCAAGCGTCTTTTGAAGCAAATAAGAATTTGAAATTATCAAAACCTACCCACTTACTTGTCATCAAGCTATCAATAAACCCATTTGGCGAAATGTGGAAATCTTTAAAAGCTACCACATTGGCAAACACCGGTATATAAAAGAAGAAGATAAACCAGACAAACCCTGGTAACGCCATTAAAATTAAAGCTTTATAGCGCCACACATTTTGCCAAAAGCCCACTTTTTTCCTTTTCTTCATCTTTAAACCTCCCTATATTTTTCTGCATCACGGTCGTTTTTAATCTTTTGGACCTTCCTGACGTAGTAATAATACCGCTTTCAAAACCAAGAGGTAAGGAACAAACTTTAGATAAAATGCAACAAATTTTAGAAATGATATATCTTTTTTCATGTTTTGTTCACATTTAAAACTTAGCAAAACTTTTCAACGTACAACTGGGACTATTGAAAAAAGAAGATAAGGAATTGAACTCCTCTTACCAGATAACATGATTATTTTCTGTGTATTGAATCCAGGTGTATAATAACAACTGTTTAGAGTTAAAAATGAAGTAGCGAAAGGAAATCCAGTTGTGTCATGGGTAACTTATGGTTTTACCTGCGCTAAACACACCATCTCTTTTGGGGAGATGCTATTTGGAATCGTCATGTAGTAACATTAGATGGTTACAAAAATGGCTTTCATTATGTGGTAGATCCGTTCATTGGAGTAAATTGAATTAATGCAAATGCGTTTGAAACAGCCTATAAGGTTTCTTCTCTTGCCGTTTCAGTCAGATAAAGAAGATAGGGAGTGTGATAGGTAATTTAATCATAAAAAAGACCCCACGAAATTTTTTCGTAGGGTCTTTTTTATGAAACTAATCCAGTGGTAATTCTGCTTGTGCTTCTTCAACCGTTACTTCCGTTCCATCTCCAATACCGTATGCTTCTCTAACACGGGTGGATATTTCGGCTTTCATTTCAGGATGTTCTTTCATATAATTTTTGGCGTTGTCCCGACCTTGTCCGATACGATCACCTTTGTATGAATACCAAGCACCGCTTTTATCGACGATGTCTTGTTCAACCGCCATATCTAAAAGTTCTCCTTCTTGGGAAATACCTTGGCCATACATCAAGTCAACTTCCGCTACTTTAAAAGGTGGCGCTACTTTGTTTTTAACAACTTTAATCTTAGTCCGATTCCCAATAATATCTGTTCCAGATTTTAATTGTTCCGCACGACGAACTTCTAAACGGATAGTTGCATAGAATTTCAGGGCACGGCCACCAGGAGTTGTTTCAGGATTACCAAACATAATACCAACTTTTTCACGAATTTGGTTGATAAAGACGGCAATTGTTTTCGTTTTATTAATAGAGCCTGATAGTTTACGTAATGCTTGAGACATCAAACGGGCTTGCAAACCAACGTGAGCATCTCCCATTTCACCATCAATTTCCGCACGGGGTACTAACGCCGCAACCGAATCGACTACAACGATATCAATTGCACCGCTGGAAACTAAAGCATCGGCAATTTCTAAACCTTGTTCACCAGTATCTGGTTGTGATAATAATAACTCGTCAATATTAACCCCTAAATTTTGTGCATATAAAGGATCTAAGGCATGTTCAGCATCGATAAAAGCAGCTGTACCGCCGTTTTTTTGTACTTCTGCAATGGCATGTAACGCAACGGTTGTTTTACCAGAACTTTCAGGACCATAAATTTCAACAATACGACCACGCGGGTATCCACCCACACCTAAAGCTACATCTAGAGCAAGTGAGCCACTTGGAATTGTAGAAACTTGTTGATCTGCCTTTTCTCCTAATTTCATTACGGCACCTTTACCGTAATTTTTTTCAATTTTCTTTAATGCAGCATCTAAGGCTGCTTTGCGATCGTCTGCCAAATGAATTCCCTCCATTATCTTTTCATCTGTTCTATCAAAAGCCTCATCTTTTGAAGCGAAACTGTATCAAAACAATAAAACTTGTGCAACTGTTAAGAAAGAATAACTCCGAACTACTTTTTAATAATAGCCTTTCTAAATTGAAAAAGCAAGAAAAAGCGAACGTATTTTCGCATATTAAAAGATATTAATCTTTTGTTCGCTTTTGGCTATTTATTTTGCTAAAAGCGTACGGCGCAATAAATCCAACCCCGCCATAACAGCACTATGACGCACGTAACTACGATTGCGCGTGAAGTGATACAAATATGCTTTAACTTCTGTTTCACTGGCTAATCCAATCCAAACTGTTCCTACTGGCTGTCCTTCTAGTTCAGTGGGCCCGGCTACGCCGGTAAAACTCAGCGCATAGTCAGCACCAACAATTGTGCGTGCATTTTGAGCCATCGCTTTGGCACATTCTTCGCTAACAACGCCATACTCATCCAATAAAGCCGGATCAATTTGTAGTAATTGTTCTTTTTGTTCTTTTGCATATGTCACAAAACCGCCTGCAAAAATCGCTGAAGCACCACTAACGTTGGCAAGGGTGGCTTGAAACTGACCTGCCGTTAAACTTTCTGCTGCTGTTACACGACATTTTTTTTCCTGCAATAATTTAACGACAACTGCTTCTAATGAATTTTCTTCGCCATAACCGTAAAAGTACTCCCCCACCTCCTCTAAAATGGCTGATTCCGTCTTATCTAATAATTTTATTCCGCTTATTTCATCTTGTACTTTGGCTGTTAGTCGCAATGTAACCTCATTTGGTTTAGCATACGGAGCGATGGTTGGATTTGTTTGTTCTTCAATTAAATCAGCTAGTTGTGTCACCAATTGGGATTCTCCAATTCCATAAAAACGCAGTACACGAGAAATAAGTTTATCTGCTTGTGGAAATTTTTCTGTTAATAAGGCTTTTCCATGGTGCAAAAACATCGGACGCAATTCTGAAGGTGGTCCTGGTAAAAGTAGAAAAGCAGTTGTCGAGCTTTGATAAAAAATACCAATGGCAAGACCTGTCTCATTTGGTAACGCAATACCGTCTTCAAAAACCAATACCTGTCTTAAATTATTGGAGGTCATTTTTCGCTTGGCTCGCGTAAAAAAGAGATCTAATTCCTTGCGACCTGCAACATCTTCCACTAAATTTTGCCCGACGTATTTGGCTACAACGTCTTTTGTTAAATCATCTGTTGTTGGCCCCAAACCACCGCACAAAACAACTAAATCACTACGATTATCTGCTGTTTTTAGCAAACTTTCTAAGCGTTCGGGATTATCCCCTACTACACTATGATAATAAACCTCAATCCCCAAATCTGCTAATTCTTCTGAAATAAAAGTCGCATTGGTATTAACGACTTGTCCTAATAAAATTTCTGTTCCTACTGCAATAATTTCTGCTTTCAATGTGATCCCTCACTTTCATATACGCATTTGATAAAAAAAACAATGAGGTGCTGCAAAATAAATTTTATTTTACAGCACCTCTTTCTGGGAATTTAGGGAATAAAATTTATCCCACAATTGTTATATTTAATTTTACATTGAGCCTTTGAATACCGCTGTATTTTTGACAAAATAATCAACGCCTGAGTAAATTGTAAAAATTAAGCACGCATAAAGCAAAATTTGATCAACTGGAATTCCGATTAAGTTAAACGGAATATTGTTTAAAAATAAGAAAATAATTGCTAGCATTTGTGTCGCTGTCTTTACTTTTCCTGGCCATGCAGCAGCCATTACTTCGCCACCTTCTACCAGCAATAACCGTAATCCTGTCACAGCTAATTCACGGCAGACGATAATTGCAACAACCCAGCCTGGTGCTTTGTTTAAGTCAACTAGTAAAATAAAAGCTGTCATCACGAGCATCTTGTCTGCTAGAGGGTCAGCAAATTTACCAAAATTAGTAACTAACCCACGCGCTCGAGCAATATGACCATCGAGCCAGTCAGTAAAACTTGCGACCGCAAAAATAATCGCTGCGACTAAATGGGTAATGGCCAGTTCAGTTCCCCCTACAGTAAGGGTGCCAAAATCCAAAGGCAATACTAAAATCATTATAAAAATTGGAATCATACAGATTCGAATAACCGTCAATTTGTTGGGTAAATTCACTTGAAAAAATCTCCTTTTCTACACAAAACTGTCTGTCTACTCAGCTGTCTGATAATTAATTGTCAATGTTATATTTTTCCGCAAAGCCGGAATATTCGGATCTGTGTAATTTAAGTCTTTGCCATTAGCTTTGATATTTAAGTTGCCACTTGCGCCTAAAACAATGGTTGCATTAGCTGCACCTTCTGGTAAAGTCGTTGACTGCGTTTCTCCTGCTTGCAATGTATATTGATAAACGTAGCCATTGTTAACTAGGACACCAATCCAGCACGGACCATTTGCGTTGCCGGCAAAATCTAGTTTAATTGGACCTTTGGCATCAGTCAAACTAAAAACTGCTTCACTTTGAGTGTTACTATCCAGTTTTACTGCCATTTCTTTTTCTTTTTTCTCAGATTCTTTCGTAGATTCTGCGGGTTTTGTCTCGGATTCTTTAGTGGAAGATGCTGCCGCTTTACTTGAACTTGCTGTGGAGGCTTGGTTAACAACTACCGAAGAATTATCTGCAATCATTGGTGTTTGATTGCTGCGATCTTGCCACGTCATGTAAAAGACAATCACGACAATAACCAATGCCACTAACCCAAAGAAAATAACCGGTAATAACCTCATAATGGGATTGCCAGTTTTTTCTTCTACATGTAAAGATTTTCTTGAACCTTGTACTGTTTCTGGTTGTGCGCGCTTAGGCACAGGTGGTGTAAGCGAAGCTTTGCCATCTAAAATAGCAACTAATTTATCTCCATCTTCTCCGACTGCCTGTGCATATTGCTTCACAAAAGCCCGGACATAAAAAGAACCGGGTAAAGCATCTAATTTTCCGCTTTCAATCGCTTCTAAATAGCGTTTTTGAATTTTGGTGATTTGTTGTAGTTCATCCAAAGAAATATTTTTATTTAAACGGGCTTGCCGTAATCTTGCACCGATAGTTGTTGCTTCATTTGCCACTTACACATTCTCTCCAGTCTTTAATGCAGCCAGCCTCCGGTCACAGGAATTGTTGCACCGGTAATATATTGGGCATCTTGTTGAAATAAAAAGGCTACAGCTGCCGCGATTTCCTTCGTATATGCTAGTCTTCCTAACGGGATTTCTGCTATCAATTGTTCTAATTCAGCAGGTGAAAATTCTTCGTTCATCTTCGTTGCAACAGCTCCAGGCGCAATACAATTGACCGTACAGCCATTGGCAGCAACTTCTTTTGCATAGGCACGAACAAAACTTTGTTGTGCCCCTTTAACTGCACTATAAACAGTTTCTAAACTACTGCCCGCCAAACCATAAACAGAGCCGACAAAAACAACTCTTGCTTGGCTAGAACGTCGTAATTTTTCTTCCAAACCTTGCAAAATTAACATGGGCGTTTCCAAGTGAATCTGCCATAACTGACGCATATCTTGTTGTGTATGTTCACAAAGCAGACCATATTTGGTAAACCCGGCGGCAAAAACAATGCCGTCTACTTGAAACAAATCCGCCAAAAATGACGGAATATCGGGGGTTTCTAGCATATCTAAGCATACCATAAAAAAATCTTGCTGGGGATAGGTTTCCTTTAACTCGCTAACAAATTTTAATACTTTTTCTTCATTGCGATAATAGTGGCAGTATAAAGACCAGCCAGATTTGGCTAAAGTACGACAAATGGCTTCACCAATATCACCGCTTGCTCCCATTACAAGCGCATTTTTCAATGCTTACTCCCCCTTAGGATACATGAAAAATTCGCTCATTGCCGCCTCGTCTATCATCTGATCACCGCAAGAATAAATATCCGCTAGAGTAATGGATTGAATAATTTCCGGTAAATCAAACAATGTTAATTCACCAAATAAGTTTTGATTGAATTGATTGGCAATGTATTCTAAGGAATTCAAAGACTGGAAGAATTTCCCTAGCATTCGTTTTTTCAATAATGTCAAATTGGTTTCATTAATTTCAGTATCTTCTCCGTAATTGAGCAAAATTTCTTTCACTGCTTTGGTAAGTTCAGCTGGCTTATCACTGTCACCGCCAAAATCAGCAAAGCAAAAAGTACGATCCAAATTGAACTCATAACCAAAAGTATCATCAATAATTCCTTCATCATATAAGCGCAAATAATTTTTCGATGTCGTGCCTAAAAGTAATTGCCATAACAAACTAGCAGCCGTTTTGAAACGTAATAATTCTGTGTTGTCTGTTGGTAATTGATTGGTTAATACTTTGATGCCTAAAACACCTTTGGCACGCGCCACTGGCATTTCCAAGGAATCAACTTTTTTGATATCTGTCAATGTTTCAGCTGGAAATGCTCGTTGAATTGGTTGCGGCAGTAAAAAATCCTTGCTTGCCTGATTCTCTTTAATCAACGTCATCATACTTTCAGGCTCAATATTGCCTACCACAAATAATTTCATATTGCTAGGATGATAGAAAGTGTTGTAGCACGTGTAGAGGTCTTCTGCTGTAATTTCAGCAATACTTTCTACTGTGCCCGCAATATCAATATGCAAGGGATGTTGTGGATATAAGTTATTAATAATGCCAAAAAATTGGCGCCAATTGGGGTCATCTTGATACATTTGAATTTCTTGGCCGATAATTCCTTTTTCTTTATTAACACTTTCAGCGGTAAAATAAGGTGCTTGAACAAAATCGAGTAAGGTTGCTACATTTAAATCGATATTATCTGTGGCAGAAAATAAATAGCTGGTTTTAGTGAAACTGGTAAAGGCATTGGCAGAAGCTCCTTGTTTTCCAAAATCTTGAAAAACGTCTCCTGTCTCTTTTTCAAACATCTTATGTTCCAAAAAATGCGCAATTCCATCGGGTACAGTAATAAATTCTTTTTCCCCTAGCGGAATAAAGCGATTATCAATTGAACCATAATCCGTTGTGAACAAGCCATAAGTTTTATGAAAATCCGGTTTAGGTAATAAATACACCGTTAAACCATTGGGTAAAACTTCGCTATATAACGTTTCGTTTACCTTTTCGTACACTTTTTTCATTATGAGGCGCTCCTTTCCAAGCAGTAAATAGCTTTTAATTCTACAGATAAAGCCATTTTCTTCACCGCTTCAATCGTTACTGCGTCAATTCCTTTGAGAAAAGCTTCCTCAGACACTTTTGTTTGAGGCAGCCACAAGTCTAAATACGCGTTTTCAATTAACGCCTGGGGATTATCTAAAGATAAAAGAAACTGATTCTTTAACATCGCTTTAGTTTGCGCCAACTCTTCCGTGGAGATTTCCCCTTTACGCAAACTTTCTAGCTGCTCATTGATTAAGTGCAAAACAGCCGCTCTTTTTTCTTGATCAATACCTGTTTGCACCTTTAACATACCGCGAAAAGAATCAAAAGAAGAAGAGGCATAATAAGCTAAACTTTCTTTTTCTCTTACGTTCATAAATAATTTGGAATGAGGAAAACCACCAAATAAACCATTGAAAACTAAGAGAGCAAAGCGATCAGTATCGCCGTAATACGTCTCCATTTGATAGGCTAAATTTAACTTCGCCTGTGTTACTTGATCATATTCCACTTGCTCATTGATAATATTGCTATGCTTTTGGGTAAAGAAAATTTCGGGTTTTGCGCGCGCTGTTTTTTCAAAAGGCAGTTGAGCAAAACTTTTACGCACTTGCTCAGGAGTAACATCTCCAATAACAAAAATATCAATGTGATCTTCTGTCATCATCTGTTGATAAACTGCTACTAATTTTTCTGCAGTTAAATCTTCCGTGGTAGGAACGGTACCAAAACTTGGAACTTTTTGATCCGGCGAATTTTGGAAAAATAATTCTTGCAATCGCAAAGAAGCAAACGTCTGTTTATCTTCTTTCATACTCTTCAAATAAGCGATTAAATTTTCTTTTTCCGTCACAAACGTTTTTTCATCGAATGCGCCAGCTTTTATATTAGGGGCAAATAAAATCTCCTGTAAAAAGGCTACCGCATCATCAAAAAGATGATCTTCTCCTACATATGCTCCATTCACAAGGGACATTCCTACGTTGATTTGATGAATATTACCCTTTTTAGCAACACTAACACCAAACCCTGCCCCATAAAGCTCTGCTAAACGCGTACTTAACTCATTTTGGGTAGGATAGTTTAAACTATTGGTTTCCAATAAACTCGTCAATAATGTGCGCGCTGCTGCTGTTTTCTCACTGTGACGAGCCGAAAAACGGATTAAGATCCGCGTGGTCTTGTATTTTTTGCTTGGCATCACTTCAAGGTTGATGCCATTTCCTAATTCAATTGACATACACATGCTCCTTATTACATAGTACCAACTTATGGACTAAAGGTTGTTACTACTGCAAATTTAACTTCTTTATTTTTTAATCTGAGAATCTAATTTACTTGTAGAAAAAAACTTTTTTACTAGTCATATTTTGAAATTGCATCACTACAATTATAGCATAGCCCGCTGTCAACGGTTTACTTTACGCCTGTTTACGATTTTTTTTCATATCATTTCAAATATTTAAAAATCTTCGCTATACTGATTTTAGTAATTCGCATTTTAATGCAAATTTTTCGCAACAAATGAAATTTTCCGATTTCATTTTCAATGTGAAAAGACTAGAAAGGAGTAGACAAATGATTAAGGAATTTAAAGAGTTTTTAATGCGAGGAAGTGTCTTGGACCTAGCCGTTGGGGTAGTTATCGGGAGTGCTTTTACTAGTATCGTCAATCAAGTGGTTGAAGGACTGATTACACCATTAATTGGATTAATTGTGTCGCTATTTACCAAAAAAGGTGATCTGGATTCCGCAATGAATGTTTTAGACGTTAAAATTAACGGTGTTAAATTCGAATTTGGTAACGTCGTAAGTGCTATTATCACCTTTATCATCACTGGTTTTGTTCTATTCATTATCGTAAAATTTGCCAATCGCGCCAAAGATTTACGCAAAAAAGAAGAAGTGGAAGAAGAACCAGAAATTACAGCTGAAGACTACTTAAAAGATATTCGCGATTTGTTGGAAGCACAAAGTGGACCTGCCACAAAAAAAGCACGGGAAGATTTGAATAATTCAGAATACTAAAAAAGACTCTGGGATAAACGTCAATTGACTTTTGTCCCAGAGCCTTTTTTACATTTTCTTAAAACGGTACGATAGGTTGATGTGCTAAAAATACATGTCTTTTTTAGCTTCGTTAGAGTCGAGGCTTTTCATTTTTACATGTTTTTAACTTTGTACGAAATATTTATCCCTTATGGTACAAAAAAAGCTCTTACACTACTTTGAACAGTGAGTGTAAGAGCTCTTCAATTAAAAAGCATCCAACTGCATATCAATATGAGGAATATCATCTTCTAGATAAACATCAGAAATAGGTTTAAAACCAAAGCTGGCGTAGAAATCTTGTAAGTAAGCTTGAGCACCGATGACAATTTTTTTACCCGGAAATCTTTCTTCAATTACTGCAATTGTTTTGGCTACAATTTGTTTGCCTAACCCTGTACCACGAAATTTCTCCGTTACCAAAACACGTCCAAAATGAATCGTGTCATCATCTTCATAAATGCGTGTATACGCCGCAATTTGCTCGTCTTCTGCGATAAAATAAGTGTGCAGTGCGACTTCATCTATTTCGTCAATTTCTTGATAGGGACAATTTTGTTCCACCACAAAAACTGCCACTCGTTCTTTTGCTAATTGGTAAAATTCTTTAGTTGTTAATGCTGCGAAACTTTTTACCACATATTCCATTTGGCCCCTCCTAATAAAAAAATTATCTTATAATCCTAGATACAGCTCGTGAATTGTGCTATCTTTTAAAAAAAATACGAAAGCCCTTCTGAGCCTTCGTAATTTTTTATATTGCATCACCTAAAAATTCGATTTCGACAGTGCGCGTTAAAACATCGGAATAACTGTATGACACTCGTTCGAAGGAATTTTCTTCTGGATCTAAATCGACCACGAACACAGAAGGGTATGTTTCTGTTAGAATCCCTTTACGTTCCGTTTGACGTTTACGACCAGTTTGCGCCACCAGCATGATTTCACTGCCGATACGACATTCTAAATCTTTTTTGATAGAAGCTAAAGTTGTTGGCATCGCGTTCACCTCGCTTGCCATCTTATCACATTTTTCTGAAAATTTCAAGTGTATCATAATTTTTTTGGTGTTTCAATACTGAATTTTTCGTTATTTTTTTCTTCTTTTAAAGGTTCTGTTTTCAAAAAAATTTCACCAATTCATTTTCATCCTCTTGCGTATTTTTCGGCGGGCACGTTCTAACGCACAATAAATTTTTTGCTGACTCATGGCATGTTGATAAGCATAATATTCTACCTGTTCTCCTTTTAAATAAGCCTGTAATACATCCGCTTCCAACCTTGATAATAAGCAAAAAGCTGACAGAAGCTCTTCTTCTAACAATAGCTGTTCTTCTGCTAATAGTACATTTTGATTGTGGGCAACCAAAAAGTCTGGACCCTCTTTAGCAATTTTTTCTTCCAACGAGATAGCTTCCACCATTGCTTTTCTTTTGTAGGCACCTTGTTTTCGCAATTCGCTTTTTATTTTATTTTCAAAGTTGTTTCTAAAAAAGGTGCCAAAAGAAACACCTCGAGACTCCTCATAACAGCTCAAAGAGTGAAAGAAACTTATCCGACCTTCTTGCAACCAATCATCATAATCAAAATCCCGCAGATAATACTGCCCCATCACTTTATAGACGACCGGGCGATAATCAAAAAAGAGCTTTTCAAAAACTTCCATCTGGTTCAAAACTACTTGGGGGTTAAAAGATGTACACCTCATTTTACTACCTCCTCCCAAATTCTCTTACTTTTTGACTGTATCATGAAAAAAAGCCCAACCAGTTTCATCCGGCGGGCTAATCAGCGTATTAATAATTTTAATTTTTTTTACTTAATTCCTGCAATTTTTGTTGCAACTCCGAAAGTTGTGCTTCATTCCATGGAGAGTTACGCCGAAAATTGCTGAATTTTAAATCTTCTTGATGTTCAGCAATTAATTTATTCGTTTTTTGCACTGTTTTGTACAATTCACGGGCAGAAGTTCGTAAAGCACCTTGGGAAAAGACTACCCATTGTTCTGCTAAATCACTAGTTGCGACGGTAACTTGTGTCAAGGCATTATTCAACTCTCCGGAAACCCGTTCAATATAACTGTCGGCAGTTTCTCCTTCTTCGGTGAAAATAACCTGCAACTGATATTTGGTATAGCGCTGAGTGATCCCTGGTACAAATTGGGCATCAAACACAACGATGATTTCTAAACCTTCGTATTTGGCATAATTTGACAATAAACTAAGCAGTGTTTCTCTTGCATCTTCTAATTTTTCTGCCTTTTTTAGCGAAACCAATTCCGGCCAGGCACCAATCATATTGTATCCATCAACAATTAATAGTTGTTTTTTCACCCTATTCACCTGCCCGTTGACTAAAGGCTTGATACATCAAAAGACCGCTGGCAACACTGGCATTTAAACTTTGTACGTGTCCTACCATTGGAATTGTCAGCAGCTCATCAACTGACTTCATCAAGCCAGCACTCATACCTTTGCCTTCATTACCAATAATAAGACCTATCTTCCCTTTGGCATTCCATTTGCGATAGTCTGTTCCTTCCATTGCCGTACCAAAAATCCAGAAGCCAGTATCTTTTAACTGTTGGACGGCTTGACTTAAGTTAGTCACGCGGGCAATTGGCATGTGTTCTACGGCACCTGTGGATGTTTTCACCACAATTGGGGTAATTCCGACGGCACGGTGTTTGGGAATAATCACCCCGTCGACTCCCGCTGCATCGGCAGTTCGTAAAATTGAGCCAAAATTATGCGGATCTTCTAAATTATCCAAAATCAAATAAAATGGGTTTTCTTTTTTTGTAATTTCCAATAACTCTGGTAATGAAAGGTATTCATATGGCGTAATAGCGAGCACCATTCCTTGATGAACACCGCTATCACTCATCGTATCTAATTTATTTTTTGGAACCCATTTAACCGGTACTGCTTGTTCTGTTGCTAATATTTTTAAGCCTTCGATTTTATCACCACGAGCATCTTCTGCTAAAAAAAGTTTATTGCCGCGACCAGCCTTTAAAGCTTCCACTACCGCGTGATGACCAAAGACAAAATTTTCGTTAACTTCAGTTGCTTGACTACTAACAGGGGCAATTGTCTTTTGGCTTCCGGTAAAATCATCTGCTTTTTTACGCCGAAAATTTCCTTTTTCATTAGAATTTTTCCCGCGTCTGTTTTTATCTCTTGTGCCATAAAAATTCCGGTTTTGATTTTTTGGCGGTTTGTCTTCTCGTCTATTTGCCATTTGTTTCACCTACCTTCTTGATACACCAGTCTATGAGCTCTTCTAAGCGTTCTTTTTTGTTTAACAAGTGCAGATAACCCATCAATGATTCAAAGCCTGTCGCAATGCGATAGGTAGTAATATCCGCATTTTTTGCACTAGTATGACTTTTGCTATTGCGTCCACGACGATAAAACAATTCCTCATCTTCAGATAAAATACCCGCACCTAACATTTCATTCATTAAAAAGGCCTGAGCTTTGGCAGAAACATAGTGGGTTGCTTGTTTGTGCAATTGATTTGGGCGGCTTTGACCAGACGATACCAAATAATCGCGAATGTAGACTTCGTAAATTGCATCTCCCACATAAGCTAGTGCCAAGCCATTTAATTGTGTGTAATCTCTCATACTTCTCGTCTCCATCGTGTACCTTGTGCAGTATCTTCCAAAATAATTCCTTGTTCTTTTAACCGATCGCGAATTTCATCACTGCGAGCAAAATCTTTATTTTGACGTGCCTCAATTCGTTGTGCAATCAATTTTTCAATCTCTTCGTCTAGTAATTCATCGCGAGTAAAACGAATCCCAAAAACGGCTAACCAATCTTGTAATTTTTTTATTGCAGCATTTAAGACAACTTGGGAAACTTCATTTTTTTCAGCATACATATTCAACCATTTGGCTAATTCATACACTACCGTAATGCCATTGGCAGCATTAAAATCATCATCCATTTCTGCCACAAAGCGGTTTTCCAATTCTGCTAACTCTGCAAGCTTTCCTTCATCACAAGTTAAATCAACTTGTGCTGTGGCCAATCGGAAGTTGGCATTTTCATATGCCGTTTTTAAACGTTGTAAATTATTGGCTGCATCTTTTAACGTTGCTTCACTATATCGAATCGGACGACGATATTGCGTTGTTGCCATAAAAAAACGTAAAACTTGTGGTTCAACTTTTTGAATCAAATCGTGAACCGTTACAAAATTCCCCAGTGATTTACTCATTTTTTCATCATCTTCACCAATGGTTACATAGCCATTGTGCATCCAATAATTTGCAAAAGTATGACCGGTTTTAGCTTCACTTTGCGCAATTTCATTTTCATGATGCGGAAATTCCAAGTCTTGACCACCACCGTGAATGTCAATGGTATCCCCTAAATGTTTGGTCGCCATAACAGAACATTCGATATGCCACCCCGGACGTCCTTTCCCCCACGGTGAATCCCAGGATATTTCCTCAGGTTTCGCACTTTTCCATAAGGCAAAATCTAATGGATCTTCTTTAATATCTTGCTCAGCACCTGTCCGCTGACTAGCACCTATTTCCAATTCATCGATTGATTGATCGCTTAACTTGCCATAATTTTCAAATTTACGGGTACGATAATAAACGTCCCCCTTTGATTCATAGGCGTAGCCTTTTTCTACTAAAACTGTAATAAAATTTATAATGTCTGGAATATGATCCATCACGCGTGGATGCAATGTGGCCGGTTCTACATTTAAAGCATTGGTATCTTCTTCAAACGCATGAATAAATCGTTCTGCTACTTCTGGCGCTGTGACACCTAGTTCTTTCGCCGCACGAATAATTTTGTCGTCAACATCTGTAAAATTAGAAACATAATTTACTTCAAAGCCTCGATATTCAAAGTAACGACGGATAGTATCAAACGCAATTGTACTTCTGGCATTGCCGATGTGGATATAATTATAAACAGTCGGGCCGCAGACATACATCCGCACTTTGTTGGCTTCAATGGGTTTGAATTCTTCTTTTTCTCGCGTCATGGTATTGTAAATTTTTATCATAATTCAACCTTCTTTCCTGCAATTCGCACAACTTTAGCCGGTACCCCTACCGCCGTTGCTTCATCTGGAATATTTTTTAATACAACTGCCCCAGCACCAATTTTCGCATTTTTACCAATTGTTACAGGTCCTAAAATTTGCGCATTAGCAGAAATCATCGCACCAGATTTAACCGTTGGATGTCGTTTCCCACCATGTTTACCAGTGCCACCTAGCGTAACTCCATGAAATAAAACCACATCATCGCCAATTTCTGCTGTTTCACCAATCACTACCCCCATACCATGATCAATAAAGACGCCTTGACCAATTTTTGCTCCGGGATGGATTTCAATACCGGTTAAAAAGCGCTGAAATTGCGAACTAAGCCGCGCCCACAAAAACAACTTATGGTTGTACAAAAAATGTTCAAAGCGATGCCAAAACAACGCATGAATACCCGGATACGTCAAAATAATTTCCAATGTGTGTCGGGCCGCTGGATCATTTTCCTTGGCCGCTTGAATCGCACGTTTCCCCCATCCCATCGTATTCCCTCCTAATTAAGATGTTCAAAAAAGATTGGGCTTGATCGTAAACAGTAAGATAAAATGGCGGATATGCCGGTCTATAACACGTGAAATGCTTATTCTTTCAAATCGTTTTGAATCCGATCTTGCTAACTGTTTTAAACAATTGTTTCCCATCTTTTAATAGTCAAAATGCTTATTCTAATAAAAAAGCGCCCTTTAAATAAGTTTCCTTACTTAAAAGACGCTTTTGGCGTGGTTCCACTTTCATTTGAACAAAGTAATTCTTTGTCCCTCATCTGTGGGTAACGTCCACAAAACGGCTTAAAGCTTGCTCCTAGGTGCATTTCCTGCTTCATTTCAGCTACTTCCACCAATCGTAACCTCTCTTTTAGAAAATCCCGCAGTACTTCGTCTAATCAACACAATTTTATTCAATTTCACAACTTTTAATGTAATACTGTATTCCAAAAAAAGTTACATTACTTGTTGTAAGTGAGCTAAAGCTTTTTCTTTACCTAAAAGTTCAACTGTATCTGGTAATTCTGGTCCATGAGTTTGACCAGAAACCGCAACTCGAATCGGCATAAATAAGTTCTTACCTTTTATACCTGTTTCTTTTTGTACTTCTTTAATGGCAGTTTTAACACTTGGAGCATCGACAGTATCCATTGCTTCAAGTTTCGCTTTAAAGGCAGCTAGTACTTGTGGTACTGTTTCGCCTGCTAATACTGCTTTAGCTGCATCATCTAAAACAGGATGTTCTATAAAGAACAATTCAGACAATTCAACAATTTGAGCAGCATAACTCATTTGTGGTTGATATAAACCAACAATTTTTTTCACTCGATCCATATCTTTTTCAGATAAATCAGCTTCCACACGCCCAGCTTTTTGAAGATAAGGCAAGCACATATCCGCTAAAACATCTAAGTCCATTGCTTTAATGTAGTGGTTGTTAACCCATTCCAACTTTTTAGCATCGAAAGCTGCTGGAGACTTACTTAAGCGATTTGGGTCAAACATTTTAATCAATTCATCCTGACTGAAAATTTCATCTTCGCCAACTGGTGACCAACCTAATAACGCAATAAAGTTAAACATTGCTTCTGGTAAATAGCCCAATTCTCGATATTGTTCGATAAATTGTAGAATTGATTCATCCCGCTTACTTAATTTTTTCCCTGTTTCAGAATTAATGATTAAGGTCATATGGCCAAATTCTGGTGCTTTCCAACCAAATGCTTCATAAATCATTAATTGTTTTGGCGTATTGGCAATGTGATCATCTCCACGCAAAACGTGTGTGATTTTCATCAGATGATCATCAACTGCTACAGCAAAGTTATAAGTTGGCATCCCATCGCGTTTTTGAATGACAAAATCGCCACCGACATTATCTGATTCAAAAGTGATTTCACCTTTAACCATATCGTGAAATTGATATTCCGTATTCTTTGGCACGCGAAAACGAATAACTGGTTCTAATCCTTGCGCTTCTTTTTGAGCTTGTTCTTCTGGTGTTAGGTGAGCACATTTACCAGAATAATGAGGCATTTCACCTCGCGCACGTTGTTCTTCTCTTTCAGCTTCTAATTCTTCAGGTGTACAATAACATTTATAAGCCCGGTTTGAAGCAAGTAATTGATCAATTAACGGTTGGTAAATGTCCGCTCTTTCTGATTGACGATAAGGGCCATATTCCCCTGGATTGGCAGGAGATTCATCCCAGTCCATTCCTAACCATTTCAAATTATCCAACTGGCTTTTTTCGCCGTCTTCAATATTACGCTTTGTATCCGTATCTTCAATACGGATAATGAAATCTCCACCATTGTGGCGGGCAAATAAATAGTTGAATAGCGCTGTTCTGGCATTACCAATGTGTAAATGTCCAGTTGGGCTTGGTGCGTAACGCACACGGATTTTAGTCATCTAATCGCTTCCTTCGAGTTATTTTCAAGTAGGGTAACAGCCAACGCCGCAATCGCTTCATTGCGACCAACAGGCCCTAATTGTTCCGTTGTTGTGGCTTTAATACTAAGCTGATTTTCTTCTAATTGACAAATTTCACAAAGCACTTGCCGCATTTTAGGAATAGAGTCCGCAAGTTTCGGCTGTTCAGCTAGAATTGTACAATCAATATTGTGAATAGTAAAGCCAAGCGACCATGCTTTTTGCAAAACTATCGCCAATAATTTGGTTGAAGTGGCATTTTGCACCTTTATTTCACTGGCGGGAAATACTTGCCCGATATCTCCTAGCCCTGTAGCACCTAAAATGGCATCGATAATGGCGTGCGTCAAACAATCCGCATCTGTCACTCCCGCCAAACCAAGTTGTTGTGGATGAAAAATTTCTACGCCACCTAAAATTAACGGACGTCCTGCTACTAAAGGGTGTAAATCATACCCTTGACCAATTCTAAGCATTTTTCCGGCCTTTGTTGCGATTTTTTTGATTGCCGTTTTGATTATTTTGACTTTGATTGCCATTATTTTGCATGGAGTTGTTTGTGTCTGATGCAACGGACAAGTCTTCTGCATTTTCTGGTTTTACATCATCAATTCCACGACCAGAGTGAGCAGGTTTTGCAAAAATCATTCGGCCGGCAGCAGTTTGCAACGCACTTGTGACGACGACTTTGATTCGTTCATTCATATAATGCTGCCCATCTTCTACTACAACCATTGTCCCGTCATCCAAATATGCGACACCTTGTTGGCGTTCTGTACCAGCTTTAACCAACAAAACATCCATCGTCTCTCCAGGAATGACTACTGGTTTCACTGCATTAGCCAAAGCATTGATATTTAAAACTGGAACGTTTTGAAACTCGGCTACTTTGTTTAAGTTGTAATCATTTGTCACTACAACACCATCCAAAAGTTTTGCCAATTTAATCAGCTTACTGTCGACTTCTTGAATATCTTCAAAATCACCATCATACATCTCAACTGAGATATCCTCTTCTTTTTGGAGGGCGTTTAAAATATCTAATCCACGTCGTCCACGAACACGTTTTAGACTATCACCGGAGTCAGCAATGTATTGCAATTCATATAAAACAAAGTTAGGAATTAACAACGTTCCTTCTAAAAAACCAGTTTTAGCAATGTCATACACACGTCCATCGATAATAACACTGGTGTCCAAAATTTTATAGCGATGGAAAGTATCTCCAGCTTTACGTTCTAAAATTTGCTGCTGTGTTTCTTCTGTTTTTTTAGATTTTGGTGTAAATATTTTCTTCCACTCTTCAATTCGCGTAACACCTACTTGAAAGCCAAAATAACCAAGTAAAATCATAACAAAAAAAGGTAAAAAACTAGTCACAAACGGAATATTCAAATTGTACAAGGGAATAGAAATAATCATCCCAATCATTAATCCGATAATAGTTCCAATTGCACCAAAAAGTAGATACGTTAAACTAATTTCACTTAATTTTTTCTCAATATAAGACAAACCAGCTGAAATATACCGTTCCAATACCAACGCGAATAAAAAGAAAATAATTGCGCCAATCAAAATGTTGGTAAAGGGATTGTTTAGCCACTGGTTGTCGGCCACTTGGATCGTACGCCATGCCATGGGTAAAAATGTAGCTCCCAAACTTGCACCGGCTACGACCATTAATAAAACAATGATCCGTCGTTGCATAACAAAACTCCTCCGATTTTTATCACCAAGTGGAAAAGATAAGGCCAACAAGCGCCGCAAACAACACGCCTAGACAATCTCATCTTTTCAACCTTGGTATACTTTTCTTGTCTTTTGACAAGAAAGTGATGGTTTTACTGGGTATTTTAATTAAAAACTTTTTTTAATGTTTCTGCTAGCGTTGCCACACCAACAACGTGAATACCTTTTGGTGCATCCCAGCCACTTAAATTATTTTTGGGCAGATAAACTTTGGTAAAACCCAATTTTTGTACTTCTTTGACCCGCTGTTCAATGTTTGAAACCCGTCTAATCTCACCGGTTAAACCAATTTCACCAATAAAACATTCCGTGGGACTAGTTCCTTTTTCTTTATAGCTAGAAGCAATTGCCACTGCAACGGCCAAATCAATCGCGGGCTCATTTAATTTCACACCGCCTGCTGCCTTTAAGTAGGCATCTTGATTTTGTAACAGCAAACCGGCGCGTTTTTCCAAAACTGCCATAATGAGTGATACCCGATTAAAATCAAGTCCTGTGGTGGTGCGTTTGGCATTACCAAACATCGTCGGGGTAACGAGGGCTTGAATTTCAACTAAAATTGGGCGACTACCCTCCATCGCAACTACAATAGCAGAGCCAGTTGCACCGGCCAAACGTTCCTCCAAAAAAACCTGCGAAGGATTTAAAACTTCATGCAACCCATCTTCATGCATTTCAAAAATACCAATTTCATTCGTAGAACCAAAACGGTTTTTTACAGCACGTAAAATACGGAAAGTATGGTGTTTTTCACCTTCAAAATACAACACCGTATCCACCATATGCTCTAACATCCTAGGTCCTGCAATGGAACCTTCTTTTGTCACATGACCGACAATAAAGATGGCGATGCCGTTGGACTTAGCAATTTTTAACAACTCAGCAGTCGTTTCACGCACTTGTGAAACACTACCGGCAACACTCGTAATATCTGGCTGAGTCATAGTTTGAATCGAGTCAATAATGACATAATCTGGTGCCAGATTTTCAATGGCGCGAGAAATTTCGTGCATGTCCGTTTCGGCGTACAAATAAAATTCCGTTTGAATGGAACCTAAACGTTCGGCCCGCATTTTGATTTGTTCCGCGCTTTCTTCACCAGAGACGTATAACACTTTCCCACCAGATTCTGCCAATTGTTGCGAAACTTGCAAAAGCAAGGTCGATTTCCCAATACCAGGGTCCCCGCCGATTAATACCATCGAGCCAGGGACAACGCCACCACCTAAAACGCGGTTTAATTCTGCTAATTTTGTTTTGACCCGTGGTTCTTTTTTGGGGACAACATCGGCGATTTTCGTGGGTCTCGTTTTCTCACCAGTTAAACTAGTACGTACACGGCGATCCGTTGTGTCTTGAATAACCACTTCTACCATCGCATTCCAACTTCCACAGTTGGGACATTTACCGAGATATTTTGGTGAGATATAGCCACAATGTTGACATTCAAATTGGACTTTAGGCTTTTTAGCCACAAACCATCCCTCCATTTTATTTTAGCACATCAAAAGCATTATCCCGCTGTACTAAACGTGTCTTTTTTATTTGTTTGACGAACCAAAACCACCCGTGCGCACAGCACTAGTACTGTCTTGATCTGATTTTAGAAATGGTAAGAAAATTCCCTGCCCAATTCGCTCGCCTTTTTTTATTATCACATCTGTTAAACCAAAGTTAGTGAACTGAAACATGATATGCCCTTCGTTATCGGCATTATTATAATAATCACTATCAATGACGCCCACCCCATTGGTTAACACCAAGAAACGTTTTAACGGATTGCTGGAGCGATTAGCTAATTGCAAAAATTCTTCTTGTCCCATGTAAGCTTTAATCCCAGTCGGAACTAAAACTGGTTTTAAGAATTTACCGCCATCTTTAGCAGCTTTCAAGGCTTTTAGCCCTGTTATTACGCCTTCTTGCCAAATGCTTGGAATTACAATGTCTTGGGCTGCTTCAAAATCATAACCTGCAGCATGATTGGTCGCCCGCTTTGGTAAGGAAATATCTTGATCTAAAAAATGTGAAACTACTTCAAAACCTCGTGTACGCAAGTGAGTACCTCCTAAAATTACAATCAAATGAAAAATAATTTTTTAGCTTTTACAAATGCAAAGAAAAGCTTTTCACAATTGAAAATCTACTTATTTTACATAACGCTATTTTAGCATAATTAGCGCTTTTTTTTATGAATTCAAAACAATAATACGAAAAATTTCGCAAATTCCATACAATCTTCAAAATTCCGCGCCTAAACTTATTTCTTTCTTATTTTTTACTGGTAAAAGTCGCATTTTTAAGCCCACAAAAACATGTCTTCCATCAGAGAAAAAATAGCGGCGCTAAGACAGACCGTCTTTTCCTAAACAACAGGTGAAAATTTCAACAAAACAAAGTACAATGAATGAAACTAACGGTAAATTAAGTATTTTGTAAAAAACAGGCATAATTTTCCAATATACAGCTAGAAAATACTTTTCTTTACGGGCCTAGCCAAAATTTAATGAGGAGTCAGAATATGGAACGTGAATTTTTAAAAGCAGCACAGCGAATTGTCATTAAAATCGGTACCAGCTCTCTTATTTACCCTAATGGCAACATTAATTTAGCTGGAATTGATCAACTAGCTTTTGTTTTAACTGATTTAAAAAATAGAGGCAAAGAAGTCGTCTTGGTTTCTTCTGGTGCAATTGGTGTGGGGATGAATAAGCTTCACCTTAACGAACGTCCAGCCACCATTCCTGCCCAACAAGCTGTCGCTGCCGTCGGTCAAGCAGAATTGATGAATATTTACAATCAACGTTTTTTGACCTACAGTCAGCAGACTGCACAAGTACTACTAACTCGCGATATTGTTGAATTTCCGGAAAGCCGTAAAAATGTGGTCAATACTTTGGAACAATTGCTAGAGATGGGAATAATCCCTATCATCAATGAAAATGATACGGTAGCCATTGATGAATTGGATCATCAAACCAAGTTTGGTGATAACGACCAATTGTCCGCTATTGTCACGCAACTCGTTCAAGGTGATTTGTTGGTGATGTTATCTGACATTGATGGTTTTTATTCGGGTAATCCTGCTAAAAATAAAAACGCGATTTTATTTCACGCCATTCACGAAATCACGCCAGAAATTTGGGATTTTGCTGGCGACAAAGGCTCAAAATACGGCACTGGTGGTATGATTAGTAAATTAAATGCCGCCCAGCGAATTTTAGCTACTGAAAGTGCCATGGTCTTAGCCAACGGACAACAGCCACAAGTCATTTTTGACATTTTAGCTGGTAAACAAATTGGTACTCTTTTTTGCGGTCCCGCCTAAATCATCATGAAGACAATTTGATAAACTAAAGAAACCCCCACTGTATCTTTTCATCGACATATTTAAACTGCTGAGTAATTTTACTCGCATTTTAGTGGAAAGAATCTATAATAATGGCAATCAACTCAATAAGCAATGCCATTGCTATTGACACAAAAAAGCAAAAAATTTTTAGTTACTATTTCCAACTTTGCTAAGAAACTGTTACTACTCAAAAATTTTACAAGGAGGAAAAACATGTTTGATTTAATTCAGTTAGGGCAACAAGCTAAAAAAAGTGCACAGCAATTAGCACTTTTGTCCACAACGCGCAAAAACGAATTATTAGAATTAATGGCGCGAGCACTTTTAACTAATAAAGACGATATTTTAGCTGCCAACCAAAAAGATTTAAACAATGCGCGCCAAAATGGTATCTCCGAAGTGATGCAAGATCGCTTGCGCCTAACAGGGCAACGTGTTGACGCTATGGCTTACGGTATCCGTCAGGTGATTCAATTAGCTGATCCTATTGGGGAAGTAGAAAAGATGTGGAAAAATACGGATGGTTTACTGATTGGACGGCAAAAAGTTCCATTGGGGGTCATCGGTATTATTTATGAATCGCGGCCAAACGTAACCACTGATGCAGCCAGCTTGTGTTTCAAAACTGGCAACGCCGTTATTTTGCGCGGCGGTAAAGAAGCATTTTACTCCAATCAAATTTTAGTTCGTGTACTGCAAAATGCCTTAACTACAGCGGGTGTTTGCGAAAATGCGATTCAATTTGTAGCCGATACAAGTCACGATGTAGCAAATCAAATGATGCGCTTGACCGAATACTTAGACGTTTTAATTCCTCGTGGCGGTGCAAGTTTAATTCAACGTGTCAAAGAAACGGCGACAGTCCCCGTAATTGAAACCGGCACAGGAAACAATCACATCTACATTGATAAAGATGCGCAATTGGAAATGGCGATTAACATTACCGATAATGCCAAAACACAACGGCCTTCTGTGTGCAATGCTGCTGAAACTTTATTAATACATGAAGATGTTGCTGCTGAATTTTTACCCAAAATTGCAACTAAGTTAGCCGAACATAAGGTGGAATTTCACGCAGATGAAAAGGCGATTGTTTACTTGCCAGACGCAATTGCCGCAACAAAAGAAGATTGGTCAACAGAATATCTGGATTATATCATGGCAGTCAAAGTAGTCGCTTCCATAGAAGAAGCCATTGCCCATATTAATCGTTACAATACCAAACATTCTGAAGCGATCATTACAGACAATTATTTCGCGAGCCAAAAATTTTTAAAAGAAGTAGATGCAGCTGCTGTATATGTAAATGCCTCGACTCGTTTTACCGACGGTTTTGTTTTTGGTTTTGGAGCAGAAATTGGCATTTCCACACAAAAATTACACGCTCGCGGACCAATGGGTTTGGAAGAATTAACATCTACTAAATATATTATCTATGGTGACGGTCAAATTCGAGAATAAAAAAGCAAGATGTACTTGTCTTTCCTTTTAGCATGAAGACAGCCTTGCAATTTGTTGTTTTCAATTTTTTGCTGTTGTCACTTTGACACGAGACATTTGGTCTAGCCAATATTGGATAAAAAAGCACAGCTCCTGCATCTTTAATATGCAGGAGCTGTGCTTTTTTATCCCAATCAATTACTCTCACACTTTTTTCAAGAGCGCACGAATAGCTGCAATTTTTTCAGCATTCAAATTTTTCAAACGTAGACAACTTTTCCCCATATTACTTTTTTTAAAAACAGATTCATATTTTGGAAATAAGGGCTCCCCATTTTCTTTGGGGAAAAAATACAAATTCACCGTTTTTTCATACTGCTTTAGAGAAACTTTTGGGACACCGGCTACTTCAGCGGGAAAAAGCCAACCTAAGCCCGTAAATTTCCCAATCGTATATACTTGTCCTTTTTCTTGCAACTCTTCTTCAATAATTTGGGTTAATTCGTGGTATAACGAATCCATTTTGATTCCTCTTTTCTACTTAACTATACTAATCTAGTTAAAGTATAGCCCATATCCTTTAAACCGCCGAGCTCTTTGCCTCAAAGAAAAAAATTAGAAGGCAACGCTCCAAATACATTTTAAAAATTATTTTTTGCGTTGGCGCCAAATTGCCAACAAAGCTAGAATACTCCCTAATCCAAAAGCAAAAAAATTACGCAAGTTTTTGATTGAAAATTCACGGCTTGTCCGTTGATTTAGATTTGGTTCAACATGAGGCGATAGTACCGGTGGCGTTTTAAAATTTGGATTAATAGGACTAGTAGCATTTTTTTCGGCATGTTTTAGTATCGTCACTTCAGGTACAACTGGGGTTACTGACCAAATAAAATTGTCACTTTTGTTCAAGGCGATAACAAATACCAAACTCACCAACAATTTACTCATGCTACCACTCCCTTCCCTTTTGAATTCTTATTAATATATTGTAACAAAAAGATTAGATTTCTTCTAATTTAAAATCAATTTATTAACTTTCAAAATTTTAAATAAAACCAAAAATATTGATTTAATTGCCTCAGTTCTTCATCAAAGCGGCAAATGATTTCTAATCCTATTTTTAAAATAGAAAATTATATTTCTTTTATTTTCGTAATCATAAGAAACTTTTGTGACAATTGTTTCATGTGAAACAATTTTTTAATGAAAGAGTGAGTTTTCTTCGTTTGCTATTCAAAATTACAAAAAGGAGAAAAAAAAGACAAATAACTGCCTTATTCAGTCAGAGAAGGATTATGGGTGATTTTAATTACTTTGATTGGCATGTTTTCTTTAGATGGTTAACTTGCAAAGTTTTCTTGATACAGTGGATTATTTTTATTATGCATTCCGGCAATTTGTTATTTACTAGATACTATTTGGTGTTTGACTCCCATTTTAAGTGGAGTGCTTGGTATTTCATATTTCAACGGCACAAGTAACAATTACCTATTTTCTTTATTTTAGCAGCTGTCAGTTTTGGCTTTTTTAACATCCGACGTTTGCAGCAAAAAAATAAAAAAAATCCAATCTGCTTAGATGTAGCATAAGCAGATTGGATTTTTTATTTTACTATTCTCAGGCTGTTTTTTCTTGTAAATGCATCATTTTTAAACCCGGCAATGTCAGCATGACTGTTAAACTGATCAAATAGATGACCGCTAAGAAAATAATAACTGTCATCAAAGAATAATGATCCATTAAAAAGCCAATGACAACTGATGAAAATCCGCCAATTGCTCGTCCAACATTCATGATAAAATTGTTGGCTGTCGCCCGAATCGTCGTAGGGTACAAACTACTGATAATCGCACCATACCCCCCGTACATACCGTTAATAAAGTAACCGACAATTACTGCCGCTGCAAGGAGTGTCCATTTGTCATGAGCGAAAACAATCAAGAAGACAGACGCAGATGAACAAATTAGAAAAATACCATACGCTAAACGTGGTCCTAATTTATCCATTACCGTTCCAAAAGTCATCATCCCTAAACACATCCCCAATATGGTACTAATCATCCATAAAGAAGATCCTGATACAGAAAGATGCAATTGTTTTTGCATAATGGATGGCAACCAATTCATTAAGCCAAAGTAACCTGCGATTTGGACGGTTACCATTAAACTTAACCCGACTGTTTGCCAAGCAGTTGCTTTATCAGCAAAAAGTAAAGAAAACTTGCCTGCACTTTTATCTTTGTGGCTTTCAGCAAAAGATTCCGGTTCTTTTAAACCTTTACGAATATCTAAGACTAATAATACAGGAATGACGCCGATAACATATAACATTTTCCAACCTAATAGTGGAATGATAAGAGATGCTAAGATTGCGGCTAAAATTGCCCCAACTTGTGCACCGATTGCAGCTGTCGAGGTTGCCCGGCCCAAGTGTTTTTTGGAGAAGGTTTCTGAAATTAGTGACATACAAGCACCATATTCACCTCCAGCACCAATCCCCGCAATAAAGCGAAAAAGATAGACAAGATAAATATTTGAAGCAAAAAACATTAATAAAGAAGCAATTGAAAAAATAATAACAGTTTGTGAGAAAACTTTAACGCGACCAAATTTGTCCGCTAAAATACCGAAAATAATTCCTCCTACCAACATACCTATATTCGTAATAGTGGAAATAAATCCGGCTTGTGTGCCTGTGATGCCAAAAGTTGTAATCATTGTAGACAAGGAGAAAGATAAAAACATAATATCCATGTTTTCAAGGGCAATCCCCGCTGAAGTAGAAACTAGCACTTTTCGTTGATATTTTGACATAAAAAACACCTTTCTTAAATCCAAACACCTTCTAATACACCTTTTTATCACTATGTGGCCAATTTTGGGCAAAAAAAATTTGTGACGTTTTCACGTCGGCAAATCTTTTTGCTTTCATAATTTTCCCTCAGGCTAAAAGAGCGGCTGTAGTAAGTGGGATTTTTAAAAGATTTTACCCTTATCTAACAGAAAAACAAGGAACTCCTAACATGAAGATGTTAGGTTTCTTTTTTATACGTAAATCAGTTTACGTCATTGCTATAGAAAACTTTCAGAAAATTACCCATAATAACACATAGCAAAAATCTCATTAAACTTTTTTTCTTTTAATAAAAAATGCCCCTTTTTTCTTTTTATTTGCGAAACTTTACACAATCGCCTGCTAAAGAGCATGTAACCGTTCTTCTTTCTTCCTTGACGTCAGTTTTTTTTCTTCGTATGCTAAATGCGAGGGGGTGAGAATATGTATTCGCTGTTAAAAAAAATTATTACCGAAAAAGACTTACATCGGCAAATTCGTTTATTAGAACACTTGTTACAACAGCCACAAATCACTGCCAAGGAATTGGCTTGGCAAATTCATACTACCGAACGAACTATTTTTTCCGATTTGCAAATCATGCGCGAAGAATTACCACCAAACTGGCAAATAAAGACAGATAGCAGTGGCATTTCCTTAAAACGCCAAAAAGATGCTTTAACCAATGACTTGTGGGAAGTCTTTTTACCCCATTCTATTAGTGTGCAACTAATCAAAGCGCTGTTGTTTAAACCAGATTTAGCCGTCAAACCTTTTTTGCGTCAGACCGGGGTTTCATTTGAAACGCTAAAACGACATACCAAAAAGATGAACACCGCATTAACAGATTATCAATTACAAATTAAACTATCGAGTACACAAGCTACTTTTATCGGTACCGAAAGTAGTATTCGCATTTTCTATCACCGGCTCTTAATTCCTTTCACCCATAATAATTATTTTTTTTCAGATTACGCTGTCCATGAAATTCATTACTTTGATTTTTTAAACCAGGTAACAAAAGCCCAAATACACGCCCAAACGGAAGAAATTTTTGGTGTTTGCTGGTTTTTTATCAATACCATCCGCAATAAAGCAGGCTGTACAATTAACCAACTTTCTTATCAAGCAGATCCTCTATTTTCACTTTATATCCCTTTATTAAAAGAACTCTATCAAAAAGAAGGGGTCTACTTACAGCAAAACGAATTATTTTTTGCTTTCTTCTGTTTCTTAGAAAGTTGGAATTATAACAATCAATTTGGTCACAAACTGCAGCAACTAATAAAAAAGGAGTATGTTCGTTTGTACCAGCAGACAACCAAATTTGTCAGCCAGTTAGCCCAAAAATTTCAGTTGCCTGCGCTAAAAGAGACGCTTTTAGCTGACAATTTAATGCTACTCATCTTGAAATATAACGAATCACCTGATTTATCCGTCCAATTTGAATCAGACTACCGCTTATCATTACCGCAAGAAGAAACTTTTGCGCGTCTTTATCCAGAAAATTTGCGCCTTTTGCAACAAGACTTATTTAAAATAGACACAGACAAAAAACCAATTTATTTGCTACATTTAATAACTTTATTGCAACAACAGGCTTTCTTTTCACTTCGTCCTCAAATGCGGACACTTTATTTTCTTTTCCAAAGTGAACCGGCTTGGAAAACGTTTGTCGAACAAGAATTACATGACTACTTAGGTAAGCGAATTGTTTTACAGACGATTGAAGTCACCGACTTAAAAACGTTGCAGTTTGGTCCTAAAGATATAATTGTTTCCAATTTTCCATTAGACCAAGCCCCAATGCCAATTTTTTACATTTCGACCATGCCAACAAAAAATGAGCTCCGCCAGTTAGCCGAGCTCACTTTTGAAAGTTATTTATAGTTATCTTGCGTCTTGTACCACAGGATTTTTAACAAAACGTCTTGTAATCCACTTCTCTACTTCAACAATTACAAATAATACAGCTACATTTGTTAAGACGAGTAATTGTTGGGTTAAGTTTAAACTTGTCGTACCGATTAAATTCTGCGCAACAGGGACAAAAACGACAGTCGTTTGCAGCAGTAACAAGAGTGCCAAGGAAATAAACAAGGCTTTATTTTGTAACATTCCTTTATTAATCGCCGGATTTAACAATTCACGACAGTTTAACATGTAGACAGCTTGAGACATCACAATTGTTTGTAATAAAATCGTCTGTTGTAAAGCTGTCCCTTCAAATTGCAAGGCGATAAAATAAGCTGGAAGAACAATGATAAGTGACACATATACAATACGAAACAGACTGTAGCCGGATAATATTCCCTCATTGACTGCTCGTGGCGGACGATTCATAGTATCTTTGCTGGCTTTTTCAAAACCTAATGCATAAGAAAGTGTAATGGTCGTAACCATGTTCACCCATAAAATTTGCACCGGCGTCAGGGGCAATGGCTGATTTAGTAATAACGCAATGACTACAATCAAGCCTTGCGATAAAGCAGACGGTAAAAAGAAATTGATTGTCTTTTTCAAATTATCAAAAATACGACGTCCTTCTTTTACTGCTTTGGCAATTGTGTGAAAATTGTCATCTGCTAAAACCATATCCGCCGCCTGCTTTGTTACTTCACTTCCTTTAATGCCCATTGCAATTCCAATATCGGCTTTTTTCAATGCCGGTGCATCATTCACCCCGTCACCTGTCATACCAACAACCTCACCATTGTTTTGCAAAGCCGTAACAATTCGCAACTTGTGTTCTGGTGTAGTTCTAGCAAAAATATCTACTTTTTTAACAGCTGTTGCCAACTCTTCATCTGTTAATTGATCAATCTCGATTCCTTCTAATACAGTAGCAGTATGCTTGAGTCCGATTTCTTTACCAATTGCTTGAGCGGTATCTTTATGATCACCAGTAATCATTTTAACGGTAATTCCTGCAGCTTGCGTTTCTTTAACAGCTTGAATGGCACTTTCTTTTGGCGGATCAATAATCCCTGCAATTCCGACAAAATCTAATTCGGTTAGTACCTCGTGGCTTAATTTTGTTTTTACTGGTAGTGTTTTTACAGCAAAAGCTAAAACACGTTGCCCTTTTTTAGCTAATTTTGAAGCCTGATTTTGCCAATCAGCTCGTTGTGTTTTGCTTAGTTGTGCTTTGGCTAGTAAAACTTCTGGCGCTCCTTTGACAAAGACCACATTTTCAGTGGCACTTAGTGGATGTAATGTCGCCATGTATTTGTAACTAGAACTAAAGGGTAGTTTTCCAATTTGCTTTTTCAACGTTAAATTTTTGGCATCTACATAGTGTAACAAAGCTAATTCGGTTGGATTACCTTTTAATTGCGCTACCTCTTGGTCATCTTGTAATTTCAAATCTTGACAGTTATTCATAATAGACATGAGTAACGGTGTATCTTGCGTACTTGTTTCAACTACCGTCATTTCATTTTTAGTTAACGTTCCAGTCTTATCTGAACAAATCACAGTCATCGAGCCCAACGTTTCCACTGAAGGCATACTTTTAATAATCGCATTTTCTTCTGCCATCTCTTTTACCCCTAAGGATAAAATCATCGTTAACACGGCAGGCAATCCTTCTGGAATCATGGCAACAATTAGCGCAATCATCGCAGAAAAAAGCAAGTCTAGTTCCATTCCATAACGCAATGTCGTAAAGAAAATCAAAAACAAAATTAAAACCATAATTCCCCGGAAAATTTGCTTATTTAGCTGATGCATTTTGCGCACTAAAGGTGTGGTTGTCCCGGTGACAGACTGCAATGCTTGGTTAATTTTACCGATTTCAGTGGCATTTCCTGTCGCAACTGCAATTCCCAACGCAGATCCAGCTTGCACTAGCGTACCTGAAAACGCCATATTTTTCTGATCACCAGCTAACGCTTCTTGGAAAATTTCCGTTACAGTTTTTTCCACTGCTTCAGATTCACCCGTTAAAATTGCTTCTTCTACTACAAAGTCATGGACTTCAATCAACCGCAAATCAGCAGGTACCACGTCCCCAGCTTTTAAATAAACAATATCGCCTGGAACAATTGTAGTTGTCGCAACTGTTTCTTTTTGCCCTCTACTTAAAATCACTGCTTCTTGACTCATCATCTGCTTTAACCCGTCAAGCGATTCTTCTGCTTTTCGTTCTTGCCAATAGCCAACAAAACCATTTACTATAACGACTAGTAAAATAATTCCGCCTTCGACATAATCTCCTGTGACAAATTTTAAAATTGCAGCAAACAGTAAAACAATCATTAATAAATCAGTAAAGTGTTTTAAAAACTTTTGCCAAGGCTTCACCTGTTGATTCTCCTCAATTTTATTTTCACCTTGAGCTGTTAAACGTTGTTGCCGTTCTTTTTTTGTTAAACCAGCAGAAGTGCTGTTAAATTTTTGTAAAACTTGTTTTGTATTTAGTTGATACCATTTCATTGGCATTTCCTCCTTATTTGTTGATACCTTTATTATAGGGAGAAAAAAAATTTAAAACCGCCGATAATTTCAGTGGAACATGAAAAAAATGTGTAGCAAAATTTTACGTTTAATCAATTTGGCTGATCCTATTGAAAACGAACGCAACTTACTCTTATAGCACTATCTGTAAAAAAGGAATCAGGTTTTAGTACGTAAAATAAAAAAAGGCGAAACTGTTTAGTTCCGCCTTTTAGTTTAACTTCTTACAATCATTCCCTCGTGTTGACGATACATTTTTTTTAGCAAAAAAATACCAATAACTAAACCTACGGGAAATATTATTCCTCCCAGAATTCCAAAACGCAATTGATTGTCTGCTGCGGCTGAAACAAAACCGACAACACTAGGACCAATTGAACAGCCTAAATCTCCTGCTAAAGCTAAATACGCAAATAACGCAGTGCCCCCATTTGGAATCGTCCGAGCAGTTAAGCTAAATGTTCCTGGCCACATAATTCCCACTGCCAATCCGCTTAACGCACACCCTAAAAATCCCAACGGCGCACTTTTTGAAAAACCGATTAACAAATATGCTCCCACACATACAATCCCGCTAATCATCATAAACCGTTGCAAAGCCAACTTGTGCCCGTACTTCCCATAAAAAATACGCGATATTCCCATCATAAAAGCAAATAACAACGGTCCGGCTAAATCTCCTACTACTTTTGAAACGAAAAGTCCCTTTTCAGCAAACGTCGATGCCCATTGACTAACCGATTGTTCACTTGCTCCTGCACAAACCATCAAAGCTAGAAATAACCAAAAACTTTTCAAATTTAATAGAGCTTTAGCTGTTAAGCCACGCTCGCCTTTTGCAATTAACGCACGCATTGGTACTTTTGTGAATAGTAAAGCATTACAAAATGGTAATACCGACCAAGCACCGGCCAAATAGGGCCAATTCTCAATTCCACTTAAAGCAATAAAAAGAGTGGAAAGTCCCACTACGCCCACTACGCCCCAACAATAAAAGGAATGTAATAAACTCATGGTTTTTTCCTTGTGTTCCGTGGGACAAGCTTCGACAATGGGGCTTACCAATACTTCTAATAAGCCACCACCAACGGCATACAGACTTACTGCTGCTAACAAACCTAAAAAAGCGTTCGAAAAAACCAATGGAAAAATAGCTAACCCGATTAAACCTACCCCTGAAAATAAATGTGCAGCAACAATCGAAATACGATAACCAATTTTGTCGACAAAAAAAATAGCAGCAAAATCTACTATTAATTGCAACAAGAAGTTGAAGGTCGCTAGTAGTGTAATTTGCGTTAAGGGGATATGAAACTGTCTTTGAAACGTTAAAAATAGCAATGGTGCAAAGTTATTAACTATTGCTTGAACAATATAAGCCATAAAGCAGGCGTAAATCGTTTGTTGATAATTTTTCATTTTTTTCTCCTGTATCAAAAGACGTTAGATTTTTTAATCCTGATATTTCCGATTAAATCTGTCCACTTTGACGTCAACTAACATCTTCATGCATCTAGTAAAAAAGTAAACTGATAAAATAATATTTAGTATCTTGAACACGCTTGTGACCTCACTAAAAAAAATAAAACTGTTGTACTTTACAATTTTCTAAAATACATTCAGGTTTACGAGCGTTAAGTTTGAAAGTTTTCTGAAATAGCAGTATGATAACAATGGAATTTCGTTATCAACTTAGTTGCCTTTCGTAAGCACACAAAAGAAAGGAGAATGAATATGACATTCTATAACACGCAAGTACCTTATCGGGTAACTTTAGACACCAAGTTGAACTTGTTTATCGTTTTTGACCAACGCAATAGTAACCATTTTGCTACTGGTGTAACGATTGAACAAGCGGTTCAAGAATTACAAAAATCTGCATAAGGAGTTTAAATCCCATGGAAGATTCCAGTTATTCTTAAAAAGCATCTGCTAGACTAGAAAGCAGATGCTTTTTTGTTGTCTTTTTGCGGATACTTCTTTCTCCCCGTTTTCTACCAGCTAAATCTTATTTTTCTAATGGCCTTACTTCAAAATCTGTTGCTTCTATATGAAACAATGTTGTTGCAATCGTGTTGACTTGTGTAAATACAGTGGTTAAATCACAATTTTGCTTATCAAAAGTTTGTTTTTCAGCTTTTGTTTGGAACGTTACTTTTCGCGGTGTCTCTTTTACGGCGATTTTTGTATCTGCTTTTTGATAAATCAAGACATCATCAAAATCATCTTCTTCATAGGATTGTTCCCAATGATTTTTTTGTGCAAGCGCCATGATCAATGATGGAATATCCAATTCTTCTAATGATTTGGTGGTGCCGTCTTCAAAAGTTACGTCATAAGTTGCCATGGTAAAAGGTTGACAGGCATTGCAACCACCCTCTGTATAAAATTCCTCACTCGTAATTACTGCTTTCATATTCAATGCTCCTTTTTAGATGATTTTCCAATCATCTTCTTGTCAATTTGCCTTTATTATACCGCCCCTCCACTAATTTTGATAGAAGATTCCAGCTCTGATAAGAAAAAAACAGTCTTTTTTAACCTCACCAATTCGTTTTCAAATACTTGGTGAAAGTCAAAAAGTAGACTGTTTTTTATTTCCTAATTTTGTGCCATAAAAATTTTAATTCGTTCTAAAGCTTCTACTAAAACTTCTTTAGGGGTACCAATATTTAACCGAACAAAATTTTCACCATCACTAGCATAATTTGTTCCAGGTTCAATAATCACACCGCCAATTTTTGCCAATGGCTCAACAATTTCAAGTGCTGTCTTACCTGTTTTGGAGATATCTATCCACGGCAGATAAGAAGCTGTCATCTCCATTAATTCCCAGTTGGGCAAATTTTGTTCGATAAATTCTTTGGTGTAGTGATAATTTTCTCGAATATAATCTGTCATAGCATCAAGCCAGTCTTCACACTGGTTATAAGCAGTGATGATACCCACTACACCGAATAAATTTGGTGAGGTAATCGAGTTCATCTCCAACCGATGACGAAATACTTGGCGTAATTTTTCACTTGGGATAATCGAGTAAGACGTTTTCAAGCCGCCTAGATTAAAGCCTTTATTCGGTGATGTCAACACAATTAAATTGTCATGATATTCTTTTGGTAACTGCAACGCAGAGACAAATTTTCCGCTCAAAATAATCTCGGCGTGCACTTCATCGCTAACAAAAATTGTACCGTATTTCTGACATAGTTTTGCTACTTGCTCTATTTCTTCTATGTGCCACACGCGACCAGATGGATTGTGAGGAGAGCAAAACAAGAAAACGCGTGGTCGCTTAGTACGCAATTGTTCTTCTAGTAAAGCATAATCAATTTCATACCGACCATTTACATTCTTCAACGTGTTGGCGATTACCTGCAGACCATTATGCTTTGCCGCATAACTAAACGGATCATATACTGGCGTATTCATAATAACAGCTTCATTAGTTTGGCAAAAAGCTTGATACAAATAGTGGATAGTAGATACAGTCCCATAAGATAACGTAATCCATTCTTTTTGTACTTGATTGCCGTGACGGCGTTTATGCCAATTAATGACAGCTTCATAAAATTCATCATACGCATAGGTGTAGCCGTATGCCCCATTTTGAGCAATCTTCATAAAAGCTTCATTAATAGGTGGTGCCGCCGGAAAATCCATGTCGGCAATCCACATAGGAATACAGTCTTTTGGCGTACCAGGATATTTACTTTGAATAATTTTTTGGTCCCATTTTCTGGCGTGATCAATAGTCCGATCTGCCATTTTATCAAATTGATACTCAACTTTCATCATGCTGGGCTCACCATAATTTCTTCAATCCCGTTTTTCACCGTCTGCACTTGGGCACCAATAACAACTTGAACATTGTGATCATCTAATTCTACAATTGCCAAAGCCCCTGCTTTTTTCAAAGTTGCTTTATCCATCAAGCTCTTATCTTTTAATTGCAGGCGCAAACGTGTAACACAATTGTCTAAACTCGTAACATTGGCACTGCCACCTAGAGCGTCCAAAATAATACCTGGATCGTAAATACCATTGCCTTTTGTAAAGGTTTTGGGTTTTGCCGTAACACCATCTGCCAATGTAACTTCCTCTTCTTTTTCCCGTCCAGGTGTTTCCAAATTATGTTTCAAAATGTACCAACGGAAAACAAAAAAGTAAATAGCAAACCAGACAATCCCAACTGGAATTAACAAATACCATTTTGTTTCATTGCCTTGCATAATCCCAAAAATCAACCAGTCTAAAATTCCGCCATCCGTGTTCCCAATATTCACGCCAATCAAACTCATTACCATTAACGCTGCCCCAGACATCACCGAGTGGAATAAATACAACCCTGGTGCCAAGAATAAGAACAAGAATTCAGTCGGTTCTGAAATCCCGGTAACAACAGCCACTAAAACTGCTGAAATTAAAATCCCTTTAATACCAGGACGATTTTTCTTGTAGGCTGTCAAATAAATTGCTAAACAAATTGCCGGTAAACCAAACATAAAGGTTGGCATAAATCCTTGTGAAAGAAAAGCAGTTGCTTGATGCGAAATCGCTTCGCCGGCGTTTAGTTGTGCATAAAAAATATTTAAAGCGCCAGAAATCGGCTTGCCGTCAACAACTTGTGTGCCCCCCGCTTCTGTAAAACGAACCAACGCAAGTAAAATGTGATGCATCCCAAACGGTTTTAATAACAATACGCCTAACCCATATAAGAATGGGCCAAAAATACCAGCGCCTTGAATGCCATTGCCTAATGCTTCAATCCCTGATTGCAATACAGGCCACGTAAAAGGAACAACCAAACCAACAAGACCTAAAACTAAAACACTAATAATTGGAATAAAACGAATACCACCGAAGAAAGAAAAGGCATCTGGCAAACGAATATCTTGGAATTTTTCTTGTAACATATAAACGATTAAACCAACGATAATTCCGCCCAAAACACCCATTTCAATACTTTGAATTCCTAAGACCATGTTTTGACCAGCAATTTTCATACTTTGTGCATCAGCCAACTCACCACGATAATTCAATAAGAAATTAATGGATAAGTTCATGGCTACATAACCTGCAAAAGCTGAGATAGCGCCTACTCCTTTGTTGCGTTTACACATCCCAAACGGAATAGCCATCGCAAACATTACAGGTAAATACGTAAAACCAAAACCACCTACTGTGTTCATAAAACTAAAAATAAATTGAATAATATCATTGCCCAAAAAAGGGATCTTTTGAATCATCGCTTCTGAAGTTACCGAACTGCCTAACCCAACTAAAATTCCCATAAAAGCTAAAGTTGAAACAGGGAACATAAACGTTTTCCCCAACTCTTGTAAAAAGCTCAAAATTTTCGTCCGTAGTGATCGTGATGCTGTCGCTGCGTTACTCATTTTCTTTCCTCCTAATTTTGATTTTCGCCATTTTAAATCTTTCTTTGTAAAAATAACTTTTCAGCTTTTTAAATGGTCTTACTTTTAAAAGGCATGCAACGATTAAAAGTAACCGCTTTAAAAAGCGAAATATAAAAAGATCTAGTCAGAAGGTAGCCTAAAGACAGCAGTCGTCACTGCGTTTTAGAAACCCTTCTGACTAGATCTTGCCTACCGAATAGTAACACTCTAGTTTTGAAGAATACGATTAATATGAATGGTCAAAAAGACCTTTTCTTCTTTTGGTACTTTGTGGCCAAAAAATGTCTCCAAATATTTGGCGATCTTTTCAGCACCTGCATAAGCTTGCGGAAAATCTTGTATTACTTGATCAAAATACCCAAAATCATCTACTTTTGCTTGCTGCTGCATCCCAAATTCCCGCAATAAAAAATATTTCAGATGCGTCACCAAGCGATGATAATTAATGCTGTCTTTCTTGAAATCCCGTTGATAAGTTTCATTTAGAATTTCGATTAAATCGCTAATGATTTTGTTAAAATCCTGCTCGGAGTGCGTCTTTTCCCCACTCCAACGGGCATTGATGATATGTAATGCAATAAAACCCGCTTCATCTGCTTGTAAATTTACTTGGGCTCTTTCATTTAAAAGTAAAACTGCCCACGCTCCTAATCGATATTCCGCTGGATAAAACATTTGTACTTCATGAAGTACCGCGTTAGGCAGATAAATGCCTGTCTTAGCACGTTCAATCGCAAAGTTGATGTGATCTGCTAAAGAAAGATAAATTAAATCATTTAGCGGATAATCCAATTGCTCTTTGAAATATTCAATAATCTCAAACGCCAAGCTTGATTCTTCATAACTGATTTTTTCAAATAGCTTTTGAAATTTTTCATCGATTTGGTTCGTATTGGCAACAAATTTCCGTTCAACTTTTGACGGATCAACTTCATCGCCAACTTTTTTGCCGAAAGAAAGACCGTTGCCAATCACAATTGCTTCATGATCGCCGTCCAAAACGATTGCCGCACTATTGTTTAGTACTTTAATAACTTTCATGATGGTCCCTTTCTATTCTGCATGCTCAATTTAACAGAATTTGAAAACGGTGTCAACTCTTTTTTGATAACTATACTGGTACAATTATTTCATTACCACCGTTCCAATTTCAGTTGAAAAATTAGAATCCCCCGTTATTTTTAACTCTATCGACTTGATGTCATCCATATTTGTAAAAATTACCATCACGTCATTTTCTTTTTCTTTTTCAGCAAGCAGTGGTAAATCAATGCTGGCTAATTTTGTTGCTGGGGTGACGTTCTCCCCTTCTTTTACAAAAACTTCAAAAGGCCCGCCATTTAATTCTACTGTGTCAATCCCAATATGGATTAATACTTCTAACCCGTTTTTAGTTGTAATACCAAGTGCGTGTTTTGTCGGAAAAACACTTGATATTGTCCCATTTACTGGTGCATACAATTCTCCGACTTTAGGCGTGATAGCAAATCCATCTCCCATCATTTTTTCTGAGAAGACAGGATCACTAACCTGTGCCAACTCTTTTAAAGTACCATTAATTGGATTATAAATTGTCTCGTTTTTTTTCTTTTTATTAAAGAACATTTCATTTCCCTACTTTCCTAAAAAGTTTGTAACAAGTATAGTATGCGGTTTCAGATTATGCAAGATAAAAATGGTATATGTTTTTTAATTCCATTCAAGTCCACGACAGTATTATTTTAACAAAAAATAAAATAACGAACTTCGAAATATTCATCCAGTCTTGTTCATCATCATTCTTGTTCTTATTATTTTTTACAGCACTTACCACTTGCCATTTAGAGACTCAGACAAATCATACTGTCTAAATAGCGTATCGACGTGCATTTTGGAAGGGTGTGCTACTCTGCATATAAATTTTACGCTTTTACTATCGCGATTAGCTACGAACTCAAGCAAAATATGTTTTATCTCTTCTTGTTCTTTCATCTCATTAAACGTTTGCTTCTTCATTATTTTAGAAAAATTATCATTTTAATTGTCGTTGCAACGCTTCAATTTCCGCACAAATAAAAAAACAAATCAAACATCTAAAAAATAACACCATATTATTGAAAAAGAGATTTTATAGCGGTATGCTTTATACATTAGTTCAACGTTTTTTTCAAAAACTCTTTGGACTTGATATGTAAAAAGAAAGAATATGTCCAAAAATTCTTCCTGTCGTTTATAATTTGTCACTACTTCTTTTAGAAGGATAAAACAGCATTTCAAGGTAATAGATCTATTCCATTTTTCAATTAGAAAATTAGCCAACAGACAGAAACAGAAAGGATACCCTTATGAAAAAAAATATTATAGCTCTTTTGCTATTTGTCACAATTGGAGGAGGATTTTTGTTTTTAAGTACTAAAAAAACAACTATCAAAAACAAACAAAAACAGCAATTACTTTTGAAACGGCAGATAATAGTACAATTAAATTTAACATTTTCGATGCGAATGGAAAAGAGCTGGGCAGAACCATCAAGCTTAGCACTGTAAATTCAAACGAAGTACGCTTCATTTTTGATTATTTGCCAAATGATGATTATACTAGCCTCTTTTGGGAGGACAAACAAGTCCAACAAGCAACTAAAGCAACTAAGTTAGAACGAGGATACTACTTAAAAGAAGACGCAAATAGTGTCGCTTTGAAAAAGGGCTCCCATAAAATTACAGTCAAGATATTTAAGACAAAAACAGATGCAAAAAAAGGGAACGTACTTAAAGAGTATCATTACACATACGCCATCCAAAAATAAAAAAAAGCTAAAAATAAAAGAGTACGGTCAGCAACTAAAACGGACTTTGCTCTTTTTGCTAAACAAATTTGTTCTACCTTGATTAACTCAAGCAATCTTCTTTTGCTGTGATATCCTGCCAATCGTTCAACTTACTTTCTAAATGTTTTCAATCAGCTTAATTTGCACGCGATTACTAAAAAATAACCTATATTTTTATTCAAATGACAATTGCGACATTTGTAAGCCCTACTAACAAGGTGTATATTTTTAGTATTACCTTAAAAGAACGGAGTAAGCTTGTGTGAAAAAGAAAGTTGTTTCGCTGCTTTTACTCATCATCTGTGCCATTGTGACAGGGATTGCAGTACAGCAATATAGTGGGCTTTTGTATCATTCCCCCATTATAGCAGTGAAAAAAGTTCAAAAACAAAATGATCAAATTAAAATTTCAGGCCAACTCATGAATCAGGGCAAAAAAAATCTTACCCTTAAAGTAGATACTCATGCTGTTTCTGCTCTCACAATTGATTTTAAAAAAGGACAACAGCTTTTACTTAATGATAACAAAGAAGAAATTATTGCTGAAAAACAAGATGGAATCGTTATTAGTCTTTTGGTTGTATTTGTTGGCTTCGTATTAATTTTAGGAGAAATTACTGGTGGTATGGCACTATTGGGATTGTTCCTTAACTTGGCATTGCTTTTTATTCTTCTAAAACTAGATAGTTTTTTTGGGGGCATACCCACGCTAGGCTTAATGTTTGTTTATGGTACCTGCTCGATTGTCATCACCTTTTTGGCAAATTATGGGATTAAAGCTTTTCGCGTTGATTTAATTGTCACAACTTGCGCAACTGTCTTTGGCGGCTTTCTGATTTGTTGGTTAGCTTTAAAAGTTTTTGAAAACAATGGGATTCGTTTTGAAGAAATGCAATTTTTAACGCGACCTTATCTGGGTGTTTTTTATGGCAGTTTACTTATTGGTGGTATTGGAGCAGCAGTGGATATGGTGGTCACACTTGTTTCTTCGTTGAAAGAACTCGTCAATCAACAACCCCACATCACCCAAAAAGAATTGGTGCACGCTGGCCGCCGCATTGCCCAAGATGTCACGTCATCTATGATTAACGTATTACTATTTGCTTATCTAAGCGGTTCAATTCCTATGCTTGTTTTTTATTTAAAAAACGGCTGGCCCTTTATTTCGACCTTACAGCTTCACTTATCATTGGAATTATTACGTGCTTTTTGTGGTGCATTTACAATTTTACTTTCCATTCCAGCAAGCCTGTTTTGTGTTATTTTAGAACGGAGGCGTAAGACGTGAATGTATTGCTTTTTCTCTTTTTTATTTTTTGTCTTTTAAGTTTCCTGATTTTAGGAAAACCCGCTTTTTACTTAATTACAGGCATTTTTATGACCTTGGTCTTATTTTTAGTCGCAATTTATTTCATCAGCTTAGATTTCCCTGTCTTGCCTATTTTTCTTGTGATTTTATTGGCACTAACAGGAATTATATTATTTTATACAAATGGCTATAACAAAAAAACGAAACTGGCTTTTTTCTGTTCTATCGTGACGTTTATTTTGATGACTGTATTTATTTTCTTTTTGACAAAAAATATCGCCATCGCTGGTTTTACCCCCGAAGAAATTGACGAGCTGGCCACGATGAATTTTGCAGTCTCGCTTCCTTATCAGTCCTTAACCGTCCTCTTAATCATTATGAGTATGGCAGGTGCTGTAATTGATGCCAGCATGGCTGTGGCAAGTTCTCTTTACGAGTTACGCTATCAAGGGCAACTCATATCATCAAAAACTCTTTTTCAATCCAGTATGAAGGTTGTCAAAGAAATTCTGGGTTCTAGTATTCATACTCTTTTCTTTGCTTTTGTCGCTAATAATCTGGCGTTAATTTTTTGGTTTAGCGATTTGCACTACTCATTTGAAATACTCCTTAATTCAAAAGCTTTTGTAGCAGAGTTTTTAACCAGTATTTTAGCCGGCCTGATGACAGTAGCCACACTCCCTTTCACAGCTTATATTGGCGCAAAATATTTTACCCAATAAACGTTCAAAACATAAAAACAAAAAGTGGAAAAAGCATGCTTAGCACTGCTTTTTCCACTTTTTTATTTGAACATAAACACGCCGCATTATGGCATTATGCTCAACCTAATGCTTTAGTTAATGATTGACACGACACACCATCTTCATAATAGACATCTGAGCAAATCGTGTAACCCAGTTTTTGATAAAAACCAAGGGCTGTTTGTTCGGCATGCACCAAAGAATGGGAGTAGCCATTTTCCACCCCATAATCTTCGATTGCCTTCATAATTTTAGCACCTAAATTTCGCTTACGGTATTCTTTTAAAGTAGCAATTCGGGTCGGTCGGATTGTTTTTTCATCTTCAATAACAATTCGTCCAGTTGCCACAGGTAGCTCTCCATCATAGATGACCGCATACACTCGTTCAGATGTGTCCAGGCCGTCAAATTCTTCTGCTAAGGGAATCTTTCGTTCTAAAACAAAAACCTTCATGCGGATAAAACAACTTGCTGCTCGTTGAAAATTTTCACTACCTAGCTTTAATTCCATGAGAAAACCTACTTTCTTTTGGTATTTTTCTATTTCTCGTTAACTGTAGCATAGCAAAAAAAGAGGCAAAGCGAAAATCTAATTTCCTTTTAAAATTGATGCTGTTGCTCAAAGTTTCCGCACATAGTCTGAGAAAAATATCGGTCTTTTGGCCGATTAAAACAAGCGTTATCCTTGCTAAGATAAATCTATAGAAAAAAAGAGGCGCTGGCTACTTCTAAACAGGAAAAGTTGGTTTTATGATTACTTTTTGCAGCTAGTGCAAGCTTTTAAATAAATGGAGGAGTTACTATGGAAAATAATTCAATGTTAATGCGCATCTTAATGTTTATTGGTTTTCTTTTTGTCGCAGGGATCATCTTGAATTTAGTATTGGGAATTGCCGGTTCATTAATCGCGCTCGTCTTTCGTTTCGGGATTCCATTGTTAATTGCAATCGTAATTGTCCGCTTTTTAACCGGTACTACAGCAAAACGCAACAACCGGCGCTATTACTAACATTTTTTTCAACAACCTTTTATTTTTGAACAGGAAAAAATTTTTTCAAGTAATTTTCTTAAATTTCGACTTAACGTCCAAAAAAGGTAGTCTCATTGTAAGAAAGCGAAGCCGACCTTGCATTTGTTTAGCTCTTTAAAATTTGGATTTCCTCTAGCCTGAAAATGCGATTAAACAAAAAACATCAGACCACTCGTCACCTTCTTTTTTACAAACGTGACAAGTCGTCTGATGTTTTATTCGCTAGTCTAACTTGCTGCAACTTTAACCTAATGCCACATCTAAAATCATCATAATCATAAAGCCTAACATGGTACCAAACACCGCAAAATGACGATGACTGGAACTTTCTTGTTGTGCTTCTGGAATAAGTTCTTCTACTACCACATAAATCATCGCCCCTGCCGCAAAAGCTAAAGCATAAGGTAAAATTGCGGTCATTCTTGAAACTAAGATTGCGCCAATAACACCGGCAATTGGTTCGACAATCCCAGAAGCCTGACCATAAATAAATGCTTTTGTCCGACTAAGACCTTCTTGGCGTAACGGAATGGACACGGCAGCTCCTTCTGGAAAGTTTTGGATCCCAATTCCCAAAGCAACGGATATGGCAGCTAAGACTGCCGCCGTTGGATTGTCTGCACTAGCAGCTGCTCCAAAAGCAACTCCCACAGCTAAACCTTCTGGAATATTATGAAGTGTAATCGAAAAAACCAATAAGATGGTTCGCTTCAAATGCGTAGGCAATCCTTCTTGCTCATGATCTGGTCCAAAGTGCATATGGGGAATTGTTTTATCGGCTATGTATAAAAATAAACCACCCACCCCAAAACCAATCGCCACAACCAACCAAGGAAATTGCGAGCCATTTTCCTCTGCCCGTGCAATTGCAGGATCAAGAAGTGACCAAAAACTTGCCGCAATCATCACCCCTGAGGCAAAGCCCAACATGAGATTTAAAACATCTTTTTTAATCTCCTTAAAGAAAAAGACCAATGCCGACCCAAGCGCTGTCATAAAATACGTAAAAGCGGTTCCTGTTAAGGCTTGTTGCCAAGGCTCAAGCTGCAAAATCCAATCAAGCATCAAAAAAACCTCCTGTTCTTTTTATTTAACTGTAGCATAAAAAGAACAGGAGAGCGACTATTTTAACACTTAGAAAAACTCATTACATTTAACGAAATGCCATTAAAATGTGCGTCATACCCCACATCATGAAGTAAAAACCAACTAAAAAGCTTAAAGTTAACGCAGCAGAAAGCGGGTTAAATAATAACATAAACCCAACAATAACTCCCAATATATTAACAATTAGCGAAAACCAGAAATAACCATTATTTAACTTTCTGGCAGCATCTAAACCAAATAAACCAAAAATGGAATCTACGATAAACCAAATGGCAAATACAAAAGGCAATGCCAACACACTGGCGTTCATATTCCACAACAAGAAAATTCCGATTAAAATATCCAATACCCCAACTAAAATGGGCATTTTCGCTTTATAGCCCGTCAAATCTCTAAAACGATTCCGCAAGAATATTTCAAAAATACCTTTCAAAATCGCCACTACGCCAAAAACAATAACAATTGCAACTAAATTTCCAACTGGGTCACGAAAAGATAGTAATGCCACAATAATGAATAAAATGCCTAAAACCAATGATCCCCAATCAAAGCTTCTTTTTTCCATTACAATTCACCTTCCTTTTAAATGTCAGTCCATTTCACCGTTGCCAAAAGATGCGGTAATATGCACTTTTGCTTACAGTCATAATGTTACGCTTAAGGTGAAATATGGTCAAAAGTTAAGCTTTTTTTGCGAAATAGTGACAATCATAAAATTTAGTATTTCCTATCTTTTTTATTTTGAATTTTCTATTTTAAAATTAAATTCTCACCCATTTCCTAATAAAACCTTTGAAATTAGCATGAAATGTCCAGATATGGTTGCAACTTCCTACTTGCGCCTATATAATGCTAGAAGATTACACAAATATCTACCATATATAGTAGGAAAATTAAAAACATCAGCGACCCCTTTAAAATTTTGAACAAGAGTTTACTTGTTTCAAAGATTTGAAGCTATGCGGCCGCATCTTTTTTTGCCCGCTGATTTTAAGGGAGTAAAATTGATTAGGAGGATTATTTTATGATTACAGTTAGTGACGTAAGTTTGCATTTTTCAGACCGCAAACTTTTTGATGATGTGAATATTAAGTTTACACCGGGAAATTGCTATGGCTTAATTGGGGCCAATGGTGCTGGCAAATCCACTTTTTTGAAAGTTTTATCAGGTGAATTACAACCATCCACTGGTAATGTTTCACTTGGTCCAGACGAACGGATGGCGGTTTTAAAGCAAAATCATTTTGATTTTGAAGAATATACGGTCATTGAAACAGTTATTATGGGACACAAACGGCTATACGATGTAATGAAAGAAAAAGATGCCATTTACATGAAAGAAGATTTCAGCGATGAAGATGGTATTAAGGCCGCTGAATTAGAAGGTGAATTTGCCGAATTAAATGGTTGGGAAGCAGAACCTGAAGCAGCAGTCTTACTACAAGGGTTGAACATTCCGGAAGATTTGCATCATTTGCAAATGAAAGAATTAACAGCCGGTCAAAAAGTTAAAGTTTTACTCGCACAGGCATTATTTGGTAAACCAGACGTACTTTTACTAGACGAACCAACCAATGGCTTAGATATTCAATCGATTAACTGGTTGGAAGAATTTTTAATTAATTTTGAAAATACTGTGATTGTTGTTTCCCATGACCGCCACTTTTTAAATAAAGTCTGCACCCACATGGCTGATTTGGACTTTGGTAAAATCCAACTTTATGTAGGAAATTACGATTTCTGGTTGGAATCAAGCCAATTAGCAACAAAACTACAAGCGCAACAAAACGCGAAAAAAGAAGAGCAAATCAAAGAATTACAAGACTTTATCGCCCGTTTTTCTGCCAATGCTTCAAAATCTAAACAAGCGACTTCAAGAAAGAAAATGTTGGAAAAAATTACGTTAGATGATATTAAACCATCTAGCCGTCGCTACCCATTTGTCGGCTTCAAACCAGAACGCGAAATTGGCAATGACTTATTGCAGGTTGATAATGTCAGTGTGACGATTGATGGCAAGAAAATTTTAGACAATATCAGCTTTACGCTAAATAAAGACGATAAAGTTGCTTTTGTAGCCAATAACGATATTGTAACGACAACCTTATTCAAAGTTATTATGGGCGAAATCACACCAGATACCGGTAGCGTTCGTTGGGGTGTTACAACGAGTCAATCTTACTTGCCAAAAGACAGCAGTAGTGAGTTTGCTAGCAACTTAACAATTTTAGATTGGTTGCGTCAATATGCTTCAAAAGAAGAAGACGATAATACTTTCTTACGGAGCTTTTTGGGCCGGATGCTATTTTCTGGGGATGAAGTTTTAAAACCAGTTAATGTTTTATCTGGTGGAGAAAAAGTTCGTTGTATGCTTTCAAAATTAATGCTATCTAAATCTAATGTTTTGGTTTTAGACGATCCAACCAATCACTTAGACTTAGAATCTATCACCGCATTAAATGATGGCTTAATGGCCTTTACGGGCTCTTTGTTATTTGCTTCTCATGACCACCAATTTATTCAAACCTTGGCAAATCGCATCATTGCCATTTCTGATAAAGGGGTCGTGGACCGTTCTGAGACAACTTACGATGAATTCTTAGAAAATCCCGATGTACAGGCGCGAATGTCAGAAATTTTTGCGTAAATATATTTTTTCAATGCAAAACCACCACAAATTTTGTAGCCGATTCCCGAAAGTTAGCTTTTAGCTGATTTCGGGAGGCCGCTTCATTTTTGTGGTGGTTTTTTTATTCCCTTACCATTCTACTTTTGTATCGTTTGCTTAATTTTATTGGCTGCTACCCTTTAATGTGCCATCATCTCTTGAGCAATGGCGTATTTGGATAGATTATCTGGATAATAGGTTGGCCAGTTGTGCATTTGGGTAAATAGACTTTCTTGGCTTTTTCCACCAAAGAAAATATGGTAATGTGCTGTTTTTTGTGGGGCAATATTATGATCGCTAAATTGTACGTATTTAAAACGCCCTGCGTCACCTTTTGCTTCAAATAAGAAGCGTACACCACGATTTCCTTTTTCATAGTTTAAAATTTTATAGCCTTTGGCAACATATTCATACTTGTACGTTTTACCATCTACAACAAACTCTATCGTATTGGCGGTAATATTAATCTTTTCCACATCGGTTTTATAACCTGTATCATAGTATGCCTTGTATTCTGCAGCAGTCATATCTTTATTTTGTTTTGCTTTGTAATCAAAAACTTGATCCAAAGCTCCAGCTTGTAGCAACGGATAAACAGACTGCCATTTACCTGTGTAGTCACTTAATTTACGATTTTTCACTGCACTGTCTGCAAAGTAACCATTGGCAACTGTTTTTACTGCAGTGTCTTGTGGCATTTCTTGTTTTACATTTTTGCCTGCCACATTTGTCGTTTTTTCTAAAGCTTGTAGGTTTTCTTTCATCACAGAAATATAATCTTCCCCGTCTGCAATCTGCTCTTTGGTTAGGCTTTCTAAAGGATTTAAAACCGCCAATTTAACGTTTGCCTCACTCGCTAATGTTTCAGCAATTTTATCATTAGCATTTTTTTCAAAATAAATATATTGGATACCATTATCTTTCACATATTCCTTCAATTCACCTAAACGACTTGCTGAAGGTTCCTGTTCTGGTGAAAGTCCTGAAATCGCGACTTGATTTAAGCCGTAATCTAATGCTAAATAACCAAAAGCTGCGTGCTGGGTAACAAAACTTTTTTGTTTGGCATCTTTCAAACCCGCATTATATTGCTGATTTAACTGCGTTAATTTTGCTAAATATTTTTCCGCGTTAGTTTCAAAAGTTTTGGCTTTTTTAGGATAGAGTTTTACTAACTGATCTTTAATGCTTTTTACTTCTTTCATTGCACGATAAGGCGATACCCACGTATGAGGATCTAATTCATGATGATGTCCTTCTTCTCCATGATCATGGTCGTGTTCTTCTTCTCCTCCAGGCAAAAGAATCATGTCTTTGGTACCTTCAACAATATTTGGTCGGTCTTTGGCAAAACCTTTTTTAGCTTTTGGTACCCAGGTTTCCATATTTTCATTGTGATAAATAAAAACGTCGGCATCATGTATTGTCGCCATATCTTTGGCAGATGGCTCATAGTCGTGGGGTTCAGAACCCGCTGGAATCATTAATTTGACGTTAGCTTCATCTCCTACAATGTTTTTCGTGAAATCATACATAGGATAAAAAGTCGTGATAATTTCTAATTTATCTTTCTTGGTTACAACTGTATCTTTTGCACTCTTGGCATTTGTCCCACAAGCGGCTAAAAACCCCAATACAACTATCCCCATTAAATACATTCCAATTTTTTTCATGCTTCAAGTCCCTTCCCTTAAAAACTTACATTATAACATTTGAATCAGTTTTACCTTTTATACATTACAAAACGAAACAATTACGATTTACCTCAATAACAATAGCAACTCTTTTTCTTATTGTCAATAAAAAATAACATGAAATTTTATTCAAATGATTATAAATTCATTTAAATATCGATTAATACTTGACTTTAAATACATAAAAAATAATCATTAATAACAATTCAATACAAAAAAAGCCCTTTGCATCAAACTGTTTAACGTATTTGAAGAAACTTGTCTTTGAACGCATTGAGGAGTACCATATGAAAAAGGAGTGAAAATGAATGAAAGAAATAAAGTGGTTTAGTGGTGGCAGCGAACGCGCTGAAGTTGCGTTAAGTGAAATTTCACTAATTTTAGGTTTGATTCCGCCAGAAGATAATACTGCACCGTTGCGCCAATTGCTTTTTGACTATGCGCAAGAAATTAACGAAGGTGTGACAGCGGTCCCTTATATCTTAAGCCGGATGGGGATTGCCATATCCAATTGTATGACCAAAAATAAAATCATTATTTCTCCAGAAGCCGCGGCTCATATAAAAAATCTGCTCACACTAGGAGAAATTCGTTACGGATATTAAAAAGAGCTAAAGAATCGCCCAGTCCTAAGCCATAAGACCAAACTTTGCGAAAATGACTTTTTTATTTTCGCAAAGTTTTACTGATAGTCAAAGGTTGATTCGTGAAGCTGGACAGATAGAAAAGCTTTATGCCATCGCACAATTCATCAGCACTAAGACAGATCAAAAAACGTAATGAAATAACCTAAAAAATGTCTCTTTTTAGTAAGCTTTCGTGATTTTCACGATCATCTTGCTATAAAGAGACATTTTTATTTTATTCGTTTAAACGAAATATAGATAAGTAACGCCGGTATCCCAAAGCATATTAGGGCTCGAAAAACCTGTTGGTTCCCACTAAGCCAAGGTTTAAGGGCACATAATAGTCCAATAAAAACGCAACTGTCGCCAAAAAAAGCAGACGACTTTAAATACCTTTTTACTTTTTGATTTACCATTTTTCTACCCTTTACCAATATTACTAATTTTAGCATTCATCATAAAAATTGTTGTAATGCCAAATAAAATGCCCGCACCACCGGAAATGATTAGCTCAAAAGGAGAGCAGATATACGCCAGAAAACCATCGCCAGTTATCCAAGAAAAGACGGCTTGTAAAAGATGCATCGTAACACCAAAGTAAATTGCATCTCCTATCCCTTTTTTGACATTGTGCAGACGAATGCGAGCAACATTGTCACTTGTTACTTCGTTTACAGTCAGCAAAGCATTTTTACTAGCTTTCATTATATAAAAGCTGACACCATAAACAGCGGTTAAAATATTACACGCAAGGAGGGCATACAATGCATATTGGGGATATTTTAGTCCCACCATTAGTGCAATCAAAGAAGAAAGTAAAAGATAACTATATAAGGCCATAAATGCATTAGTTCCAATGCGATTTGCTTCATTACGCTTATATTCATCCATCGTACCTTCAATTCCAAAAAAATGCTTGATTACTTTATCCCGCGTTATTTTCATCATTATCCCTCCAAAATAGTGTATTTAAATCCGACTTTAATGCCCACGCAATCTTCAAGCACAAATCAAGGGTGGGGTTATACTTATCATTTTCAATCATATTGATTGTTTGTCGCGCTACCCCAACTTTATTGGCTAAATCCAATTGTGAAAGCTGCAAATTTTTACGATATATTTTTACTTGGTTCATAAGACTCCTCGTTTATGTCATCTATACATGACTTATTAATACTAATTATAAGCTTAACTTTCAAAACGTCAACTATATTTGACATTACAGTTGAATATGCCATAACTTTTTACAAAAAAATTTGCCCAGCTGTATATTACACTGGGCAAATTTTCTTTGAAAGCTGGCTTTCGTCATTATTCTGTAACTGAAATAGGTACAATTTCAAATTTAGTTACATCTACTAAGCCAATATCTGTAATTTTCAAATTAGGAATGACCGCAAGCGACATAAAACTTAGCGTCATAATGGGATCAACTTTTGATGAAATTCCTAATTTTTCATGAGCCAATTGATTGATTACCTCTTCTTGCCGGGCTACTTCTTCGCCTGTAAGTTCGCTCATCAAACCTGCAATTGGTAATGCCATACTGCCAATCACAGCACCCGCCTCAACTAAGACGATACCGCCTTCTTGCTCTTTTAATGCCGTTACTGCTGTTGCCATATCTGCATCGTTTGTTCCTGCCACAATTAAATTATGGGAGTCATGGGCAATCGAAATGCCAATTGCTCCTTTTTTCAAACCATAATCTTTTAACAAACCTACAAAAATATTTCCCGTATCTTTGTGACGTTCAATCACGGCCAGCTTTACCACATCTTCTGTCTCTTGATAAACAAATTCGTGCTTATCATTTCTTTTCACCGTTACAATTGCTTGGTTTGTCAGAGCTTCTTGAGGAATGACTTCAATTGCCCGTGCTTTATCACTGGTTAAATGCAATGCCAGTTGTTCTTTTTTGAATTTTTTAATATGAACACTGGATTGAACATTTTGGGTGGCGACCCGATTCACTTGCGGTAGGTATTTAGTATCTTCGGCTACGAGTTGGCCGTTAATGTACGTTGCTTCAATAATGGGTGCCTGTAAATCTGAAAAGACAACCAAATCACCCCGCAACCCCGGTGCAATAGCACCACGATCGGATAATTGACAACATTGCGCTGCATTAATTGTCGCCATCTGAATTGCACGAATTGGCGGAACTCCTTCTTCAATACAGATCCGAATACTATTATCCAAATGACCTTTTGTCAGAATATCTTTGGCTTGTAGATCATCTGCCACAAGAACACAACGGTTAAAATTATCGTCTGTTACTCCTTTTAGAAGCGTACGCAGATTTTGCGTCACCGTACCTTCTCGGAGAAAAACATACATGCCACGAGCAATCCGCGCTTTTAATTCTGCTACAGTTGAACATTCATGATCATTTTTTATTCCTGCTGCGATATACGCATTTAAATCTTTGCCCGCTACCATTGGCGCATGGCCGTCAATTCGTAAGCCGTAGTCTTTAGCTGCTAGTAATTTGTCTAAAACAGCCGCGTCAGCAGAAATGACGCCGGGAAAATTCATAAACTCAGCTAAACCTGCCACTTGTTTTGCTTTAAAAGAATCCAGCATGTCTGTAGCTGTAATCACAGCGCCAGAATTTTCCATGTTGGTAGCCGGCACACAAGAAGGCATTGTATATTGAATATCTAGCGCCGTTTCTTTTGCCGCCGCCAAAACATATAATCCAACCCGGTTAAACCCAGTACATTGACGATTTCGTGGGGATCAGCCAACACGGTCGTTGTACCATGAGGGACTAATAGTCGTCCGAATTCCTCTGGTGTAACGTAAGCAGATTCTACATGGATGTGGGCATCAATAAACCCCGGTGCTACAAATTTTCCTTTTAAATCAATGGTCTTTCGGCCTTCATATGACTCACCAATGCCTGCGATAAATCCATCAACAAGTGCAATATCTCCTTGTATAATTTCTGCTTGGTACACATCAATTATTTGCGCATTTTTCAATACTAAATCAGCTGGTCTTCTTCCTGCAGCAGTATCAATTAGTCTTTTGAGTGCCTTTTTGTTCATCGGTTCTCTCCTTTAGTCTTGTAGTCTTCTTTTTTTACACGTTTATTGATTGTTTTACAGTGTAACACGTCTTGAACCGAATTTGTTTATTCATTTTGAATTTTTTTGACTAAAAAAATACACCAACACTAACAAGGGCATGTACAAAAACACTAGCGAAATCCGCTGTACTGCTCCTTTATACGTAAAAGAAAATAATTGCGCTAAACCATTAAAAGCCGATGTTGCCAATGCCCCATAAAAAATGAACCAACACCCTTTAGCTATTTTAAAATAATTACCAGCAAAAATTCGGGCTAAAAAAAACGGCGCCGCCAACATCCCCAAAATCCCCGCCCCTGATCCTAAACCGTGAATAATAGTAGCCAAGGTAAAACCTGATGTCTGATGATTAATGGCAAAAATTCCTGTAAAAATACAATCGCCAATTGCAAAAGCTGCAATACCTGTCAGTAATAAGCGAATTTCACGCCGTTTTGATTGAAATTGCGCTGTATTAAAGTAGAATTTAACAGCAGGTAGTGCTAACAATAATAAAATACCCGTTAGCACCGACCCTCTTTCAAAGTACTCTTTCACAGGACTGCTTACACTCCCTAAATCACTGACAACTTGTCTTGTTTGACTATATTCTTGCCACAGGATTCCTAAAAAATACGGCATGCCGCCGTCACCTACTACAAACAACAACATAAGAAGCCAACCGTATTTACGATACAGATTCACTGAAGTTCCTCCCTTTTCTCTAAAATCTTTATCTCAAATTTCAACTTAGCAATTCCTGATTTTTCAGGCAAAGCATTTTGGATCCGGAAAGAAAAAGCTCTCGTCTACTTTTAGACCAGAGCTTTACTTTTATTTTTCATTACGATTTTTACCAAAAGTAAAAATGGCTACACATCCTAAACCAGTATGCGCCGCAATAGTCGGACCTAGCGGCAGACATGCGATATCTTCAATACTGATTTCTTCTACAATTGCGGATAATACAGTTTCAGCCGCGGATACATCGCCAGAATAGGCAATGTAAACAATTTGATTTTCTCGGGAAGTTAAGTGCTGCAACGTTTCATCAATGATTTTTTGTAAAGATTTATTGCGTCCCCGCACTTTATCCACATTTTGTAATTTACCATTTTCATCCACATGAATGATCGGCTTCACCTTTAACAAACCGCCTAAAGCTGCTTCTGATTTTGAAATGCGTCCGCCACGTTCCAAATGTTTCAAATCATCCACTGTTACCCACGACTGCAAAAGCATTTTCTGATTTTCAACCCAAGCGACTACTTCAGCAAAACTGTGCCCAGCATCTTGTTGCTTTTTGGCTCCTAAGACCAATAAACCTTGTCCTAAACTTGCCGCCAAGGTATCAACCACAGCAATTTGAGCATTGGGATACTCCTCTTTTAAAAGGTCTACTGCTTGCAGTGCACTATAATAAGAACCGCTCATCCCAGAAGAGAACGCTAAATAAATAACTGGGATTTCTGCTTTCACATAAGGCTCAAAAAATTCCAAATAACGTCCTACATTAATTTGTGAAGTCGTCGGCATTTGTTTATCTTTTAAAGCTTGATAAAAGAAATCTACATCAAATGTTTTTCCTAAATCATCTTCATATTCTTTACCGTTTACTTCCACCAACATTGGTAAAAATGCAATGCCCGCTTCATCCAAAAACTGAAACGGAATATCACAACAAGAATCTGTTACGATTTGATACATGCTTCTCCCCCCAAACATTCTCTTTTAAAATTCACAAAGATTTTGTGATAAAAAATTTCCAACTATATGTAAACAATCTACCTTGTTATTTTACCATAGAGAAAAGACCTTTGAAAATTTTAACAGAAATAATCCACCCTAGCTAAAACATTCAATAGAACAAGCTAAATTTCACAATCTATATTTTTTTATTTACATTATTTATCTTCACAAAAAAGTATGCCACTTTTTTGTGGCACACTTCTCGTTGAGATTTATTTTTTAATAATACTGCAAATCACTACCCACAGAAGGATACGCCATAATAATATTTTGCAGTTGTTCTTTTTTAATACCTAAATTGATAACGAAGGTCATTAAATTGATCCACTCATCTGCTTTTTGATTTAAAGTCGCTGCCCCAACAATTTCGCCACTATCTTTGGCATAAATAATTTTAGCTAAAGCTACTGGATCATTAGTACGAAAATAGTTATACCACTCATGCATATCAAACCATTCCGTTGTATACATATCGGGATTTTCTTTTGCCTCACTGCTGGTCACACCAACTTGTGCTAATGTAGGCAACGTAAAAACGGAAGTGGGTACTTTAGGATAGCGAATCGCAGCTTTTGTTTTACCTAGTAAGAATTGACTCAAATAACGTCCTTCAAAACCTGCCACTGGTGTCATTTTAGGTTCCTTTTTGGCAATACAGTCACCCATAGCAAAAATATTTTTTTGACTCGTTTGCAAACGCTCATCTACACTAATACCACGACTACTTGCATCAATTCCTAGTTCTTCTAATCCCAAATTTTCTACATTCGCCATTCTTCCTGTTGCACATATTACTGCATTCGTTTCATAAACCGACTTATTGGTGGTAACCCGCAAGTTTTTATTTTCTTGTTTTGTAAGCGACTGAATATCTTCATTAAAGACAAACGTAATTCCGCTTTTTTCCAGTTCAGTTACCAAATGTTGTGCCAAATCTGAATCAAAGCCTCTTAAAGGGGTATCATTATGGTGTAAAATCGTCACTTTAGCACCGCAAGCATTCGCAATTGCCGCCAACTCAAAACTAATATAACCTGCACCAAGAAAAATCATCTTCTCTGGCAAAGTTTCCAGTGCTAAGAAATCTGTACTGGTTAAAAAGTGTTCTTTACCTGGAATATCCAGCAAGCGTGCCCGTTGCCCTGTGGCTAGAATGATTTGTTTAGCGGTTAATTTTTGTAGCGGTTTTTCAGCTATATTTTCATCTTTTGATGTTCCAAACGTAGCGGATACCACAATTTCATGATTGGAAATTAGGCGTCCATGGCCATGAAAATGTTTAATGCCACTAGCATCAAAACCCGCGATTCTTTCAGGAGAAACCGGATCGGTGTATGTCTTTTTAAAAGCCATTAATTCTGGCCATGAAACTGCGGGGACTGCATCAGCTGCAAATCCTTTTCCGACCAATTGCGCTACTTGTTGACGGGCTTGTTCTGCGGCAAATAAAATTTTCTTTGGGTCGCATCCTGCATTTGGACACGTCCCGCCAAATAAATTCTCTTCTACTACAGCAACAGTTTTTCCTGCTGCTTTTAAATCAAAAGCCAATGATAAACAAGCTGGACCTGCACCTAAAATTGCCACATCATACTCTGCCATATTTTTCCCTCCATTACCTCTATCTTTATTCTTCTTGACTTGCTGCTAAAAAACTCAATAAATTAGCCGCAGTTAAAATTTTGTCGGTTGCTACACGAAAATTATTTTTAGCTAGTAATGGCAGACTTTCTTGCACTGTCTGCTGAAGTGTAAGTGTCGGATAATCTGAAGTGGTATCTTCTGTGTAAAATCCTGCTAACACTACTGCTGCTAATTGAGCTTGTAACGGTTGCCAGGTAATATCTGTTCCTTTAAAGAATTCTGCCACAAATTCATTGGCAGGATGTGCCGCAATTTCTGCTGGAGTATCACATTGAATTAAATGCCCTTCTTTCATGACAGCAATACGATCACCCAATTTAACGGCTTCTTTCATGTCGTGCGTCACAAAAACAATCGTATTTTGTAAATCTTTATGAAGGGTCAAAACAAGATTTTGTAATTGCTCTCTTGAAATTGGATCTAGCGCACTAAACGGTTCATCCATTAGCATAACATCTGGTTTAGCAGCTAAGGCACGCAAGATACCTACACGCTGTTGTTCCCCGCCAGATAATTCACTTGGCATACGGTCAGCATATACTTGAGGATCCAACTCCACTGCACGCAATAATTCAAACGCTCTTTCTTTCCGTTTTTCCTTGCTCCAACCAAGCATTTCAGGAATAATTTCTATATTTTCTAAAACAGTCATAGTTGGAAATAAGGCGATTTGTTGCAAAACATACCCAATCTGCCAACGAAGTTTCTGTGGATCATAATCTTTAATCTTCTTATTTTTAAAATAAATATCTCCGCTAGTAGGTATATGCAATGCGTTGATCATTTTTAAAGAAGTGGTCTTACCACTGCCAGATGAACCGACGAGGACAAAAATTTCACCCGTTTTAATACTAAAAGAGACATCTTCTAGCGCTGTACTTTCACCAAATTTTTTACCAACATGGTCAAAAACAACTAACTCACTCATTTATCCTCACCTCCTAAAAGACCTTTTTGTTGCAGGTATTCGCGTGCAACTGTGGCCGGTTTTTGTCCTTCTACATTGACAGCATAGTTCATAGCGACCATTTCATCTTCTGTAATCTTATCTTTTAATTGATTTAAGCTTTTGACAATTTCTGGATGTTTTGTTGCAAACGCTTGTCGCATCAGCGGTGCACCTTGATAAGGTGGAAATAGCTGTTGATCATCTTGTAGTGTGATTAAGTCGTATTGCTTGATCTCACTATCCGTCGAATAGGCATCAATCACATTCACATCCCCATTATTAATCGCCGTGTAACGTAGGGCGGGCTCCATTTGACTAACTTTTAAATTGAGTTGGTACAATTGTTTTAAGCCCTTATTTCCATCATTACGATCATTAAATTCCAGTGTAAAACCAGCATGAACCTGATTTTCAATTTTTTTCAAATCACTGATGGTTTTTAACCCATGTTCTTTTGCAAATGTTTTTTTCACTGCGAGTGCGTACGTATTTTGATACGCCATCGGAGGTAAAAATGCCAGCTGTTCTTGCTGAAGTAATAAGTCTTTGGCCAATGTATAAGTTTGAGCTGCTGAATGCTGTCCGGCATCTTTTTTTGGCACTTTTACTAAAGATTCTAATACTGTCCCGGTAAACTCAGGATAAATGTCAATTTGATCATTTTTTAACGCGCTAAATAGAAAAGTTGTTTTACCAAAATTGGGCTTTAATTCCACATTGACGTCACTATCTTGTTCAATTAACTCTTTGTACATATTAATTAAGATTTCAGGTTCTGCTCCTAATTTACCAGCAATCGTTATAGTTTCAGGTTGGAATAATGACGACTGTGATAAGCCAATACCACCAATTACTAGAAACAACGCTACTAAACTAGTCACAATGACACGAGGGCGGACTTTTTGAAGCAGACGAATAGCCGTACTAAAAATAATCGCTAATAAGGCTGAGCTCACAGCACCAATGATGATTAAACTGGTATCATTACGATCAATTCCCAGCAAGATAAAAGTACCTAAACCACCTGCACCGATTAACGCCGCAAGTGTGGCTGTCCCAATGATTAAAACCAATGCCGTCCGAATCCCAGAAATAATAACAGGTAGTGCAATGGGCAACTCCACTTTTCGCAACTTGCGAAAACGGCTCATCCCAAAGGCATCTGCGGCTTCTTCTAGTGAAGGGTCAATCTCACTTAACCCGATGTAAGTACTTTGAAAAATTGGTAATAGCGCGTAAATAACGAGTGCGATAATTGCCGGTACGGTGCCTATACCCACTAGGGGAATTAGTAGCCCCAAAAGAGCTAACGAAGGAATCGTTTGTAAAACTCCTGTAATTTGTAGCATAATCTCTGCTAATTTTTTATATTTAACTAACCAAATGGCTAACGGGATTGCAATCAACATTGCAAATAATAATGCAACAAGTGAAATACTAATGTGTTCAACTAATGCTGAAATTAATTCGCCCTTTCGTTCGCTAAATGTTTGCCATAATGACCCCATATATTCCCACCTTTCTATTTTAAAAAAATAACTGATGCACTTTTTGCTCCAGCTTCTTCTTAGACTTATTGTAACGTAGGCATAAAAATAACTCGAAAGATACGCCTAAAAGAGGCTGGGAAATCATAATTTCCCAGCCTCTTTTCTTTCAGCTTCTTCAAAATCAGTCCAACCGAAAGAGTCTTGTTGGGCTGTGATTTTAGCAGTATAAAATTGTAATTTGCGCTCTACTTGTGCTTTATTTTCTTCCAACTCTGCTATTTGCTTTTTGACGGCTTCACATTGATTTTCTAATAAAAAGACCAGTGCAGCTGAATCTTTTGTAACATCCTCGTGGTAAAAAAAATCTTTAATCTGCTTTAACGACATTCCTGTTTTTTTAAAACATTGAATTGCTCCTAGTCGATCAATGTGTTCGGTTGTGTAAAGGCGATGTTTGCCAGCACGATGTACATTTTGCAAGAGTCCTTGTTTTTCATAATAGCGCAATGTCGATGCTGGAATAGCCAATTGCCGACTGATTTCTTGGATACTATATTTTTTTGTAGTGACTGGCATAACTTCCTCCAAAAAAGTATTTACTTGAAGTCTACTTTAAGTGGTATGCTATGTAAAGAAAACCCTAACAATAGTATTTTGGAAAACAGAAAGTGAGGTTTTTTCATGTATCACGCTAATGAACACCGTTATGAAAAAATGACGTATCAACGAGTGGGAAAATCTGGATTAAAATTGCCGGAAATTTCGTTAGGTTTTTGGCATAACTTTGGGGATGTCGATGTTTTGGCTAACCAACGCAAAATTATGCAGGCTGCTTTTGATAATGGTATCACCCACTTTGATTTGGCAAATAATTACGGTCCTCCTGCAGGCTCTGCGGAAAAAAACTTTGGCAAAATTTTCGCCGAAGACTTTGCACCTTATCGCGATGAAATTATTGTCTCTTCTAAAGCAGGATATTACATGTGGCCTGGCCCTTATGGCGAATGGGGTTCAAAAAAGAATCTCATCGCAAGCTGTGATCAAAGTCTCAAACGAACAGGCTTAGATTACTTCGATATTTTTTATCATCATCGCCCAGATCCTGATACGCCGTTAGAAGAAACTGCCCACGCACTAGATTTATTAGTAAGGCAAGGAAAAGCATTATACGTAGGCGTTTCGAATTATTCACCAGAAGAAACAGCTGCAATTGCAAAGATTTTTAAAGAATGGCATACCCCATTTATTATCCATCAGCCACCTTACAACATGTTTAATCGTAAGATTGAAGAAGGACTAACCGATGTTTTAGCCGATGAAGGATTAGGTGCCATCGTCTTTAGTCCACTAGCTCAAGGTTTACTAACAAATCGCTATTTAAATGGTATTCCAGCTGATTCTCGGGCAAAACGTTCTGACAGTCCCTTTTTATCTTCTGAACAAGTTGAAGCAACATTAAGTAAAGTCCAAAGATTAAACGACCTTGCCAAAACGCGCGGACAAACCTTAGCAGAAATGGCATTGGCCTGGAATTTACGTCAACCTACCGTTGCTAGTGTCTTAATCGGAGCCTCTCGTGTCAGCCAATTGGAAGATAATTTAAAAGCGTTGGAAAATACAATTTTTTCGCCAGCAGAATTATCTTTAATTGATGAAATTTTAGGATAAAAAAACGACCACCCGAAAAGAAAATATCGGGTGGTTTTTTTCTTGTCACTATTAAATAAATGATTCATGGTGTAGTATTACGTTGCATGGATCAAACCAAACGTAGTGAAAAAATTTGTTTTTCAGAAGAAGCAGTAACGTATTTTGCTATTATTTCTGTGCGTTTATCTGAACATACGAAAAAACAAACAAGACTACCCGTTAATTAGAAAGTAGGCAAAACATGGAAGATAGAAAAACTTTAATTAAACAATTTTCCCATACAGACTTAGATGGTGTGGGCTCCGCTTTGTTATTACAAGCCATTTTGCAAGAACAAAAGGGCTATGTAGCAGAAAATTATTTGCCAGTTGGCTATTCTGAACCTGGCGCAGACGGTACAATTGACAAACACGTTTTAAACTTTATAAAAACTAATGACGCTGCGATAACTGAGCTTTACATTACTGATATTTGCCCATCAGATGAAGTAATTGACCAATTGGCGACGTATTGTACTGAAAATAAAATTACCTGGCATATTTTTGATCACCATATCACCTCTGTTCACGTTAACCAAAACTATCCGGAAAATGCTTCAATTATTGTGGCAGATGAAACGACGAATTTGAAACATTCCGCTACGAGTGTGTTATTTAAAGTTTTAGTTGGGAAAATGCCTACAGAACTATTCCAAGATAAATTATGGCAACGACTAGCTAATGTTGCCGATATTATTCGCTGTTATGACTGTTGGGATTGGCAACTGAATCCAAATGCAGCTTATAAAGAAGCCGCAGCGGAGTTCAACAATCTATTTTATTTCTACAGTTGGGAAAAACGCATTGAGCTGATGGGAAGCATAATGGCAACTGGCCTCACTTTACTTTCTGACTACAGCGAAATTATTGCGGCATTAAAAGAAAAAGAAGCAGATTATGTTCGTAGTAAAACGCTAAAAGCCCAATTTGGTGTCTTAGCTGGCAAAACTTTCGCCTACACATTTGGCGAACAATACACTTCTGTTTTAGGAAATGCATTAGCACGTTTAGAACATCCGGAAACAAAAAAAGAAGTTGATTTTAGCTTGGTGCTAAATGGCAAAGGCGTCTCTTTACGTACCAACAATGACGATATCGACTTGTCTTTACTTGCTGCACGTTACTTTAACGGTGGCGGACACAAGCGTGCTTCCGGTGGCGCCTTTGCTGAAATTCAATACTTTATTTCAGATAGTGAAAATCCAGATAACGCATTACGTTTATTTTTAGACATTACACGCTAAGACGAATAAAAAAAACTCTTTTTCTTGTTTTCCCAGCCAAAGTGACGCGAAAAAAGAAAAAGAGTTTTTTTAGTTTTGTTTTAATATCCTAATTTTTTCATACACTCTCTTAGAAAAATCTATCCTTAGTCCTGACTAAAAAATCAATACGCTAATAAAGCTACTTTTGGGCTAATCAACTCTTTAGTATCTTTAAAAAAAGACGTTCGAACTTGAGAGATAAAATAAAGAGAACCCGTAATAAATAGCGTATCTTCTGGTTGCATTTTTACTATCAGCTCCTGTATTCCATCTTGCCAGTCAGGATAATACGTCAAATGAAACTGACCACAATCCTCTTGTTTTAAAGCCCGAGGATATTCAAAGGTAGTTATGGCAAGTTGACTATTAGGAATTTGCTGAATCTGATTTAGCATTTCATTGATATTTTTAGTTGTAAGCGCCGAAAATAAAATATAATTGGTCCCCTTTGAAAATTCTGTTTGGAGAGTTTTTACAAATTCTTTTATCGCATGGGGATTATGTGCCCCGTCTATTATAATCCTAGGCTTCGTAGAAATTTGCTCCATCCGACCAGGCCAAAAGGCTGTTTTTAATCCCGAAACTAGCGCATCTTTTGAAACCTGTTTTTTTTGTTTTTGACAGTATAATAAGAACAATTGTATAGCAATAGCAGCATTTTCAACTTGGTACTTTCCTAAAAGCGGAACAGTTAGATTTTCAAAATAATAATTTTTATTTTTGAAAGTGAAAATTTCTCCTCTTTGGTCATTTTGTGAGCTGTATATTACCTGATAATCCTCTTTAAGTGAAAAAAAAGGTGCACTTTGTGTTAACGCTGTTTTTCGAATTACTTCTAAGGCTTCAGGTTCAATCTTCCCTGTTACAATGGGAACTTTATTTTTTATAATACCTGCTTTTTGCTTGGCAATTGCTTCTTTTGTTTCTCCTAAAATATCTGTATGATCCAATCCAATTGTTGTAATAGCCGTCAACATCGGAGTAAAGACGTTGGTGCTATCTAGCAATCCTCCAATCCCCGCCTCAAAAATAGCAACGTCTACGCGTTTTTTGAAATAATAAAAAGCCATTGCAGTTAAAATTTCAAATTCCGTTATTCCTTGATAAGAAGTCTGCTCATCCATCTGCGCTACATAGGGTTGAAATTTATTGGCTAGTTTCACAAAATCGTTAACTGGTATTGCTTTACCAGCAATCGAAATTCGTTCGTAAAAACTTTCAACATAAGGTGATGTAAAGGTCCCGACAGTTACGCCTTGCGTCTCTAAAAGACAGCGCAAATATGTGACGGTTGAACCTTTTCCATTTGTTCCAGCAATGTGTATACCGTTAATCGTTCTTTCAGGATTGCCACATAAACGCAGTAATGCTTTGACACGTGTCAATCCTGGGCGGGAACCAAATTTTTTACGAGAATGAATCCATGCCACTGCTTCATCTCCTGTTGCAAACATCTTAAATCATCTCCATCTGAAATAGAATCTTCTTAAACTTTTTAAACTAGATTCTTCGCTAAGCGTTTAAACGGTAAGGCATTGCCAAAAAATACGATTAGTCCCGTTTGCACAGGAAGCATAATAACTGCTTTTAGTAATCGGATGCTCCAAAGTTTAGCATCAGTTAATGGTATTTTATACATCATAGATAACCAAATCGGGGTTAAACATAAGCTGATAAGTAAGGTATTACACAAGACACACAAGAAAGCATTTTTAATAGTAATGGGCTTTTTATAAAAGAAATAGCCATAAATCCCCCCTGCAATAAACGAATTTAAGGTAAAGCCAATAAAAAACGGAGCCTTGCCTAATAATGTGTTGCCAATAATATCAGCAACAGCGGCACCTACTGCCGTCCAAAAAGGCCCAAACAAACTTGCCATCACAACTTCTGGTATAAAATCAAACGTAATTTTTAATAATTGCGTTTCAAAACCTAAAACTTGGGACAAAACGACCATTAAACCAATTAATAATCCCATTGTTGCAATAAAATGTGCATCTATTTTTTTCTTTAACATTTTTCGTGCATCTCCTTAAATAGAGCTGCCACACAATATATTTATGCAGCGAATGCAAAGATAAAATCGTGAAGTTCACTTCTTCGTCCAAAAGGCAACATCCCATCCTTTTGACACTTAACGCTCTATCTTCTACTCTGTTTTTTTCTATTCTTTTATTTGTGTCAAGACTGCGACTTTGTTGCGAGAAAAAGACGTTTTTTGACTTATTACGTGTAGCTGTTTTTGTCCTTTTAAAACTAGTGACTCTCCTTTTTGGAGTAAAACTTCAGCCACTGTTTCTAAAGCAGATACCTCTACTTTAATAGTCTGTAAAGCATATAAAATACTCTGTCCTTTGGTAAAAAGTACAACTGTTTCATTATTTTGTAGTACCGTTACACTAACCTGATACTTCTTTTTAAAAATCACATTGAAGTCTTGGCATTTGCCGTGACTTTGCATCGTAGTACCACCGTCAAACCGATAGATTTCAAAAGGCTGAAGCGGGATCATGATATTTTGGTGTTGCAACGTAATTGGTGCATCCAAAGACATAATAAAACGTTCATAGCCGGTAAAATCGGAGAATTCAGTGGTTTTACTGGCGACCGTTGCGGTTGAAAGTCGAAAATCAAAGTTTCGCTTTGTCAAACAACTATCCTCTGGCGCGATTAAAATTTCAGTAGTTTGGCCACCTGACCAAGCACGTGTAACATAGTCTTGGTTTCCTTTCTTTTCAAACACCAGCTATCACCTCCTGCTAAACAATATCTAGTTCCTCAAATTGACTAAGAATTTTAATATCTTGTGTCACGCTAACAAAAGCCTTAGGATCGACTTCTTTCATAATTTGATCTAAAATTTCCATTTCATAAGTGGTAATAATTAAAATCAAAATAGTTTGTGTTTCTTGATTATAGGCACCTAATGCATGGGGAATAATTGTAATCCCACGACTAAGTTTTTCTTGCAAAGCAGGAATTACTTCATTTGGTTTTTGCGTAATGATTGTTACCTGTACTTTTTTATGTTTCACATAAACCAAATCAGTCACTTTGCCACTAACGAAAATGGACAGTACACTATAAAACGCATACGGCCAGCCAAATAAATACCCAGCAATTAAAACAATAATGCCGTTTAAAATAATGGAAATAACGCCAATACTGCGCCCGGTCATTTGTCTGATTGTGATAATTAACGCATCCATTCCACCTGTTGAAAGACCATATTTTAAAGCTAAGCCTAATGAAAAACCATTAATGGCCCCGCCAAATATCGCACAAATAATAGGATCTGTTGTCAGCGTCGTGCTTGGGACAATGTGTATTGCAAAAGAAGCCGCCGATACACAAAGAATGGTATATAACACAAATTTGCGATTGATTTTAAACCATGCCAAAATGAACATCGGGACGTTTAAAAGGTAATAAATAATGGAAATGGGCAACGCAATCTGATTTTTGGCAAAGACGGTTGCCAAAATCTGGGCAATCCCAGTAAGTCCTCCTGCATAAATATTCCCTGGCTGCCAAAAGATATTCAGCGCCAAGGAATATAAGAAGGCATAAATTAAGATAACCGTTAATTTTGTCACCATATCTTGCCAGATTTCTCTTTTCTTGAAGTGTGTCATGACTTACATAACATTCCTTTTTTATAAAGTGAAGTATCTACTAACGGATTAAACACTTTCAAACTGGCCTATGACAACATTAGTTAAATTGTAAATCCAATGCAACTTTGTTTTCGACTTCTTTTAAGAAGTCGCCATTTTCTAAAACAGCCGTTGCTTTGTTCAATTCATCGTACATTTCAATATCTTTATCGTGTTCAATAAAGGAAACTTCGCGTCTAAAAGCATCATAGGCAGCTTTTGTTCCTTTTCCAAGGCCACTTTGATAGCCTTTAATATCCAATGCTTGACAGGCAGCCATAATTTCTGTGGCTACGACGCGACGAGAATTTTTGACAATTTCTAAAGCTGTGCGAGCTGCTGTTGTCCCCATGCTGACAAAGTCTTCTTGATTTTCACAAGATGGAATAGAATCCACACTTGCTGGATGTGCCAAAATTTTATTTTCAGAAACTAAAGACGCACACGCATATTGCGTAATCATAAATCCAGAATTTAGCCCCGGGTGTTTCACTAAGAAAGATGGCAGTTTGCTTAACTGACGATTCACTAGACGCTCTACGCGACGTTCTGAAACGTTCCCGATTTCTGCTGCGGCAATTCCTAGGAAATCAAAGGGTTGGGCCAATGGTTCCCCATGGAAATTCCCCCCTGAAATAACTTCGCCGTTTCTAGTAATAATCGGATTGTCTGTCACGGAATTAATTTCAATTTCTACTTTTTCTTTCACATATGCAATCGAGTCTTTACTTGCGCCATGAATTTGTGGCATACAACGCAAGGTATACGGATCTTGTACATGGTCTGGGGTTGCTTGTGTGATATATTGGCTGTCTGCAATTAAGCGGCGAATATTACGGGCCGTTGCCAATTGTCCACTTTGCGGACGAATCGTATGCAAATCTTCTTCAAAAGGACTCGAAATGCCATCATGAACTTCTAAAGAAAGCGCTCCGGCGATATCTGAAAGTTTTAATAATTGGATCGCATCATAGGTGGCTAACGCACCGACAGCATTTAAAACCGTTGTCCCGTTAATAAAAGCCAACCCTTCTTTAGCACTGAGTTGAATAATTTCTAGTCCAGCTTTTTCCATTGCTTCTTTACCAGAATATAAAACACCGTTGTAATAAGCTTTTCCTAGTCCTAATAACGGTAAAACCATGTGTGCTAATGGTGCCAAGTCACCAGATGCCCCCAGTGAACCTTTTTCTGGAATATGTGGGTGTACCCCAGCATTTAACATGGCTAATAAACTTTCAACGGTACTTAAGCGAATTCCTGAATACCCTTTAATTAATGAGTTTACCCGAATTAACATAATGGCCCGCACGATGTCTTCAGAAAACGGATCGCCATAACCAGAAGAGTGGGTACGAATCAAATTTTCTTGCAACTGCACGGTATCGTCTTTTGAAATGCTGACGTTACACAATGAGCCAAAACCAGTATTCACACCGTAAACAACACGCCTTTCTTCAACGATTTTGTCAACGATTTTACGGGATTCAATCACCGCTTCTTTGGCACTTTCGGCAATTTCACAGCGTACATGATGCCGTGCAACTGCGATAACGTCTTCTAATGTTAAACTTGCACCATCCAAAACAATTACAGCAGATTTATCAAAATTTTGTGTTTGATCTTTCATTAAAGTATTCATCATTTTCCCTCACTTTTTAATCTCTTGGTTTGATTGAATTTTCCAAGCCAAGACAAACTTAATTTGCTTGTTTCATTTTATTTTTGTTCAAAATGACATATAAGATACTCGCCACAACAACGCCAACAACACCGGCTACTAAGTTGATTGGATTTGCCGCGGCTACCATCCAAATACTAACGATAATCGAAATTATTGGTATTACCGGACCAAAAGGTAATTTGAATGCTGGGACATTGTCCATGTCTTTTTTTCGTAACCAAATAACAGCCAATGCGGTTGGAATATATTGGAAGAAACGAAAGACAACAGATAATTCTGCCAACTGCTCAAAAGAGCCGCTTAACAAAAAGGCAATCGTTAATAATCCAGAAAAAATAATGGCGATAATAGGTGCATTCTTTTTATTTTTCTTAGCAATAACTTTTGGTAACAAGCCCTCATCGGCAATAGAAGCACCGTAACGAGGAATCATTAAGGAATCCCCCATGTTTAAGCCTGCAATAGAAATTAAAGCACCGATGGAAATAATCCATTTACCTGCTGGTCCAATCATTTTGACAAAAGCATCTTGAACTGGTGCATTACTTTGTAAGATGCCTGTTCCAAGCATCGCAATTGTACCGGCAATAATCATAAAATAAAGCAATGAAACAATACTGATAGAACCAATAATGGCTTTTGGTACGTTTTTTTTGGCGTTTCGCATTTCACCTGCAACCACTGGCAAAGCTTCAAAACCGATAAAAGCATAAAAAACAGTAAGCGAGGTGGAAGCCATCGCTTTTGATAGCGTTAAATCTGGATTTAATTGCAAAAATGGTGTGAAATTGCCACCATTAATCCCACTTTTAATAAAGAAAATTGCAATCAACGTAAACGCAATAATCGGAATTAATTTTGCAATTGTAATAACGATGGTAAAAATTTTGGAGGTTTTGATCCCCATGCTATTGATAACTGATAGAAAAATGACAAGACAAATGCTGATTAACGTATTTTTCCCTTCTAAAGCTGGAAAAGTCTGAATTAATAACTTGGCAAAACCAGCCGCCATCGCAGCCCAGGCGATAATGGTTACAAACCAGCCTAGAACACCCACATTAAAGCCGATAAAATCACCAAAAGCTGTTTTTGAATACTGGAATGCACCGCCATTTTTATTAAAATAGCCCGCAACTTCGGCAAAGCATACGGCCAACATCAAAACCAAGACGGCATCTAGTAACATGGCGACTAATGAAGCGGGTCCTAAATCTTGGTAGATTGTACGGGGCAAAAGAAAAATTCCCGAACCAATCACGGCATTAATACCATATAAAGTAGCTCCGCCCAAACTAAACTTTGCATTCTCATTTTCTGCCAGTTCAGCGGAATCAACGTCTTTCACATCCGAAACTTCTGGGATTTCTACGTCTTTTTGCATTTTATTCACCTCTTATTTTATATTTTTAAAGCGCTTTCAATTAGGTAAAAAAAACTACTTTGAATCACATCTGATTTAGATAGGGAGATAAAAACTCCCTATCTAATCTTCCAATAGCTAGAACAAACCGGTAATATTACCTTTTGCGTCGACATCAATTCTTTCGGCAGCAGGAGATTTCGGTAAACCTGGCATTGTCATCACCGCTCCTGTCAAAGCTACGATAAAGCCCGCACCAGCAGAAACTTTTAAATTGCGAATGGTCACTGTAAAGTCTTTTGGTGCCCCGATTAATGTAGCATCATCAGAAAAGGAATATTGTGTTTTGGCCATACATATTGGATAATTTCCAAAACCAAGTCGTTCTAATTCCTTTAGTCCTTTTTTCGCACTTGGAGCTAGTTCTACACCTTTGCCGCCATATACTTTTTGCACAATTTTATTTAATTTGTCCTCAATAGAATCTTCTAAATCATAAACATAACTGAAATGATTAGGCTCCTCTGCTAATGCGACAACTTTTTCTGCTAATTCTTTACCACCTTCACTTCCTTTGCCCCAGACATCAGATAAGACAACGGAGACGCCTAATTTTTCACAGGCTTCTTCTACTGCTGCTATTTCTGCTGGTGTGTCTGTTGGAAACTTGTTGATTGCAACAACTGTTGGCATCCCATAAACTTCCGTAATATTTTTCAAGTGCTTAGCTAAATTGGGAATTCCATCCATTACTGCAGCGACATTTTCAGTGCCTAATTCATTCTTTTTAACACCACCATGCATTTTTAAAGCACGAATCGTAGCAACTAAAACGACAGCATCTGGTTTTAAATTAGCTAAACGGCATTTAATATCAATAAATTTTTCTGCTCCAAGATCTGCCCCAAAACCAGCTTCTGTTACGGCATAATCTGCGTATTTTAACGCCAATTTTGTTGCTAATACACTGTTACAACCATGAGCGATATTTGCAAATGGACCACCATGAATAAAGGCTGGTGCATGTTCTAAGGTTTGGACGATATTAGGTTGAATAGCATCTTTTAATAATGCGGTTAAAGCGCCTTCAGCTTTTAAATCTCCTGCGGTGACAGGTTCACCGTCAAAATTATATGCCACAATAATGTTACGCAATTTGTTTTTCAAGTCGGTAATATCATTTGCCAAACATAAAATAGCCATAATTTCAGAAGCTACGGTAATATCAAAGCCATCTTCCCGAGGAACACCGTTTACGCGACCTTGCAAGCCGTCGACGATGTGTCGTAATTGTCGATCATTCATATCAACAACGCGTTTCCATGTAATCTTACGCGAGTCGATTTGTAACGTGTTTCCTTGATGAATATGATTGTCCAATAAAGCTGCTAATAAATTATTGGCTGCACCAATGGCATGAAAATCTCCGGTAAAATGTAAATTGATGTCTTCCATTGGGACTACTTGGGCATAGCCCCCACCAGCAGCACCACCTTTTACACCAAAAACTGGTCCTAAAGAAGGCTCCCGTAAAGCAATCACAGCTTTTTTTCCAATTGCAGTTAAAGCGTCGACTAATCCCACGGATGTTGTTGTTTTCCCTTCACCAGCTGGGGTAGGTGTAATCGCCGTTACTAAAATTAATTTGCCGTTGTCTTTTCCATCTAATTCTTTAATATTGCTGATTTTTGCTTTGTATTTGCCATAAAGGGACAAATCTTCTTTATCGATACCAATTGACTCGGCAATTTCTTCAATTGGTTTCATGGTGACTGAATTGGCAATCTCGATATCTGATAAGACCATGTAAAAACTTCCTTTCTTCAAACAAAATTTAAGCATCAAATAATTTCAATGATTTTTTGATAAATTGTATCTGCTAATGTACTGCCTTTGGTGACCAACTCTTTTCCATCGCGTTTGTATTGCAAAACAAAAGCATCATCTTCAATGCTTGAAAGATTAATCAAAACATTTAGCCAAGCTCCTTGTAAGGCTGCTTTTAAATTTAGTGCGGCTACACCTAGATCACTCGCTGCATTAGTATTTGACTTCCCGATAGCTTTTTGTGTGAGCTCTAGTGCGGCAACAATTTTTTCCATCATTTTAAATGGTGTCATTGCAGCGCCTTGCAGTGCATTTTGCATTGCTTTTTGGCGTTCTTTTTTTTCTTCTTCGGTATTTTTTGGCATTTCAAAAACAGCCGAAACCTGATTAAAAGCGACAGTATCTTCATCAATCGCCACTAGCAATTCCTCTTGCAACACTGCAGCTTTTTCTTGTAAATCTTTCATCTCTACTTCAAATTCCGCATATTTCTTTTTGCCAATTGTCAGTTCTGTCACCATTTTTGTTAGTGCAATTCCTTGGGCCGCTGCTAAAGCCGAAGCAGAACCGCCTCCTGGTGCTGGTGCATTAGAACCTAAGATTTTCACAAATTCATTTAGTTGCATCTCAACGAGTTTCATAGTAATCCTCCTAATTTAGTAAATGATTTTCTAAAACTTGTTTATCATAATCAAATTCTTCAATTTGTAAGTAATAATCTGCGCAATCAATCAAGGCTTTAGCTGGAGTTAAGCCAATTACTTCACTGCCAATAATTGAAACACCATAGCGTTTTGCTTCAAAGCGAATGGTTTCAAAAACACGATATAACGGAGTTTTTTCAAAATTCACCATGTTCATAGATACTTGGGCAATGTTACGCCCTTCTAACATGACGCCAATTCCTTTACAATATTTCCAACCACCAGAAGATCCGCGGACAATTTTCGCGATTTTATTGGCGATTTCAATATTATCAGTGTCAAGGTTAACATTAAAAGCCACTAGCGGCATTCTTGCTCCCACAGCAGTTACACCCGCAGTAGGATGAATTTTGCGTTCGCCAAAATCAGGCGCCCACTGCTCTTCCAATAATTTTTCTGGCATTTTTTCAAACTGTCCTTTACGAACTTTTGCTAAATTCTTTCGCTCAGGGGTCGTAGCAGAATCTTCATATAAGAAAATAGGAATGTGTAATTCTTCGTTAATTCGTTTGGCAACCTCTTTAGAAATCGTGATACATTCTGCCATCGTTACGTCTTTAATTGGTACAAAAGGCACAACATCGGTGGCTCCCATTCGAGGATGTTCTCCGTGATGTTTTGTCATATCAATGTTTTCGCTGGCGAATTTCACCAATTGAAACGCAACTTCTTGAATACCTTTTTCATCCCCTACTAAAGTAAAAACACTACGATTATGAGAGGAATCAGAAGAGTAGTCCAATAATGTAACCCCGCTAACATTTTTGGCAGTCTTCACCAGACCTTCAATTACGCTTTGATCTCGACCTTCACTAAAGTTTGGAATACATTCAATTAATTTTGCCATGGTAAAACGCTCCTTCTTATATAATTTGAACGAATTTACGTTCATTTATTCTTTTGTTACTTTACTGCCCTATGCTCAACTTAACACATGTTATTTTTCCTACTTTATCTTTTATTATCACAAGATTTTTGACACCGCTTTCATTTGCCAAAATCAGCTTATCACTCTTTCAAACTGCTTGCAAATATCGCTAAAACACGCTTTTTATAATTTTTTCATAAAAGTCAGAGCTGTTTTTTTTATTGAAAACAGCCAAACTATTCAATCTTATTTTTTGTCATTTTTTTCATTTGACCTTTTTTTGACTGTCTTTTTTAAACTAAAGTTAGCGTGTGCTCAATCCAACTGCTTAAAGCAGTCACAAACCTAAAGAATATTTTGAGACATCCCTGTTTCATCCTTTTGTCCAACCGCTGTTATTTATGCTCTTTGTACAGAAGTTTTAAAAAGGATACTTGTGAAAAAGCAAAATATAAAACTTTACTTGTCTTTGTTAAAAAAGCGTTTTGACGTTTAATAGTCGTTAAGTGGCGTTTTTTATATAGTAAGATTAAAAAAAACTAATTATTTTCCTGCAAATTTTTTTATTTATAACAAACTTTAGCCATTAAAGAAGGTGTCATTTATGCAAAAACTTATCTTATTAATTGACTTTGGTAGCACATATACAAAACTAACGTTAGTTGATCCTAACAAAAGACTGATTGTTAATACAGTCAGTTTGCCTACCACTAGCCAAACCGACCTCATGCTTTGCTATCAAAAAGGAAAAGCGGCTGTCTTAAAAGATATAGAACAGACTAGTGTGCGTGACGTTGAAGAATATTTTTGTTCTTCTGCTTGGGGTGGTTTCAAAATGGTTGCAATTGGATTAACGCAAAGTTTAACGACAGAAGCGGCTAAAAGAGCAGCTTTAGGTGCAGGAAGTCGTATTTTGAAAACATTTTGTTACCGTCTCACCCCAGCAAATATCCACGAAATTTACCAGTTAAGACCTGATGTCGTTTTATTAACAGGTGGTTCCAATGGCGGTAATCACGAAATTATTTGTCAAAACGCCAAATTACTCACACAGCTACCACCAAGTATCGCAATTATCGTCGCTGGAAATGAAGCGGCTTATAACAAATTGGCGGTAATTTTGAAGCAAAGGAAAAATATCTATTTTACTGAAAATGTCATGCCTCAAGTTAACACCTTAAATCCAGTCCCTGTACGTCAAGTAGCGCAAAATGTTTTTTTAAAAAAAATTACCCAATCAAAAGGGATTCAACAAGTTGCCACCCACAGCAACGCACCAATTATTCCCACTCCTACTGCTGTTTTAGCTGCTGCTAAACTTTTGAAAGAAGGGACTCTTACTACTTCTGGTTTTGGGGATTTAATCATTTTAGATATTGGCGGGGCCACGACAGATGTTCACTCAGTCGGCCAAGGATTGCCCAAAGCTGACAATGTTTTTTTTGAGGGCCTGGCCGAACCTTATTTAAAACGGACCGTTGAAGGAGACTTAGGTATGCGTTCTTCGGCTGAAAGTCTACTCGCACAAATATTTACCAGTACCGCGGTAAAAAAAGAACTTTTACCAACAGATAGCGCTGCCTTAAAAGCAGCTTGTCAGTATCGCTGTACCCACCCGATTTTTGTACCAAAAACTGACCGGGAAATCTATTACGATCAATTTCTCGCCCAAGCTGCTGCCGCATTTGCCTTAAAACGCCATGCTGGAAATAAAAGCGCACTCCAAACGCCAAATCGGACCGTTTATTATCAACAAGGAAAAGACTTGCAACAATTTAAAACCCTAATTGCAACAGGCGGTGTGGTGGTTTACAGCCAAAATCCTAAAGCTATTTTGCAAACAGAACTTTTGGAAAACGGCAGCGCCCTATTACCTGTTCACCCAAATTTGTATCTAGACCAAGATTACTTACTCGCTGCGATGGGACTTTTAAGCCAACATTATCCAGAAGTTGCCCTTACCATTTTGAAAAAAAGATTACGGCAACTTTAGCTCCTTTTTCCCTGTCATGTATCTGGAAATTTTCTCTGCCAAAAGGATTCTTACAGATGAAATTTACTTCAGTTGTAAGAATCCCTTTGCTGTTTATTCTAACCTTCATCCTTTATGAAAAGACAAAAACAGATAGCAAAAGCTATCTGTTTCATCGTTTTTACATCCTTTAATCCTTCTGATCTTTGATGCCCTAAAAAATCATATTATAAGTGTGATATTTCTTTTCTTCCCTTATCTGGAAATGTTTCCTTTAGTAATTGCAATTCGTAACGATCCCGATACTGACTAAGATTTTCCATCGCTTTAGTCAAATAATAGGACAAATCTTCTGTCAAAAGATGATCCAATTGTATATTTTTTATACCTGTGTTTAAACACTGTTCTTTTACCAACGCTTTAATGAAATAAACCAGTCCACTATCTCGCGGATTTGCTAATTGATTTTGATAGCTAATCGTTTTTTCAATATAGTCTACTACTTTAAGATAGTCTTGTTTATGCAAATAAATCAAGGTTAAATAGGCATTGAGTTGGACACGTTTCCAAAGCGAAGACGTTACTTCAAATAATTTATTTGCCTTTAAAAAATAGCTTTCTGCTTGATCGTAGTCTTTTTTTGCATATAAGGTAATCCCCATATCTACATAAAAAATAGCCAGACTTGTCATCAAATTATTACCTTCACATAGATTAATCGCCTTTTGTTCCAATTTAATTGATTGGTCATAATTGGAGCGTAACCGTTGAATTTCAGCTAGATAATCATATGCCGCTGCAATATTACTATTGTATTTTTCATCAAAACGATTGGCAATATTAAAAATCGTAATTGATTCTTGAAATAGGGATTCTGCTTGATCTAAATCGCCAATCATTAAGTGATACAAGCCTTTTAATCGCAATAAAATCCCAATTGATTCATTGTTGTTCGCACTGATGGCAACTTCCATTGCCAAATCGATATAATGAGCCATATCTGTCGCATTATCAGTTTGAATATAATAATAAATCATCTGGCGATAGCCGCGCAATAAATCTGTGGTGAGATGGAAATCTTTGGCTTTGACAATGACACGTTGAATATTTTCCAAGCCTTGATTGTAATCACCACAATTTATAAAGTAACGTCCTTCCAAATAAAGAAATTTCACCAGTAACAATTGATACGTACTATCTTGGGCGTATTGTGTTTCAATTTCTTTTAGTCTGGCCCCAATCTCTTTAAATTTCTCTAACTCATTAGGGTCTGCTTTTCGGACACTTTCTTGTGAGGACAAGTGTTCCTGATGATAAATAGGAAATAATTCGTGTTGAATACGTAAAAAGGCTTGATGGTGAGACAATTCATAATCCAATGACTTTAACTCTTGATGCGCATGGCGATAGTGATACCCAATCGCTGCTAATAATTCACTGTTTTCTGTGGCTTCATTTAACTTCTGTTCCAATAAAATGGCAATTTTTTCGTGAATCACGCGCAATTTCATCGCAGATTGTTGTGCATAAATGTATTGTTTCATTTTTTTATGATGAAAACTAAAGCAAACTTCGTCGAGGTAAACATTTTCTTTCAACAATCCTTGTTTATTCAAATTATCTAAAGCTGCATAAATTTCAGTAGTGCCTGCTGTCACCAATTTTGTTAATAAACTCATGGGAGCAACTTTTTGAAAGAAAGAAATGAAATCCACTAACTCCGATTCTAAAGGCGTTAAGTTCACAAATTGTAAACTTAATTCATCTTTTATTTTGGGTGTTAAAATATCCAGTGTATTACTTTCTTGTAGCTGTTTTAAATATTCATTGATATATAATGGTACCCCTTCTGATTCTTTTACAATAAAATCCAGCGTTGTCGCTTGAAAATCGTAATCGGGTAGTTGTTTTTCACAAAAAGCACGTACCTCAAAGTCTTTAAACGGCAATAATTCCAGGGTTATGATTTTTTCATAATGCCGTACACTTGCGATAAAATCATAAATTTCTTTGCGATACCCTGTTTGCAGCGTCAGCACAAAAATAATGTCGCGGTGTGGATTATGCAAAATTAAACTAGTTAACAATTGAAGACTGGCTTTATCCATCCACTGTAAATTTTCAATAAAAATAACGACCGGTTGTTTTTTACCTAGTTGTTGCAAAGCTTCTGAGATACTTTGTGCTAAAAAATTGAGTTTAGAAAGTGACATTTCTTCTATTAGTTGTTGGCCTTTTAAATCTTTGAAAAATGGAAATTGGCGACTAAACGTCTCTTCCCATTGGGTAACATCTACCATTTTTTCTTGCTGCAAAACCGTCACCAATTGTTGCAGTAATTCGCGAAAAGGACGTAAAAAATGATTTTGTTCTGCTTTGTAACAAGTGACTTTAAAGCATTCATAGGAATATTGAATGTTTTCCAACACTAATTGACAAAGTGCCGATTTCCCTACACCTAAATCCCCTGTAATTAATAGGGATTGAAATGGTTTTTTTTGTTTTAAATTGGCTAAATTTAACTCCAGACGCTCCACTTCATTGGCTCGGTCATAAAAATGATAAGCTCTTTTTTTTCGTTGTTCTCCTTGTTTTTGGTTCGCAATTTTCAAAGTTTCCTGATAAAGCTGTTTTGTTTCTTCACCTGGTTCAATGCCCAGTTCAACTTTTAGAATTTCAGCGAGTTCATAATAAGTTTCAATGGCTTTACCATTCCGCTGGTTTTCAATATAAAAGCGCATCAACAATTGATAGTTTCGCTCATCAAATTCATCAATGGCAATTAACTTACGAATGTTTTTTTCCACATCTGCTACTGCATGAAATGAAATATCCTCAGCAACTTTTTGATAACAAGATTCAATAAATTGATGTTCATACATATTACGCATTTTGGCTAACCAGGCATCAAATAAATCGGAATCTTTTAAATAAAAACCTTTCAAAAATTCGTCTCGATATTCTTCTAAATGCGTATAGGCATCTTCTTCAAACCGGTAAGTATCACTTTCAACAGTCACATCACAGTTGAAAGTTAAAATTGTTTTATTGGGCGATACAATAAACTCGCCACCCATTCCGCGATTGGCCTGATAAATAGTATTCCGTAAATTCTTTTTGGCACTTTTTTCGTCTTTACTGGGCCATAAAATACCTGCTATCTCATCTCGACTAATCTGCTTATTAACCACCATGTAATACAATAAGGCATTAATTTTTGAAAAGGAAAAGATTTTAGTCTCACCATCTACTTTAATAGTCGGTGTTCCTAGTAATTCAAACGATAATGTATGTGGCATAGTGTTACCTTCTTTCAACCAGTATTGCCATAATTGTCCAACCTTATTTTAAAGGAAGTGACATCAGAAAGATACCGCTTTCAAAAAAATTAAAAAGTGCTGCATAAAAAACTCTCAAACTCTAAGAATAGAATTTGAGAGAACAACGAAGAAGCCGACTATTATTTGACGCTGTATTGCCGCTGTGAAATAACTAAATTACCTGCCTTATAAACAGCTTCCACTAAATTTGTCGCAAAAAAGTATAACGGAAAATCAATATTAGGTGCATCAAAAATTGCAATATCGGCATTTTTCCCTTTATCAAAGCTACCGATTGTATCTGCTCTACAAACAGAATAAGCTGCATTAATGGTAACGGCATTAAATACTTGAATAGGCGTTAATTTTTGCATAAAGCATCCCAGTTGCATAATGAACTGTAAATTTGCCGTCGGACAACTTCCTGGATTACTATCGGTGGTTAAGGTGATTGCCATTCCGTGATCAATCATTTTTTTAGCTGGGGCATACGTATCTTCCATTAAACTAAAAGTAGTGGCTGGCAATAAATTGCCAATAACGTGAGCTTCACTTAATTTTTTGATGCCTTCATCGGTAATCATCATTAGATGTTCTGCACTAACAGCTCCTAATTTTGCTGCCACGTCCACTCCGCCAATCGTAGCAATCTCATCGGCGTGGATTCGCAATTTAAAGCCCATATCTTTTGCAGCTTGCAATAGTTTTTCAGATTCTTGGGCTGTGAAGACGCCTTTTTCACAGAAAATATCACAGAACTCTGCTAAATTCTCTGCTTTTACTTTCGGCAACATATCATGAATAATAAAATCGATAAATTCACTTGCGCGACCTTTGTACTCCGCTGGGATAGCGTGAGCACCCATAAAGGTAGAGACCAAATCTACCGCGTGTTCTTCATTTAGTTTTTTAACAACTTGCAGTTGCTTTTCTTCGGTTTCCCAATTTAAACCATACCCACTTTTGGCTTCTACTGTGGTCACCCCGTGAATGAGCATTTTATCCAGCAACGCAGCAGATTTATCATAAAGCTCTTTGAAAGAAGCTTTTCTTGTCGCTTCCACAGTACTTAAAATACCTCCGCCTTGTGCTAAAATATCTAAATAAGCCACCCCGTTTAACTTTTGTGAAAATTCATGTTCGCGACTGCCCCCATAAACCAAATGGGTATGGCAATCAATCAAGCCCGGTGTCGCTAATTTTCCGGTATAATCAATAATTTCTGTTTCCTCATCAATAAGTGCTTCGTCGGGATCGCCTTTTGCTACAGCTAAAATTTTCCCATCTTTAATTGCAATATAGCCATCTTCTATAATCACAGCTTCACTCATTTGTTCGCCGCGTAAAGGAATTCCTTGATCAATTGGACAAAAAATCTGACTAAAATTTTTAAGAATTTTATCTGCTTTCATATTTTCTTCTCCTTTATATCTTATTCGTACTTCTAGTATAAAAAAATATAGTCAAATAGGAGTCAAACACGAGATTACTTTTAGCAAAAAACTTTTTGATAAAAATTTTTAATCGATAGACGCTTTGTTGACACCGCTCACATATACTAAAAAGCGTAAAAGCTTTGAAATCATTTCATTCATTCACACCACGAGAATACAAAGGAGGAAATCATGATGATCGACTTAAAAGACATCGAACAAGCGATGACGGTAAAATTAGATGACGTTTTACCAGAAAAAACAATTTTTCAAGAAGGAATTCGGCGCGCTCCTGACCGCGGTTTTCGTTTAACCAAAGAACAAACCGAACTGGCATTAAAAAATGCCTTGCGTTATGTTCATCCCAAATATCATGAGATTGTGATCCCCGAATTTTTAGAAGAATTGCGAACACGGGGACGTATTTATGGTTATCGCTGGTATCCAAAAGAACGCATCTATGGCAAACCCATTGACGCATACAAAGGAAATTGTACCGCCGCTAAAGCCATGCAAGTAATGATTGACAATAATTTGGATTTTGCAGTGGCTCTTTACCCGTATGAATTGGTTACGTACGGTGAAACAGGGCAAGTTTGTTCCAACTGGATGCAATATCATTTGATTAAAAAGTATCTTGAAATTATGACAGACGAACAAACATTGGTAGTAGAATCTGGGCACCCATTAGGTTTATTTAAGTCTAAAAAAGACGCACCACGGGTAATTATTACCAATGGCCTACTCGTTGGCGAATACGATAATATTGATGATTGGGAAATTGCCGAAGAAATGGGTGTCACCAATTATGGCCAAATGACAGCAGGCGGCTGGATGTATATTGGACCACAAGGAATTGTACACGGGACATTTAATACCCTTTTAAATGCTGGACGGTTAAAACTGGGGATTGCAGATGATGGCGACTTAGCTGGAAAGCTATTCATTTCTTCTGGTCTTGGGGGAATGTCTGGTGCTCAAGGTAAGGCTGGCGAAATTGCCAATGCTGTGGCGATCATCGCCGAAGTTGACCGTTCTCGAATTGATACCCGTTTGGAACAAGGCTGGATTTCAAATCTTGCCACCACGCCTGCAGAGGCTATAAACATTGCAACGGCGTATTTAACCAAAAAAGAAAAAACCTCCATTGCCTATCACGGAAATATCGTCGAACTACTGGAATACATTGATCAAAATAATATACCCGTTGATTTATTGTCTGACCAGACTTCTTGTCATAATGTTTACAATGGTGGCTATTGTCCAGCTGGAATTACATTTGAAGAACGAACAGAGCTGCTAGCAACAGATAGCAAAAAATTCCAGCAACTCGTAGATGAAACGCTAGCACGTCACTATCGTGTTATTAAATCCCTTGTTGCTAAAGGAACTTATTTCTTTGATTATGGCAACTCTTTTATGAAAGCCATTTATGATTCCGGTATAAAAGAAATTTCCAAAAATGGTGTTGATGATAAAGACGGTTTTATTTGGCCATCTTACGTAGAAGATATTATGGGACCAATGCTTTTTGATTATGGCTATGGCCCATTTCGTTGGGTGTGCTTGAGTGGAAACCACGAAGATTTAGTAGCAACTGACCAGGCCGCAATGGAAGTGATTGATCCAAATCGCCGCTACCAAGACCGCGATAACTATAATTGGATTCGCGATGCAGAAAAAAATCAGCTCGTGGTGGGCACACAAGCCCGCATTCTTTACCAAGATTGTATGGGACGCGTAAATATCGCACTAAAATTCAATGAATTGGTACGTGAAGGAAAAATTGGACCAGTTATGCTAGGACGAGATCATCATGATGTTTCTGGCACAGATTCACCTTTCCGTGAAACATCTAATATTAAAGACGGTAGTAATGTTTGTGCTGATATGGCAACACAATGCTATGCCGGCAACGCCGCGCGCGGCATGTCGCTAATTGCTTTGCATAACGGCGGCGGCGTTGGAATTGGCAAATCAATTAATGGCGGTTTTGGTCTTGTTTTAGATGGTTCTGAATTGGTAGATGAAATTATCAAATCTGCTATTGCCTGGGACACTATGGGCGGTGTGGCGCGACGTAGCTGGGCACGAAATGATCATGCCATTGAAACATCAATTGAATACAATAAGATGAACAAAGGGACTGATCATATTACCATTCCTTATTTAGCAGACCAAAGTAAAGTGGATGCTGCACTACAAGAACTTTTTAATTAGCAACATTTAAAATTTTGAAAGAGAGGATGTTGGTGATCAATCATCAACATCCTCTTTTATAAATATGTAAAGGATGTGCCCTCATGTTTACACCAGAAGAAATTTTAGAAATAACAATCCAAAATGGCAGCAAAAAAATTCACAAAACGCCCCTAGCCAAAGCAATTTTAGGCTTTATCGGCGGTGCCATGATTTCTTTAGGCTACTTAGCCTACATTCGCATTTCTGCTCCGATTCCAAAAGAGTTTTCGGGTCTAGGAACCCTTTTAGGTGCTGCTGTTTTTCCCATCGGCTTAATTGTCATTTTACTAGCTGGAGGTGAATTGATTACTGGGAATATGATGGCAGTATCTCTGGCTTGTTACGCCAGGAAAGTCTCATTAAAAGAACTCGTGGGCAATTGGCTTTTTATTACCTGTTGGAATGTAATTGGGGGAATTTTTGTCGCCTATTTTTTCGGTCATCTCGTCGGGTTAACACACGAAGGCATTTATCAAGCACAAGTTATCCAAGTCGCACAGCATAAAATTCACGCCAGCTTTATTCAATCCTTTATTTCAGGCATTGGCTGTAATTGGTTTGTTGGTCTGGCGTTATGGCTTTGTTATGGTGCTAAAGACGCCGCTGGTAAAATAGTTGCCATTTGGTTTCCTGTCATGATTTTTGTCGCTATCGGTTTTCAGCATAGTGTCGCAAATTGCTTCGTTATCCCTGCTTCCATTTTTGAAGGTAGCGCCACTTGGCAAAATTTTATAACAAACTTTGTTCCTGTTTATTTGGGTAATATTGTTGGCGGAAGCATTTTTGTTTCGGGCCTTTATTACTACAGTTATAAGAAAAAAAACTAGGTCTTACTTGCGACCTAGTTTTTTTCTTATACAAACACTTGCCAACCGTTATAAAGATTGATTACTAAGACTAGTAAAATGACACATTGAAATACAAAAGTGACTTTTTTGGGCGACAAAATATTACTTAGTTTACTACCTAACAGTCCTCCTAAAATGGCTGCGGGTATAACAAAGGCCAACATCGTTAAGTCGTAACGTGCAAAACCAACACTAAATGTGATCGTTAAAATTTTAGCAAGTTGTGAGAAAAAAATAGTCGCAAGCGAGTAAACGGTGGCTTCTTTAATTGGGATTGAAAATAATAGCATCAACAGCGAAACATTAATCGGGCCCCCGCCAATGCCCAGTAAACTCGCAAGAAAGCCTAACAGTAATCCTGCTAAAAAATAACTTAGTACTGAATTAAAATGATAGTTTTTCCAATCAAAACGCGAATATAAAAAGGCAAACACCAACGTTATAATCGTTAACCCAATCTGAATTAGTTGGACAAAACTTTCATCAGCTAACCAAGATAATAAAAGTTCAAAAATATAATTTCCTAAAATACCACCAGCCACTGCGCCTCCGGAAATAAAGGCAACCAACTGCCAATTTAAATGAACGCCATTTTTTATCTGTCGCCAGGTAGAGACTAGCGACATCGTAAAAACTGCCACTGTCGAATAAAAAGAAATTGCAGCGACTGAATCTTGGGCTATCAGATCAAACACTGGTTTAATAATAACACCACCACCCATGCCGGACACCGCCCCAATCGTATTGGCAAAAACAATTACGATAAAATAAATAATTCCAATTAGCATAGCGTTAATTTCCCCATTTCATTTAAAATCAGCGGTATCTGTGGTATTAATTCCACCAACAATTCCTTATACCCACATATGTTATTTTCTTTATCTACATACATAACGTCTTTCATACGCTTACACCCTCCCTGACAGATGCGCTTAAGTTCGCAATTTTGGCAAAAATCAGTTAGTTTTCGAGGAGCACAAATAAATGAAACGGCACTTTCTTTTTCAAATAGTTCACGTAAGGTTTCTTCTTGAATATAGCCCATCCGATATTCATCTAAAACATAAAAATCACAAGGATAGACGCTGCCATCAGCTTCAATAACGTACTGAATCTGACAATTTCCTAAAATACCACATGCGGTTATTTGTTTGTTAACAAGTAGATTCACCACGTCATCAAATAATTTAATACTGATGTAGTGACCACTTATTAAATCGTTTAGCCATAATTGCAATAATTCTCTATAAAATATGGAAAAATTTTTGGGTGTTAAACTATAGGAGCTATTTCCTTTTGCGTCTAAATCATCCATGCAAGGGATAAACTGAACAAATCGAATTGATTCGTTTTTTAAAAAATGAAATACTTTTGTCGCTTCTTTGGCTAATTGGTTAGTTAGTACGCATAACACATTGTATTCAATTTCAAATTTATCAAATAGCCGCTTTGTATGTAAAACTTTTTGAAAGGTTCCTTTCCCTCTGACATCTACGCGATTTTGATTATGATATAGTGGTAGACCATCGATGGATAGTCCTACAAGAAAGTTATTTTCTTTAAAAAATTTACACCACGCGAAGTTAATTAGCATTCCATTTGTTTGAATTGCATAATGCACATAGACTTTTTTTTCTTGCTGTTTTACTAATTGAACAATGTTTTCATAATATTTCAATCCAGCGAGCGTGGGCTCTCCACCCTGAAATGCAAGTGTTAATTCGTCCCCATTTTCTAAATCTGAAAAGATGTTTTTAATCATTTTTTCCGCAACTTCTTTTTTCATTCTTCCATAGGAGCGAACTTCTCTCAATGAACTTACATCAGCATAAAAACAATATTTGCATCTCAAATTACACAGCGAAGAAGCTGGTTTGATTAAAACAGAAATATGTTTCACACGTAATCCTTCTTTCTAGCTTATTAAAAAGAATACTATTCTTTAGAAATTTTGTAAATTACTTGTTATTTTTTAAAAGTCTATTTATAAAATATCTTCTATACCGCATTCCTATAATTCAAGGTTCCTTACCAACGTAAAAAAACTTCATAACACTTATTTCCATAAGTGTTATGAAGTTTTTTATTAATCTATCTCATCTTCAATATCCACTATATTTTTAAATTCTGCACGAGTTAAAAATAATTCCGGACGTTGTAATTGTTGGTAAACTTCTTCTTCTGATTTTCCATCAAAATTATGAACTAAAATCTCTAAAACAACGGGAGTATTCACGCCGGCAAAAAGTAGAATATTATCAGGATTACTTGCTTTAAGATGATATGCTACGTTAAACGGTGTACCGCCTTTAATATCCGTTAAGATAAATACTCTTTCTCCTAATTGAGATACTTTTTGATTCATTTTCTCACTAAAATTTTCCAGTGAATCCATCCCATTATAGTCTAATGCGATTAATTCTGAGTTTTCTCCTGCAATTAGGCTCAAGTTTGATACCAATCCAGAAGCAAAATTCCCATGTCCAGTAATTAGTATTTTTGTCATGATACTCCCCCTTCATTTTTTAGAAAAGAAAGTGAAAGTATGGTCTCATGTAATTTGACCAAATGATTATCTTCTACAAACCCCTCTTCTCTGTCTTTTAACTCATGGATAAGAATATCCCGAAATTTGCTAGTTTTATTTGGCTCTAATTCACTAACGTCCCATTTCTCATGCGGGTCTTCTTTCAAATGAAATAACTGTTCTTCGCCTCTAACTGGAAACCAGATATATTTCCAGTCTTTTGTCAAAATATACTGACTTGAGTCTTTACCAAAACTGTGCTCCCCATGAATATAAGATCTTAGCTTAATAGCGCTATCTGACAGCATTGGTTTTACACTCATACCATCAATCCCCTCAACTTTTGAAGATGTAGCAAAATCTATCAATGATGGAAAAACATCTTGTAATTCCACTAATTCAGCAATTTTGTGTTTTTTTCCTTCTAGAATATTTGCCGGATCATACACAATGAAAGGAATGTGAATACTTCCTTGGTAGGGATAAGCTTTGCGAAATAAATGATGTTCGCCAAGCTGATCTCCATGATCAGATAGAAATAAAATAATAGTATCCTTATCCATTCTATGTTCCTTCAACGCTATTAAAAACCGTCCAATCTGATGATCAATATGTGTTATCGCACCATAATAGCCTGCTCGCATTCTATCCAATTCGTGTTTTTTATAGTGCCCCTTCGTAGCAATTGTCGAATATTTTTCATCCAAGCCAATATTTTTCGCCCACTCGCCTACATGAATTTCTGGCATATCCTTTAATAAATTCATATACATATCAAAATAATACGCTGGGGGGTCTAGAGGTGAATGTGGTCTTGTAAATGACATTTTCAAGAAAAATGGAACCGTTGGATCATGCCGCTTTAAAAAATCAATCGACTTAGTAACTACCCAGTTTGTTGGATGAAGTTCTTCTTCATACATCCAAGGACGAGCTACCCATGAATTACAATCTAAACCATTGTCCATTAGATCTACAGTATTTCCCTTATGTTCTTTAAACCAAGATAAATAATCATCTGTATTTTCAAATTGGGTACCAAAAGGATTATCATACTTCCTCGCAGCATGTAAATAGCCATCATGTAATTCTACATGTTCAAATCCCATACGATTTCTTTCAGGATAAACATGCATTTTCCCTATTACTTCTGTTTGATAACCTAAATTGGTAAATTCTGATCCTAAGGTTTTTTCATACGTCCAAGGAATTTTATCTTCATACCCCACTCTTCCGTGATGTGCTTGTGATAATCCCGTCATTAAAGCAGCCCGAGATGGAATGCAACTTGGAACAGCAGTGTAAGCATTTTCGAAATTATAGCCTTGTTCTGCCATCATATCTAAATTGGGGGTGGAAATGATACTATTCCCATTTGCTCCCAAGGCATCAAATCTCATTTGATCAACCATCATCAATATAATATTAGGTTTCTTTTTCATTTCTTTCACCTATCCTAGTAAGTGTAAATTATACAAAACAATGGAAAGAATCATCATAAACCAAATGACACGTGTGGAATTCATTTTCTTTAAGCCCAATAACCAATACGCAAGTGCCACTAACAAAACAGGAATCATTGCAGGCAAAATTTGATCTAACATATCTTGCATTTTTAAGACAACATCGCCAGATTTATACTCCAGTGGCATTTTAGCATTAACTACTGTAGGAATTAGTGCGCCCACAACAGTAATCCCTAATAAAGTTGCAGATTCTGTAATTGCTTTTAATGTATTGCTCATGGATGATACTAATTTTGTACCTTGTTTGTAGCCAATAAATAATAACGGGTAGCGCAAAAATACAATAGCAATACTTAAAATCAGCCATAAAACGGCACCAATTGGACTACCTTCTAGTCCCATATAAGCAGCAACTGATCCCATGATAGTAGGAATAATTGCGCCAAATAAAGAATCACCAATTGCAGCAAAAGGTCCCATCAATCCTGTTTTTAACCCAATAATCGTATCTTTAGATTTTATTCCTTCGTCTTCTTCTATCGCCAAATCTATTCCCATAATCAAAGTTGCTAAATGCGGACCAGTATTAAAAAATTGAAGTTGTGTTTGCAACATTTCTTTTCTTTCGCTTTTATCGGGATATAATTTTTCTAAAGCTGGCAATAACGCACGCGTATAAGCGATACTCATCATTCTTTCGTAGTTCCAACCAATTTGGCCTGCTAGTAAATATCGCCAATTAACTCTTTGCAAATCTTTTTTTGATAATTTCTTTGTAGTTTCAAAGCTCATCTTCGTCATCTCCTACTTCAAAGTTAGTTTGTGCTACTTGAGATCCAGTAGTTACTACTTGCTGTGTTTTTGGTACAGAGATAACTTTGTAATAAATCAAGGCCATCGCTGCCCCTAAAATAGCTGCTCCCATCATAGGGACTTTTAGATATGCCGCAGTAAAAAAGCCAATTAAAAGGAATGGGAAAAATTTTTTCACTGGTAAATAACGTAATAAAATAGCAATACCTACCACAGGTAAAACTCCCCCGGCGATTTTCAGACCGCCCATTAACCAATCTGGAGCAAAATCAACAATCGTTTTCACTAAACTATCGCCAAAAATTAAGGCCAATCCTACAGGTAACGCTCGAGATAGACCAAAAGGGATTGTACTTAAGAGCGCTTCTCTATTGATTGCTTTAATATTATCTTCTTCGACATGTTTTTCAATGCGATGTAAGAAGAAAACTGTTACAAAACGCGCTAAAACATCTAACTGTACTAACATCAATCCCACCGGTACAGATAAGCCAATCGCAAATTCAAGTCCTTTCCCACTTAAAACACCAAAAACAGTACCGATAATTGCACCGGAAGCAAAATCAGGGATAGAAGCTCCCCCATAAGTTCCAACTCCTAATACCATTAATTGGAGCGTTGCTCCAACTAAAAGACCTGTCTTCAAATCTCCCATAATAAGCCCTGCAAACATTCCTGCAATAATAGGTTTATTCGTTTGAAGCATCGCAAACAAAGGATCAATTCCAGTAAAATAGGCGAGCGATACTAAGAGAATCAGCTGAACTACTGATAATTCCATTATACGGCTCCCTCCTTAAGTAAAAGTTCATCAAGAGTGTATTTTGTCTCATTTGGTACCATCTGTACCACTATTTCGGTCGTTTTTTGTACTTCTTTTAAGGCCTCTACATCTGTTTTGCTGACATGTACAGATTTAGTGAGCTGTTTTGTACCTTCTTTTTTTGACATATTTCCAACTGTAATAGTAGGTAAATGCACACCAAGTTTTACTAAGTCCAATAATGTTTCTGGCTTTTTAACGATAAGAAAAACTCGTTGTTGATTATAACGACCACTATTGATATTGGCAGCTGCCTTATCTATAGACAAGACACTTAATGCAACACCAGCTGGAGTAGCTAATTTTAATGAAGATTTTGCTATATCACTTTTTGCTGCCTCATTGTCCACTACCATAATACGTGTTGCCTGCAAATAATTTGTCCACATATTTGCCACCTGTCCATGGATCAGTCTTTCATCAATTCGCACATTTTCAATTCCCATTATCTCTTCTCTCCTATCTCAATATAAATTGGCTCTTTTGAGAATTTCAATTCATTATTGAATTTTCCTTCTGTTTCAAATACTATGATTTCATTTACACCCGCTTTTAAAAGTGGAGCTGGTAAATATAAATAACCAGTTGGTCCCACTTCCCAAAAACGCCCTAAATTAAATCCATTTACTAATAAACAGCCTTTGCCCCATCCCCGACAATCGACAAACGTATCTGCTGGTTCATCCACAAATAATTCAAATTTGTAAAAAGAAGGACCTATTCCTGTGAAATTTTCGTAATTTAATTGAGTTGATTTTTCTACGTCAATACAATAATGTGTCCATTCTGAATGGAAGTGTAAATCCAACATAACGCCACCACGAATTCCTTTTCGTTGTGTAGGAGCTAATAATTTAGAACCATAATTTACACGCCCCATATTTTCCATAAGAATTATTAGCTCATTATCTTCTTCACGTGATAAGTCTACGGATAATTCCGTGCCAATCTCTTTTTTATACTGCGTAGCTATTTCTTTATTATTCACATAAATTTTAGCCCGGTCACTTGCTTCAATCACTCGGACTTTCTCTAAATGTCTTTTTGGCCCGATATTAGACTTATAAGCGATGTAACCGTACCCTTGACCTAACTTCTCCATAGATAGCGGCCATTTATTTTTTGAAACTCGACTAACAGTTTCAAGGTTTTCAAACAAGGATGCTGCGCCTATATATTTAACACGCTTAAATGCTTTTTTGGTGTGACTTTTAGTAACTTCACTTTTTACTTCATTTGAAAATAACGACTGAAGTAAATGAAATTTTTCTGTTTTATCACCCCATTCTGTTAAAACAGCATCGTAGTCATATGATGTAATCTGATGTAAATCATTGGTACCCCGCGCTGAGCAACCATTCATAAAACCAAAGTTTGTTCCCCCTTGGAACATATAAAGATTTAAACTTCCCAGATTGTACATTTCCTCTACTGCGCTTTTTAACTCCTGAGGGTCTCTGCGAATAATTTCTTCATCCCAACGATTAAACCAGCCATCCCAAAATTCCATACACATAATAGGCGCTTCAATCTTATTTTCTTCCATAAATTCAACTAAATTTTTTACATTTTTAATCGCATTTGATCCGAAATTTCCCGTAGGAAAAACACTCTTTTCTAGCAACGATCCTGCAGTTAAAGCCTCTTTCCACGATCCATCGGATGTGAAAATTGGTACGTCGATATATTTTTTCATAATGCGTAAAATTTCAGATAAATACTCTTTGTCGTTTCCATATGAACCATATTCATTTTCTAATTGCATCATGATTACAGGTCCATTTTCTGTCCATTGGTATTCTTTTAATTTTGGCAGTAGAATGTCAAAATATCTTTCTACATATTCAATAAATAACGGATCACTACTACGGATTTTACAATTTTTTTCTAATAACCAAAATGGTAATCCGCCAAATTCCCATTCTGCACAAATATAAGGTGAGGGTCTCAAAATGACAAATAGATTTCGCTTTTCCGCTTCTTTGATGAACTTTATCAGGTCATGCCCATAAGATTCAAAATCAAAATCTCCTTCATACATCTCATGATAATTCCATGGAATATATGTTTCTACCGTATTACACCCAACTTCTTTTAAGCAATCCAGCGCGTATCCCCAGTATTCTTCTACAATTCTGAAATAATGTACAGCTCCTGAGATAATTTTTGTCTTTTTTTCATTTATGATAAAGTCTTGTTTTATTTCAATAGAATTCATATTCTCTCCTTACTTCTCATCTTAATATATTAAGATAATAACATTTAGATGAAACGTTTACAATATAAAAAAATAAAATAATGTACCTTGTACAAAAATATGTTATAATCTTAATATACTAAGTGCATACTATATAAATAAAATAACTTGCTTTCAGGAGATAGAAGCTCATGCAACCTAAATATTTGAAAATAAAAAATGATTTGCTCCAAAAAATACGTCTTGGAGAATTCGAACCTGGTGACCAATTTTATTCTGAATCTGAATTAACTAAAATGTATAATGTGAGTTCAATAACTGTCATTCGCGCTTTAAAAGAATTAGTAAATGAGGGTTATTTATTTAGCATTCAAGGAAAAGGCCGTTTTGTTTCTAAAGGAAAATTGGGACAAACAGTCCACTTCACAGACATCGAGCTGTTTCCAGATCAAGAAACATCAGTTGAAGTTATTTCTATTTCAAAATCAAGCGATAATCGAATAAAATCTATTCTAAGTGTTTCAGATACAGAAACTATCTATCGCTTTGAAAGACTACGAAAAAGTAATGGTGTCCCTTTTTTCTTGCAATATTCTTATCTTTCCTCTCGCTATATAAGTGAAGATGACGTTAAACATCCCGAACGATTTATTTCAATCTACGACAAAATGCGAGAAGATTATGGTTTGCATTTGACTACAGCCCCTTCAGTAGAATATTACAAAATATGTTTTCCAACGCCTAATCCTATGGCACAATTACTATGTATTGATGATAAAAGTCCTACAAGTTTCGTTGAACGTACTACTTTTTTAGAAAACGGAAAACCGGTTGAATTTATACAATCTTACAAAAGATGGGATTATTATTGCAGTAAGATTGATTCTTTATAAAAAAGATTTATATCTCTGTACAAAGTTTTGCACTCAGACGATGATAAAAATACGCTATTTAAAAAGAAAAAAAGACATCCACCCCTTGATTCAAGAGCGGATGTCTTTTTTATTAAAAGAACTTAAATCTGTGCCCAGACACTTTCCAAAATATTTGTTTGGTTACGGTCTGGTCCAACAGAAAATGTTGAGATACGTACGCCAACTAACTCAGAAATACGACGCACATAATTGCGGGCATTTTCTGGTAATTCGCTTAAATCTTTGCAGTTTGTAATATCTTCAGACCAGCCTGGTAATTCCTCATATACTGGCTTACAGCGGTTTAATTCTTTCAAACTTGCAGGATAATGGTAAATTAATTCACCGTCCAACTCGTAAGCTGTACAAATTTTCACAGTTTCAAGGCCACTTAAAACATCAATAGAGTTCAATGATAAGTTGGTAATCCCTGAAACACGTTTACTGTGACGCATCACGACAGAATCAAACCAACCTACCCGTCGTGGACGGCCAGTAGTCGTGCCGTATTCGCGACCAACTTCACGAATTTGTTCCCCAGTTTCATCAAATAATTCTGTTGGGAATGGACCGTCGCCCACACGAGAAGTATACGCTTTGCAGACCCCAACAACTTTATTGATTTTTGAAGGACCAACCCCAGAACCAATCGTTACACCACCGGCAACAGGATTTGATGACGTTACAAATGGGTATGTTCCTTGGTCAATATCTAACATAACCCCTTGTGCACCTTCAAATAGCACGCGTTTACCTGCATCTAGCGCATCGTTTAGAATAACCGAAGTATCGGTCACATATTTTTTAATTTCTTGCCCATAGGCATAATATTCTTCAAAAATATCCGCAAAATCCATCGCTTCACTGTCGAACATTTTAGTAAATTGACGGTTTTTATCTTCTAAGTTGATCCGTAAGCGTTCTTCAAAAATTTCTTTATCTAATAAATCTGCAATCCGAATCCCAACCCGTGCTGCTTTATCCATATAAGCTGGACCGATACCTTTAATTGTTGTCCCGATTTTATTATCCCCTTTTGCATCTTCTTGCAATTGGTCTAATTTGATATGGTAAGGCAAAATAACGTGGGCGCGATCTGAAATGCGTAAATTGTCAGTAGCAACACCGTGTTCTTTTAAATAAGCCAGTTCTTGCACCAATGATTTCGGGTTCACAACGACACCGTTACCGATTACACTGATTTTTTCCCGATAAAAAATACCTGAGGGAATTAAATGTAATTTATATGTCACACCATCAAATTTGATTGTGTGTCCAGCATTATCGCCACCTTGATAACGTGCGATAACTTCTGCATTTTCACTTAAAAAGTCAGTGATCTTTCCTTTTCCTTCGTCGCCCCATTGTGTCCCCACAACTACTACTGATGACATACGAACACCTCATTTTCTTTTATTCAATCCTGAACTATTGTATCAGGTTAACTGGAATTATTCAACTTATTATCGAATAATGATTTTAATTTATTCTTTAAATCGACTAAAACACGAACATTAAATTGAACAATAAAAAATCTGCCTGTTAAAACTTGCTTTGCACTACTGAAATTACTTTGCGTTAGCTTCAAATAATTTAACACAGCTAAACCCAATTGCTTCACTTTTACCCTATAACATTTCATCAACATCAGCCAATCTTGGCGCGCAAAAAAATGCTTTAAATCATAAAAAAATTTAAGTTGCCAAAGATTCCATTTCGCGTGGGCATAAATTTCTGCCAACTCTACTGCAAAACAAGCGCGGGGAAATTCTATCGTTTTTGCTAAACATTCTCGTAGTTGAAAGCATTTCAATAACTGCACATAAATAATTTCATCAAAGTTATCGTCTTTGTAATACGTTTTAATGTATTTGGTTAGGTTTTTAGCACTTAGACAAAAGACTTGTTTATCAGAAAAAGGAATATCCATCTGTTTTGTGACTCCTTTCTTTTACGCAATTTCATTTTATTAAAAAATCTTGTAATTTGTTTTGCGTAATAACTATTACGCAAAACATCTTAATATAGTACAGTACCTTGCCAAGTTATCTCTCACTATAACAACGAAAAAAACACGCTGTTTGTCAAAGGAAAATCAGACTTGCGACTGATTTTTATAAAATTCATTTTTTTTACTTCATCTGTCGTAGTAAACATGCTATTATTATTACGACAGATGAAGTAATTTAAAAGGTGGTGACACAATGATTTCAAGTGATGGCATTCGTGGATACAACGACGCGATTATTTTAACTATTTTGGCTGAAGGTGATTCCTATGGTTATGCGATTTCAAAAGAAATTAAAGAACGCACTGATGAAATCTATGTCATCAAAGAAACAACCCTTTATTCTGCCTTTACCCGTTTAGGAAAACAAGGTCTGATTACTTCTTATCCAGGTGAAGTTACTCATGGAAAAAAACGGACCTACTATGCCATTACCGAAGCCGGAAAAAACGCTTTGGCAGAAAAAATTGCCGAATGGGAACAGACTAAAAAAGTCGTAGATCGCTTTTTAATCGACACGTAATTTATTTTTGGTCTATCTGCTGCTCCCAACAACCAAGATTATGAAAGCTATTCAAGTTTCGTTGAAAATAAACGATTTTTTGATTTTACACTTAACTAGTATTTAAACAGCTTGGATTTAAAACGCGTATCTTGTTGTTCGTCTGAATAAAAAATCCCGCTACGTCAAAAACAATTACGTTGCCGTGAACAGTTTACTTACCAACAAAAGACTAGCAACAAACACACAAGGAGGAATAAAAATGAAAATTATCGCGGAATATTTAGATAGTTTGTTTTTGAATGTCCCCATCACCCCGGAAACAAAAAAAGCCAAAGAAGATTTATTGGCATTGATGGAAGATCACTATCACGAATTAATCGCTGAGGGAAAAAATGAACACGAAGCAATCGGAGCCGTTATTACCGAGTTTGGCTCAATTGATGAATTACTTGAAGAACTAGGTGTTCAGCGCGCTGTGCCAAATAGTGGCTCGAGGAAACAAACAAGGCAAGAACAAGATTTTCTGGATGATGATTTTAATTTTGATGAAGAAGATTTTTCCAAAGCTGCTTGGCGTGCAAATCATGAAAATTTTGACAGTCAGGAAGATGAGATGGATGAATACCTGTCAAAAGAGGAGCAAATTTCCTATGCAAAGCCGATTACATTAGCAGAGGCAGAGGATTATTGGCGCATGATTCGCCAATTCGCCCTTTTTATTGCCAGTGGTGTCTTACTTTGTGTTGTGGCAATTGCTTCCCTTATCTTTTTGGCTGGTAATGGGGCTGATGGTCTTAGTTTAGCCAGTTTCTTTTTACTCGTCGCAGTAGGGGTCGTTATGCTTATTACCGGAGGAATGAAATTTAGTCACAGCCATAAAGAATTGGATGATCGCCCCATCGCCAAAGAAGTCCGTGCAACAGGGAAAATGTACGCCCAACAGTACCAAAAAAGCTTCAGTTTTTCTTTAATCGTTGGCATTTTCCTATGTATTGTCTCTTTTGTTCCGATTTTTATTTTTCAATACAATGAAAATTTTGGTATTGCCTTATTTTTAATTACCGCCGGCTTAGGTGCTTTTCTAATTATTTATGGGAGTATCGTCCAAGCCTACTACAAGCGTTTTGATAACGGTCCTATCTTTGTTTCCGATGAAGATGAACCCGGTCCAAATGCTCGTCAACATATTTATGGGAAGAATGCACCCATTGTTGGTATTTTTTCTACTGTTTATTGGCCAGCGGTAGTTGTCCTTTATTTTATCTGGTCTTTTGCTTTTAATGGATGGGGTTATTCTTGGTTAATTTTTGTCGTTGCCGGAATTTTGCAAGATAGTATCTTAAAGTATTTCAAAAATAAACGGTAAAACCACTAAAAAGATGCCAATCGTTTAAACAATAAAAACTTTCTAGCAAATGGGTAATGTACTCCGCTTTGCTAGAAAGTTTTTTTGTTAAGATAATCCTCGTAAACAAGGAAATTGATAGAAAATTAGCCCGAATAAATTGGGTTAGATGGTATCATAAGCTTAACCTACATTGAATTTAAATCTAAAATTCCCGTAAGATTTTCTCGAATACCTTCGCGGATATTATGAGTAACCATGATGAGGGTAATATCTTGATTCTCTATAAGGTTCCTTTCAATTTCTATGGCGTTATGCTTATCTAGGCTTGAGGTTCCTTCATCGAGAAGAACTATTTTCTTGCCTCTGATTAAACCGCGAGCTAATGCTAATCGTTGTTTTTGTCCTCCTGAAAGATTTCTCCCATCTTCACCGATATCCGTATTTAAGCCATCTGGTAATGACTTTACATATTCTTTTAACCCAGCATCTTTTAACGCAGTCCACAAATCCTCATCAAAAAAAGGTTGACCCAATTCAATATTTTCTTGTATAGTCCCCTCAAACATATACGGTGTTTGATCCAAGTATATAATTTCATCTCTGATTTGTTTGTTATTTACTGTCTTCAATTCATTTCCATAAACAGTCACAGAACCCATATAATCTGAAAGTTTCCCATTTAATATATTAAGAAGTGTTGTTTTTCCACTACCGCTAGCTCCTATTATTGCGTACTTACCGCCAGATTTAAAAATATAGGATAAATTTCGCCAAAGTAATGATTTTCCATAATTATAATTCAAAATTTCTATTTTTATTTCCTCATTTTTTATTACAAAAGATTCTTTTGGGTTATTATCTACAGTAAGTTGTTCAAATTTTTCAAATATAGGCTGTACCGTCTTCATCTCAACGATAATATTTGTAATATTCCCCAAACCATTAAAAATCTTATTGCTTAACGATTCTGTAGCAGTTATTGCCCCTATGGACACTACTCTTTGAAAAGCTAGAATACCCGTTAGGATAAGCACTCCTACTTGTCCTATTACATTTCCACTAGCTCCTAAAATCGCACTATACGTGAGTGATTTCATCTGCTTAATTTTTTTATCTGCTAAAGTATCTGATGCTTTTAAAACTTTTTGAGTTAAGACTGATAGTAAATTATAAGCAAATAGTGTATCAAAGCCCTTAATTACACTTGTAACTGAAATAACAAAATTTTCTTGTTCTTTTGATAATGCGCTCATAGCGATATTTACGTTTTTTTGTACCAACTTAGGTAAAAAAATCGTCACCACAGAAACGACAATAGAAAAAAGAATTATACTCCAATGAAAGAACATAAGTGCTATTGCGGCTAAGACCATCTCAATAATTAAAGTTAACAACGCGTATAGGTTAGTATAACCATTCTGCTCAATTGTTGAAATATCATTCGTCAACCATGAAACAAAGGTTCCGGCTTTATAATTATGATAATTTTGATACGTCATTTTTTCAAAAGATTTGGTAATGTCTTCACGTGTTTTTATTGACATCATTTGAATTACTTTTGCCTCATAGGGAATTCTTATTAATAATGATATGATATAAAAAGACAACAATGAAAATATAATTAACATCGATTGTAAAAAGTCTTCTAAATTCAATGATATTAGCGCGTTAAATGCCCGGGCATTCATAACTCCAGCTAATATTTGACTACACGCACCAAAAGTAATTATAAGAGTCAATATTAGATTTTGCTTCCAATATATTTTCAAATATTTATTCATCGTTTCCCTCCCAAGAAAGTTCTTCATTCAAAATTTTTTCAAAATAATACTGATTTCGTTCAAAAGATTGGAGATATTTCAATAAATAGAATGGCTTTTCGAAATGTATTTGCTGATTTAAAACCTTAACAAAACTATCTAAACGATACTTTGTCAAATCATTAAAATCAATTTGAAATCTTGGTAGGGTGTCCGTAATAACAGCTTTTTCATAGTGAGAAATTGCATAATTTTTAACAAATAAAATCATTTTTGTCTTCAAATAATATTTACATAACTCATGTGAAATCGTTCCTTTCACGTTATTTACTTCAAAAAATCTTAGTTCCCATTCCATTACGAATCTTTCATGTTCATAAGGATCATTCGTTATATCCCAAAATACTATATGTAACAGTTCATGAATTTCTCCTATAATTCGTTCAAAGTCACTGCTGTATTGTGTATTAAATATTATCCATTGATCTCGAATAAATATCGTCTTATTTTGTTGCTTTCTATTCAAGCTTTGCTCCGTTATTATGCCGTTTTTATGAACTGAAGCCACACGATTATGTATATCTTCTCCAAAATTCTCTAATATAAATGAAAAGAATCTGTTTATGATTTTTTGCTCATTGTCTTCAGTAAGAGACAAGCTACTAATAACTAATTTTTCTTGTTTAAATTCTGCTATCTGGATAAAATCATTTCTACCTTTTCTTAATAAAAATTCTTTTTCAACCGCAGAGAGACTTGAAGTAACATCGTAGTTTGGATGAATGGAAAGTACATTTCTTTTATTAATTTTAGGAATCCAATGTTCAGTTTTGTTATTTACTTTGCGCTTATAATTCATATTATTTTGAATACTATCCGAAAAATCTTCATACATGATTTTTTCATATTTACCACCAATGAAATATCTATTTTGTAAAAAATCTCCAAATGCAATTTTAGTATCATTAATACTTAAAATTTTGTCAAAAATCAATTTTGATATGGAGAATGCACTGAATATAGAATTGAAAATTGAACCATTATTATCTACAATTCATCTTTTATTGCCAGAAGAAAATTCTTTCAAACTTCTTTGAATTTCCAAGGCTGACTCAATGTTGTCAATCATGTATATATTTTGATTTAATACTCCATATCCACCTTCAATTAAGATCCCGTTAAATTTTTGCTTGATTTTTGCTTCTATTAATCCTATCATCAATGAAATTTGATCTGCCCCATTAATAATATAATCATAGTCATTAAGCTCTACCAACAATTCCAATTCATATATAGACTGTACATATTGGGTAAATATCTTTAATTCCATATGTCTTCCATATTTTTTTTCCAAACTTCTAACTTTATAATTTCCTATGTCATCATTAGAATAGTTTTGGACCTCTAAATTTCGCTTTTCAACTTGGTCACCATCAATTAATGTGAATTTTTTAATATCCAATTTTGAAAGTATTTCTAATACATAACTAGTAGCAGTACCCACTCCGATAATTAATATATTTGTCATTTCAATTTTTTCTTTATAATCTTGAAAGTTAACATTGGGAATAGAATTAATGAATGCTTCGGATCTGCCAATTGAGTGATCCTCCATCCAAATTGCATATTTATTTTTTCTAAATATTCAATTATCTTCATTTTTTCTTCGTTACTTAATGAATTATAGCTAGCAATTTCCTCGTTAGTCCTTCCTTCTGAAATATACTCTAAAAAGTCAAATACCCCTTCGATATCATCTGTACATAGCTTTCTATTAGGCTCGTCATTTTTTCCAAAAAATTCAATATAATCTTCCTTTAGAATCCAATATAGTTCTGTTTTCAACCTAAATACATTCTTCATCTTATCACTCCTTATTTTAAAAAGAAAAAACATTGTGTATAAATATTCGATATTTTCTTTTTTTAAGTATACAATATACACAACAAATAGAAAAGGGGGAATGTAATTATGTTAATAATTGAAGAAAAAGCATCTGTTGACGAACAGAACGGAGATACTTATGTAGCAGTCTCAGTATTTAAGTAATTCTTTTCTATTATAAGGAGGTGAGAGCTATGTCTATTATTGAAGAAAAAATTCTAGTTGAAGAGCAAAATGACGATACTTACGTTGTAGTTTCTGTAGTTAAATAATTCTAAGTCATAAAGTTTATAGCAATAACCCGTTTTCAGGGAGCGTCAATAATTTTGTGTAAATGATTCTTCCCTACTGCAGATTGTTTCTAATTCTCAATCAGTTGGCTTAGCATTTGTTCAAGTTCGCCTTCGGCCTGTTGAAAGCCTTTATGACTGCGACCTAGGAATTTTTGGTTGTAAGTATCAAAAGACGAGACTAAGAAACGTTCCATCGACTCTTCGTTTTGGAACTGTTCCTTGCGGTGGCTGTATTTCTTGATTTGCTTATTAAAGGATTCAATCAAGTTCGTAGAATAAATACTCTTGCGTATGGCCAAGGGGAAATCATAGAAAGTGAGCAAGTGATCGTTCGAAAGAATCGATTCAACCACTTTTGGATAGCTGGTTTTCCATTTTTCCGCAAAAGCACCACGTGCTTCCAACGCCACCTCTTTAGATGAGGCTTGATACACCATTTTAAAATCATCACAGACTTCCTTACGATCATCGACACGCACTTTGTGACTGATATTACGGGAAACGTGTACACAACAATGTTGAAAACGAGCTTTGGGATAGAACCGACTAATCGCTCCTACCATCCCCTTTAAGCCATCCGTGATGAACAGGAGGACATTTTTCAAACCGCGCTCTTGAAGGTCCAATAAAATTTCCTCCCAAATCGTGATGGATTCAGTCGGTGCAATCGCATAGCTCAATACTTCCTTTGATCCGTCCGGGCGAATGCCAACTGCGATATGAATAGCTTCCTTGGCGACGGTTTTCCGCTTTAACGGAATATACGTTGCGTCCATATAAATAGCAGCATAACGGTCATGAAGCTCCCGCCCTTTAAACGCCGTTACCTCTTCTGTAAATGATTTTGTTATATTGGACATGGTTTGGGGCGTGTAGTAATGCCCATACATTTTCTCAATCAAGTCTGCGATTTCCGACATGGTAATACCTTTTCGGAAGAGGTGAATGACGGTCTCCTCTAACGTGTCATTCGTCCGTCTATAAGCAGGAACAGTCTGTTGCTTGAACTCACCATTGCGGTCGCGCGGAATCTGGAGATGAAGTTCCCCATACTCGGTCTTGACCGTACGGTCATAGGAGCCGTTACGAGAATTACCCGTGTTAAAACCAATGCGATCATACTTTTCGTAATCTAGGAAAGCCGTTAACTCCGTTTTGAGAAGCGTATTGACTGCTTTCTCCAAATGGACACGGAATAATTCATTCAAATCGCCTTTGTTCGCTAGAGTCTTTAGAATTTCTGTAGTAAAATCGTTCATAGGGAAGTCCTCTCTTCTGTGAATGTGTTGTGGTAACTCTATTCTACAGAAGGGACTTCCTTTTTTCTATTTACACAAAATATTTTACACTCTCCGTTTTCAACTTATATCGTACAGATATACATAACTAAATAATATTCATAACTTATTAGGATATATTTACGTTAGTTTTTGGTTGAACAAAAACTATAAACACACGAACTTCACACGGATAAATATTTATAGCAAGTGACTTATTTGAGAACTATTTCACAAATTAGAAATCACTTGATCAAAATATTTAAACTGGAAAATAGCGACATGATCCGTTATAGGAAATGCATACAAAAAAGTTAGTAAAAAACAGTTGCAAGGGTAGCTTCAATTTCCTCTTTTAACTAAAAGTCGAAAAAGGAAACAGCTTAGCTTGCAACTGTCTTTATTTATAATTCGTGGTGTGACAAAAACTTATCCTATTCTTTTACAAATAAACGGTATTTCAGTAGCGCCTTCTTAAATAAGTCGAAATTTCTTTAAGCTGTCCCGTTTCTGTTACAACCGTTAATTGTGTTATCTATAACTCGGTACTCATCTCACGAATTTGCTACATGACATTATTGTTTTGAATCACTTCTTGAATGGCACAAAGATATTTCTCCGTATTTTGTATTTGTAGCGCTTCTTGCGCCTTAATTTCATCCAAACGATGATCCGTTTCTTCCAATTTCACCAATACTTGTTTTAATAAAGTAGTAATTTGTTCGTTATTCATTTTCTTCCTCCGTCATCGTTTATTCTTCTTCAAAAGTTAAATTTTCTGATTTTTCTTTTTCACTTAATTTCACACGGTAAAAAATACCGTACAAAATGGCACAGGCTACTGGTAAGAAACCTGCGACCAAATAAAGGCCTTGGAAAGACAATACACTTCGCAATTCTCCTAAAATAAAAGGACCAATGCCAAGTCCTAGATCAAGGCCGATAAAATAGGTAGATAAGGCAATGCCGATGCGATGATCTTCACTTGCTTTCAAACAAATTGCCTGACCATTTGACATGAATGTACCGTAACCCAAACCAATGAATGCCCCTGCCAGCAGCAACATCCAGCCAGCGTTTGTAACGCTTAATAAAAACAAGCCACCAGTTAAAAATAAATAACTTGGGTACATGACATAGTTTTCCCCACGCAAGTCAAAGATTTTACCAGACATCGGACGGGTAAAGGTGATCACTAACGCATAGATAACAAAAAACAATGAACTGGCTCCCACTAAATCAATTGCTTTTGCATAAGAAGACAAAAATGCCAAAACACTTGAATACGCTAAGCCCATCAAAAAGGCGATAAAGGAAATGAAAACCACTTTCTTCTCTACAAAACTATCAAATGTCCATTTTGCCAATTGTTCTTTGTGTTCTGGTGTTAATACAATATTTTGAACTGGAAAGGCAAAACAGGCAATTGTTGTTAGTAAAATAAGCACAATTGAAAAAATAATAATAAAATAAAAGTTTGTTGTATTTAATAAGACCATCCCAATTAAAGGACCAATAGCCGCAGCTAAACTCGTTGAAAGTCCGTAATAATTAATCCCTTCACCATACTTTGATTTTGGAATATACGCTGTCACAATCGCATTGGTCGCGGTCGAAACAGTTCCATAAGCAAAGCCATTCAAGAGGCGAATCAAATACATCATGCCAATAGTGGGCATGTAGAGGTAGGCAATCATGGTTACCAAATAAAATAATGCCCCATAACGCAGGACTGCTTTACGCCCCAAAAGCTCCAATGTTTTTCCGATAATCAAACGGGCGACTAATGTTCCCAAAATATAAATACCCGTTGCTAATCCAGCCTGTCCCAAGGTCGCGTGCAAATTATCTTGTGCAATTACCGCCATAATAACGACTAGCAAATAATACACCAAATAAACGACAAAATTAATGAGGGTAATACTGATAAAACCTTTATTAAACAATTTTTCTTCCGTGTGTTCCAATGATTCTCCTCCTAAAAATTTCCCTTCTTTCAGGGTTATAACAATTTGGCAAAACAGACAGATTTTTTTACTCCACTTACACCTTGTAACGTTCCTGTTTTGAAGTGTTAAGCTGTCAGTAAAAATAAACTAGTTAAGCAAGAGATGTGCTTGCATTTGGAAAAAATTTTATTGCAACATCATTACCCGTTCTTAAATGTTCTAGTTTGACTTTTACTTCATGATAATTAGAAGGATAACGGTCGACTAATAGACCGATAAACAAATCCCGAATCTCCATAAATTCTTGCATAAATGCAGTAAAGTCTTGCCTATCACTGTTACTTACTTGCATTTTCCAAAATAGGGCATCCTGATAGGCGTCATTTAAGAAAATAAGTGCCTGATCTTTTTCAAATCGGGCTTTGTAAGCGGCATCTAGGCGCTCCAAAATCATGTCTTTCCATTCTTCCATGAAAATTTCCTTCTTTCTTTTCTCTGTCTGGCTTAGTATAGCGAGAGATAAAAAAGAAAAAATGTGATTTTGTGATAGAAAAAAGTTAAAAAGATTTTATAAAAACAAACAATATTAACATTTGTTATTGTTTTTCTGTCTTTTATCAGTTTAAATAATGCTAACTGTTTTTTTCTGAAAATATATGAAAGTTACGTAAAAAGAGGGTAAGGAGCGTTTACTTGGATGGATAATCGGGTGTTAGCGGACTATTTAAAAGCTCATGATTTTCCGGTGGTCGTGAAAGAAAAGAAAAAATATTTGACTTATGAAGGGATTCAAGACTCAAATGTTTACATTTTAAAAAATGGAATTATCAAAACGAGTGTCATTTCTCGCGATGGAAGAGAATTTAACTTGCGCTACATCAATAGTTTGGAAATTGTTTCCTTGTTAAAAGATGAATATTCTCAATTTATTGATGCCCCTTTTAATATTCGGGTAGAATCTTGTCAAGCAGAATTGTATCAAATTGACCGTGTACAGTTTTGGAAAGACATCAATCAAAATTTAGATTTACAACTTTTTGTCAAAGATTATTATCGCGTGCGCCTGTTGCATTCTATGAAACGAATGCAACAAATGTTAATGAATGGCAAGTTCGGAGCTGTTTGTACTCAAATTTATGAGTTATACGACACATTTGGTGTAAAAACACCTGAGGGCATATTGATCGATTTTATCGTCACCAACGAAGAAATCGCACATTTTTGTGGGATTGCCTCAGCCAGTAGCGTCAACCGCATGATGCAACAGCTAAAAGACATGGGCGCCATCACGATTAAAAAGCGTAAAATTTTAATTTTAAATCTCGAAATTATAAAAGATAATATTATTTTTTAATACAAAAAATCCGTTACAAGAACAGCTTAAACTCTTCTTGTAACGGATTTTAGCTTAAGATAAGCATCTTTTTGTTGCTATTATCTACTCCTAACTTATGCTAGACTAAATAAGAGATTTATTACTAAGGAGATTGAAACTATGATGATCTTAGCTTTGGGGATACTGATTTTACTGTATCCATTGTTTAGCATTCCCACCTTACTAAAGCGCAAAGAAAAAACAGGGCATTTTTTTGCGCCAGATACTCGCATTCTCGTTGCGAAAAGGGAAAACATGGGAAATAACTTAAATATGCAAAATAAATATGCTTTTTTTATCGATTTTATTGTGGGTCTTAGCTTAGTCTGTTATGGCCTCTATACGATACTGCATTAAAAAAGGAAGTCCTTTGCAACTTTTTAGCTGCGGACTTTCTTTTTTATTTTTCATACCAGAAGATATCTCCGGGCTGACAATCTAATACCTCACAAATTTTTTCCAACGTTGAAAAGCGAATTGCTTTGGCTTTTCCATTTTTTAAAATCGAGATATTCGCCATTGTAATACCTACTTTTTCAGAAAGTTCGGTGACACTCATCTTGCGTTTTGCCAACATCACATCTAAATTGACCTCAATTGCCATTCACTTTCCTCCTATACCGTTAAATCCTGTTCCTTTTGCAAGGCAACAGCTTGTTTAAACAGCTCTTCAACAATTTGTGCAAAAACAAATAGGGCAAAAGGCAAACTGACTAAAATTAAGCCTAAAATAACAAGCCCTGGTGCATCTTCTATCTGTGCTCCTTGATAAACAAAAGGTAAAATACCACAAAATGAACAAGCCATTCCCAAAAGCAAGTGACTCATGCGATGGACTATTGGCAATATTTTCATTGAAAAAGCTTGATTATCACCAATTAATTGGACCGCTAGATAAAGCTTATACAAAGCTGCCAAACCAAAAATCGTCGTTGCGGTAACTGCGACCATAAAGACAATTAATGGCCCATCCCACACTATTTTTTCTGCCGTAAAAATTTGCGTCGCCACTAAAAAAACTAAAAATAATATACTCATCACAAGCAAGAAAATGACACCTTTAAAAAAATTAATCTTTCGTTTCATAATTTTCACCTCAACTATTGATGGCTTGATTATAAACAGTGTAACATTGATAGTCAATATAAATTTATCGTTATTCGATAAACAGATAACGTTTTTTACTTTTTAAAACGAAATTGCATTTTTTTACCCATCTGTCGATTCAGATCAGATAACGCGATTTGTCCTATGCTATACTAGCTTTAGCTACTAAAAATAACTAAGCAAGAAAAGAGGGTTCTCATGGCAGAAATTAAATTAAAAAAAGTTACACCGCCTCAAAAAGATAACCAAGCACACATTCATCAATTAACAGATGCCACCATGATTGAAAGAAGAAAAAAAGTGCTTGAAAATATGCGTACTGAAAATATCGATAGCCTGATTATTTATTGTGACTTAGAACATGGTGGAAATTTTTCTTACCTAACCGGTTTTGTCACTCGTTTTGAAGAAAGCCTATTTGTTTTACATCAAGATGGCACCGCTTTTTTTATTTCCGGCAATGAAAATCTGAAGATGCATCACTATAGCCGCATACCTGCCACCCTGCTGCATTATCCACAATTTTCATTACCCGACCAACCTATGGCAGGTGAAAAAAATCTAACAACGGTATTACAAGCGGCAAACATCACAGCAGCAAAACAAACTATCGGCCTTATAGGTTGGAAAATGTTTACGACAACGAATGAAAATAATCGCAAAATTTTTGATGTGCCGCATTTTATCGTTGCCGCCATTCAAGCTGCCGCTCCTAAGAGTACAATTGAAAACCGATCTGATATTTTTATCCATCCTTCTTATGGTGCTCGTATAACCAATAACGCCAACGAAATTGCTTATTACGAATTTGGCTCAAGTTTAGCTTCTGACTGCGTTTTAAATGCTCTGGATGCTGTTGCGATTGACAAAACTGAAATGGAAATCGGTACTCATTTGACCCGTTACGGGCAAACACCCAATGTTATGCCCATCGCAGCTACCGGCGAGCGTTTTTCTCACGCTTTTATTTCCCCAACTGACAAAAAAATTCAATTAGGGGACAAAATGTCACTAACAACAGGATTCAAAGGTGGGTTAGCTAGTCGTAGCGGCTATGTTGTTTCCTCGATTGAAGAATTGCCAAATGGACAAAAAGATTATTTAGAAAAAGTCGCAAAGCCTTATTTTAATGCCGTGATTACGTGGTTGGAAAAAATTGAATTGGGGATGACTGGTGGGCAACTGTATCAAATAATTGAAGATGTCTTGCCAAAAGCGACCTATCACTGGCACTTAAACCCAGGACACTTAACTGCTGACGAAGAGTGGTTATCATCTCCTGTCAAAGAAAATTCACCAGTAGCACTCACCTCTGGTATGCTCCTGCAAATTGATATTATTCCAGCTGTATCAGGTTTTGCTGGCGCTAGTTGTGAAAATGGGATTGCCTTAGCCGACAGCAGATTGCGCCAAGAATTAGCGGCAAATTATCCAACTGTTTGGAAACGCATAAAAGCTCGCCAAGAATACATTCGCCAAACACTCAATATTGCTTTACCAGACCACGTCTTGCCATTATCTAGTGGCGTTGCCTTTTACACACCATTTTTCTTAGCCAAAGATCTGGCTTTTGTGAAAGAATAGCAGAAAAAATAAACTCAACAAATTAGCGCATTAAGTCTAAATCTGTTGGGTTTATTTTTTTTTTGAAAATTATTCTTTTGTTAGTTGTAAAGAAAGCATAATTTTCTCAGTAATTACTTCTAAAAAATAGATAAATCCAGCTATCATCGGACCCAAAGCAAAAACTGCTAGCAATGTACCCACGCCTAATGACCCACCTAATAAAAAGCCAACAAAAACAATCGTAAAATCAATTAAAATACGACTGTATTTCAGCGGGAAATTTAATTTATCGCAAAGACAAAGCATAATACCTTCAACTGGTCCTGCTCCTAAATCTGCTTGCAAATAGATTGCTGTCCCTAAAGCCATTAAAGTAAACCCCACTATCAAGTAGCTAAAGTTCAAGCCAAAAGAACGATTCGCCTCAAATTGAATAAATTGGGCTAAAAAAGAAATCGCCTCACCAAATAAAAACGTATTAATAACGCTACCTATACCCAATATTTCTCTTTTATATACAAAAGTACTAAGTAAAAATGTTAAACTTATCAACTGGCTCCAACGTCCAAAGGGAATACTCGTGTGCTGTAATAATCCCAATATCAAAGTACTGACAGAATCAGACCCCATATTTGCGGCTACAATGAACTGAACACCAAAACCTGCGATAATTGTCCCGGTACAAACAATAATAAGGCGCTTTACAATATTATTCATCTGCTTCCACCAACGTTTTCAATTTTAAAATAAATTCCGTGAAATTATCTGTATCTGCTAGTAATTTGACATTGATTGGTTCTGAAACAATTGCAATAAAAGTTTCAAAAAAATCATTAAACTCTTTGCTTTCTTCTTGGGCAATTGCAACCAATGCTACCATTTCGACCGAATACTCACACCATCGTATATTTTCTTGCAGTGTCATCACAGAAATAGCACTTTTTTGAGCGTTTTGTTCAATGGAATGTGGAACGGCGATGCCAGAAGGAAAGCTTGTTGGCGACATTTCTTCTCTTTTTTCCATCGTAGCAGCAAATTCTTCACCAACGTAATTTGCATGGAGCATTTTTTGAAACATTTTTTTGCGAATATCTTTTGGCATACTATCTACTGGATCAAATTGCCCAAAATAAAGATCTTCCACAACAAAACGATCAATTAACTGAAACATTTTTTTACGCCAACAACTTTTTTTCTTAGCTGCAACGCGTTTTTGCACTTTTTCTAAATCTTTTCGGGTCAAAATTGGATGAACACAAACTGCCCCATTCGTCTCTGTCGCTTTTTCATGATCAGAAGTTAAATAAACATCACATTCTTTAATTTCCCTTACTCGGTCTTTTACTTCAATAATTGCGATATCTTCGCCTAAAGTGTTCCGTAAATTTTTAATATTTGTTGTTTCAAAATCATGATAATCATTCACATCTACCAAGACCCTTAGCGTAGGTCCACTGTCTTTTTTGCTTTCTAGATAGGCCCCTATATGCAGTGCAATAAAGGAAATCTCATCATCGTTAAACCAAATGGCAAGTTTTTCTTGCAACAACATTGAAATATAAACGGCTATATCGTAGGTTAACGGGTAGGCAGTTTTAATGTCTAGAAGACTACTATTACGTGTAAAATGTTCATATTGAGAACGATTATACAAACTTTGCAAATGGATAGCCAATTTATTAAAAAAAGCTTCATCTTGTAAATCAATAAGATACGTTTCTTTAACTTCTTTTAGCACTTCTTGAAGTGTTTCTATAAAACGAAAATCAACAAATTCAGATAATGAACTTTCTTTATGGTTAGCTAAAAACTCATTTTGCAATCCAACAAAAAGTAAAGCTAGCTGTTGTATCTCAGAATCAGAGAAGACAATTTGATAAAAATGGGAGAGAATATCCGTAATTTCTTTACTCAGTTGATATTCACTGGAATCCTCTTTCAAAAGTGAGTTCTTCACTAATTTTAAATCATTTCCTTGTCGGATACGCTCAATACTAATAGCAAAGTGTAAAACAATATTATTCATAGAATATTGATTAATTTTTATCTTATGTAGAGCTAAGACGTCTCGAACTCTTTGCTCTAAATCTGCCAACGAGATTTCACCAATCATATCTTGAATATGGTATTTCAACTTTTCTTGGTAATCTCCTTCATTGTAGAGTAACGAAATCATGTAACGTCTTTTGTCTCGTTCTGATCCAATTAGCCGAATTGTATTTTCTCTAATACTCAACTTTAAATTTTTAGTTTGTATCTCCTGGCGCAAAATCTGAATATCATTTTTCAACGTCGATTCAGAAACGTATAGTGTATCCGCCAAATCATACAGGTCAATTCCCGCAACTGTACTTTTGAGCAACAGTAAAAACAATTGCGCTTTACGGTCTTCATTTATATCATTATGCTTTCTATGACGTATCTTCATATTTGTATCGATCCGATAGCCTTGACTGCTTGAAAGGATTTGCTGCTCTGTTTCATTAATTTGGGCTACTTGATTGCGAATTGTTCGAGTAGTACAACCGCAAAATTCTGCTAGTTCGCCTGCAGTCACCCAACGCTGCTGATTTTTTGTAAGGTATGCAATCATCTCTTTTTGTCTTTTGGTGGCCACTTTTTTCATCTCCCATAGCGTTTACTTAACAGAAATTTTTCTAGGAAATACTCTAAAAAGGTGGATACGAAAATAGTAAACTCGTATCACACCTATCAACTACTGTAATTTATAGTTTTTCTCCGTTAGATTCAATCACATCTTTGTACCAATAAAAACTATCTTTTTTGATACGAGCTCCACTACCGTTACCCTCATTATCCAAGTCAACATAGATAAAACCGTATCGTTTTTCCATTTGCGCCGACGAGCAACTAATGATATCAATTGGTCCCCATGCACAATAAGCAATTACACCTACTCCGTCATACATCGCATGTTTAATTTGTTCGATATGACGGGATAAGTAATCAATTCGATAATCATCGTGAACTTCACCATCTTCTAGCTTGTCATACATACCAAAACCATTTTCAGCAATAATAATTTCTTTTCCATAGCGATCCCAATACTGAGATAATGAATTGTATAAACCTTTAGGATCTACTGCCCATCCCCAAGGATTAGCTTTTAAGTTGGGGTTAGGAGTTACAGAAGCTGGATTCATATTATTTTTCTTCGCATCGACCATTTGCGAATAATAATAAGAGATTGCAAGATAGTCCATAGTATTTTCTTTTAAAGTTCGTTTATCCTCGTCAGTTATTTCAATGTGAATATTATTTTCCGCAAAATAATTCAATGCGTACTGCGGGTACTCTCCTCTAAACTGTACATCCGTATAAAAATATTCCATGCGATTACGACGCAGTGCTAAATTGACATCATCTGGATCACAAGAAAATGGATATGCCGTACAATCAGCAACCATTGTGCCAATTTGCATGTCAGGATTAATTTTCTTACCATATTCATAGATTTTTGCACTCGCAACAAATTGGTTGTGTACCGCTTGATAGCTCGCTTCTTCATAGTTATCTACTGTGTCATAAGGAATTGCAGTGGAATTAAATGGTTCAAACTGAATCAAATTAATTTGATTAATGACAATCCAATATTTTACTTTGTCTTTATAGCGATTCAGTATTGTTTTACCGTATTTTACAAACAGATCAATCACGCTGCGATTATTCCAACCACCATATTTTAATGTGATTTCTACAGGTGTTTCATAATGCAACATGGTAATAATCGGTTCCATACCCAATTCACGAATCTTATCAATTAATGCATCGTAATAAGCTAATCCGGCTTCGTTTGGTTCTGTTTCTTCACCTGTAGGAAAAATACGTGTCCAATCAATAGATGTCCGAAAAGTTTTAAACCCCATTTCTGCTAGCAAGGCCAAATCTTCTGGATAAGTATGATAAAAATCAATGCCGTGACGTTTAGGATAATAGCCGTTTTGATCTGCCATATTTTCTTTGACTTGTGCTACTGACATTCCTTTGTGTTGTTCAGCTGCAATTTCTTCATTTGTCTTATTGGGATAGTAGATGTGTAAATCGGCTAAACTCACCCCTTTACCATCTATCTTAGATGCTCCTTCTGCTTGATTGGCTGCAATCGCGCCTCCCCAAAGAAAATTTTTTGGAAATTTATATTCTGAAAACATTCAATATTCCCCCTAATTAGCTATTTTTTTCCGTGAACTTCCTGAATAAGCGGACCATATGCTCTCCAATTAGAATCTCGCTTTGCGCTGTCATTAACGTATCTTGCGCATGACAAAATAATGTTGAATAGCGAATTTGTTCCCCCGACGCTTCCATTTGTAAAGTATCAGTTTGTAACCCATGTGCTACAACAACTTCTTTACGCGCAGCTTTTACTAAATCCTCTGCGACATCAAAGTTCATTTCTTCTAATGCATTTAAGCCTTTTACTAAAAGTTCTCGCGCATTTCCCGCATGAATTAAGATATTCATGGATAATTCATTTAAACTATCTGTTTCTTCGATAAACTGTTGTGACATACTGATTCCTCCAATTACTGAACAATTGAAGCTTGCATCGCTTTTGCTCTTGCTTCTGCTGCTTCTTGTTCCTCAGCGATTTTTTCTTGTTTTAGTAGTGAATTATCATACGCTTTGAAAAATGGTAAGAATACGAACCACGTAATAATAAAAATTAAGGCGCAGACAATAATGGCACGAAAATCTTGAGTTGCTAAATAGGAAGTAAAGGGATATGGCATATACCAAAGTAAAAAGGATTGACTTGGTATATTTACCATCCCCATACTCATTACAACATAAGAAATCGTTGGTACAATTAAAGCGTTAATCCACATTGGTACCATTAAATACGGATTAAATGCAATTGGGGCTCCAAATACAAGCGGCTCATTAATATTGAAGATAGAGGGTACAAATACAGCTTTACCAATTGCTTTTAACTGCGCTGATTTGCTTAAAAGTAGCATCATAACCGACAATGCCAAGGTTGTGCCGACACCGCCCATGGATGAAAAAGCGTAACACGTTTCTTGTGTGGCAATGTTCACTGCTTCACCGCCGCTAGCAACAGCCTCTGCGTTAGCAGCTAGACCAGCCATGTATACTGGATAGATTGCTGGCATCATTACCCAACCAGAAATACCAAAAGTATATAAAAATACTGGGATGAAGACAGATAATACAAATCCTGGGTAAGATTGTACAATAGTTGCAAGTGGACTAAAGGCCCAAACAACAACTTCAAAGAAATCGACGCTCATTTGAACGGTAATAAACCAACCCACTAATAAAATCAATGTAATTGGCAATAAGCTATTAAACCAACCTACTACAAAATCTGGAATTGGTGTATCTTCATCAAATAAAGATTTTTTTGCTGCAAAATTCATGATACATGAGACAAACAATCCTGAAATAATTGCTAAAAACATCCCAGTAGCACCAAAACGTGAAAGAATAAATGTTGCATTTCCTTCTGCTGTCACAGTCGGGAATAATAACATCATGAATAAAACCAATCCTGTAGCGCCCGAAATTAATTTTTGACCACTGTTTCCTTTTTTCTCCATTAAGTAATAAGGAATTAAAAATGAAACTACTAAACCAAACATCCCAAAAGAAAAATTACTGATCATCGAAAAATCTGGCAGTCCACTAAATATATTTTTTAATAACGAGACAACTGTCACCAATGACCCGACAAACACTAATGGTAAGGCCGCCATAATAGAATCTTGAATCGCCGATACCCACGGATTTTTAACAACCTTATTAACTTTTGGCGCGAATTTATTCGTCATAAAGTCCATAATTTTATTCATCATTGTCTAACCCTCCATACTTAGAATTAAGTCCAATGCTTTATCACCATTTAAAGTTCCGTATGTTGTTTGCGGAATAACAGCTACTTTTACATCTTTTCCTTTAGTCTGTAATTTTAATTCATCCAACATATAAGATAAGTGGGGGCCGATTAGAAGATAGTTAATCTCATTGATTCGCTCATCCAACTGTGATTCACTTGCTGCTTTTACCGTTACTTCTTCTCCACGTTTTTTTGCTGCTTTTCTAATTGAAGCAGCCATAAAACCACTTGATGCTCCCGATCCACAAATTAATAAAATGTTTTTTGCCATATTTACCATTCCCCTCTCTTTTGTACACACTTAGTTTAGCTAGCTTGGTATCCGCTTTCAAACTGATATTTTTCCTAAGGATAGGAAATTTTTCTAGTTTATTTTTAAGATAAAAAACTCTGACACAAATAATTTGGTCAGAGTAAATTTTTATTATTTCGCATAAATCTCTACAAAACGCTGCAAAACAATTCCAATCGCCGCTTCCCAATAATCCCAGTTATGCTCTCCGGGACCATCTTGGTATTCAAAATTGCGCAAAGTTTTTTTGGCTACTTGTAAAAAACGTTGGTTATCAGCGTAAACAAAATCTTCAGTCCCACACATTTGTAAAAAAAACGTATCACAAGATTTTTCTACTAGCTCTTGTCTTTTCAGCAAGGTAAATAAATCATTTTGACTGTCTTTAAGTTTCTGTAAGTCCCCAAAAATAGCCACAAGATGTTTTTGGCGTTCTGGTCTTTTACGCCATATATTCACAACATCTAATGCTCCTGAAAGTGAAGCGGCAGCACAAAATTGCTCGGGATAGGTGAGTGCCCATTTAAATGCACCATATCCGCCCATAGAAAGTCCGGCGACAAACGTGTTTTCTTTTTTAGGCATAATTTGAAACCATTGGCAGATTTTTTGTGGTAATTCTTGGGTTAAAAAGGTGAAATAATCCCCGCCTGCAACCATATCCGTATAATAGCTTAAACCCACTTGTGGCATCACAATAACAAAGGGATATTTTTGGGCTTGGCGTGCCAAATTCGTCTGATTCAACCAAGCGTTGCAATCATCTGACCAGCCATGTAATAAATAAAGGACTGGCGCTTTTGCTACGTTTACCACCATATCTGGCAGGTAGACATTCACACTAGTACTTAAATCTAACACTTGGGATTTAAAATTCATTTTACAAATTGTCATAAAAAAAACTCCTTTTTTAATTGTGACAACACAATTTTATCAATAATGCGGTAAATTACACGCGGGTAACTAGAAAAGACGCCAAGTAAACACTTCCAAGTAAACGGATTCTTACTTGGAAATTTTTTACTTGGCGTCTTTTTCTAGCCTAATGAAACACCGGGAACAAACGTGGTATAAATCGCTTCGTCTTCAACTTCTTCTCCTTGAATCAGGCGAATAATTTTTTCAGCGGCAACCATACCCCACCGATGTTTGGAATAGGCAATAGTAGCCAGTCGTGGGGTTAAAAATGAACTGATTTCAATATTATCAAAACCGACAATGCGAATATCTTGTCCGATCTTTTCTGGTCGTTTGGCAAAAAATTTGTAAATCCCCACTGCCATTTCATCATTAAAGGAGAAAATATCAATTGGCAGTTGCGCTTGTCCTTGATCGATTTTTTCGGCTATTTTTTCCGCTGCGGCATAGCCAGAAGGTTCTGTAAAATTTCCTTCCAATAAATCATAACCAATCCCAAAACGTGTCAGTTCTTTTGTACTTGCCAAAAGTCGTTGTTCGTTGTCATAACCCATTGAACCGGTTATTAGATAAACATGTTTGGTCTTTGCTGCAACCAAACGCTCTACTGCCAAGGTCGCACCACCTTTGTTATCTAATAAAACTCGAGATATATTTTCGTTGGCAATTTCACGGTCTAAAACAACCATTTGATGTCCGCGATTTGCGAGCATCTCAATTTCTTCGGTTTTAAAAGTCCAATCCAAAATAATTGCCCCATCTACCATTCGTTCTGGAATGAACAAGTGTGATTTTTGCCCACTACAAACAATCATTTCATAATCATAAGCCGCTAGTCCCCGTTTAATCCCGTCTAATAATTCACCGTAAAAACTCCCAGCATAATCGGCTAAATAAACACCGATAATGTTTGTTTGTTGTCTTTTTAAAGTGCGGGCGGCCATGTTGGGAACATAGTTTAGCTCACTGGCAATTGCCATAATCCGCTGGCGGGTTTGTTCTGTTACTTTGTTGCTGCCGTTTAAAGCATATGAAACCGTTGAAATTGATACCCCTGCGGCTTTTGCTATATCTTTAATACCAACCATGTGCCTTACGCTCCTATTCTTCTTTTTCTACCATTCAGCTAAATGCTATGTAAAATTTTTTTCTATTTTATTTTGACAATGCGCTAGCTTTTTCTAACGCATTGTCAAAAATTTTTTATCAATTAACAATAAATAGCAATTTGATTGCCTTGTTTCATGTATTCTTTGAAATCTTTTTTGTTTATGACAAAGCCACCGGTACGATATGGGTTAGCTTCTAATTTTGTTTCTACCACTTTATCATTGATTACTACTTTACGCTCATTCTCTGCTACTGCGTAAAAGGTAATGGTAACTGGTGCATTATCCAGGACATAATTTACTTTCAGACCTTCAAGTTCTGGCGGTAAAACGGGGTCTAAGACGATTGTTTCACTGTCTTCTCGTAGGCCTAAGACATTGGTTAACAATTGATTTAAGTAAATTCCCGGTCCACTAGAATAAATGCGCCAGCCTCCTTTCACGTCAACGCTTCCATCTCTTAGTTTACCAAAGTTTTCCTGCGCTTCATATCTTGTTTTGAAATCGCCATCAGAACTACTAAAATAAACATTCGCTTGGCGTAATTTAGCATTTTTTACCCGCTCTTTTAAATTGATGGGATTAATGGTTTGTAGCGCACGCCAGGTTTCATCTGCCTTACCTAATTTTGCCATTGCTTCGGTAAAACGAATGTGGGCATGAACGTATTGCAAACCAATTTCGCGACCAAAGTTTGCTGCTTGTTCCGCCCGTTTAAAGTTGGTACTCACGCCCCCAGCATACTGGGCTGGACGATTCATCAAGCGCACACCATCTGGGAATTGCAAGTTTTCTTTAATCACAGCCAAATGATCTTGGGCTTGTTTTGGTGTTAATAATTCCGCAATCATACTGCGGGTCATTGGCAATAGGCGGTATTGAATGCCGGTCTTTTTGTCAGTTGGATGAATCATTAGTTCCGGAGTGCCATCTTCTTCCATATAAACAAAACCAGGAATAACGTCAGTGGCTAACATATACTTATTAAAGTCAGCTTTAATACCTAGGACAAGTTGAGCCAAGTGGTCACTGTAATCTTTATCGACTGGCGCTAAAACAGCGCTGAGTTTATTTAACACTTGGTAAGTTAAAGCAACTGTCCAACTAGATGCCATATGTTTTTTCAAACGACTGTCATAAGGTTGTAAAGTATCGTCCCAATCGCCATCTCCGTAACAAGATAAATACGTTCCTGCCAAGAAATTCTCCTCGATATACTGAATTTCTTTTTTCAAGTGGTCAAATAACGTATAACGTTCGGCTGTTTTATGAAAATCACTGCGGCGAGTATACGGTAATTCTTCTTGCAAAATACTGTGATCTGCTGTTTTTGCTAAATAATCCGCGACAATTTTCATGGGCCAAACAATGACATCCCCATGGCTTTCATCAGCTTTTTGTGTTTCATAACGATCAAACATAAACCATTGTGGCCAGTTGCCGTCATCATCAAATTGGTTGGCATAGACTTTTTTGATAATATCTTTTACAACTTCAAGACGATTAACCGCAAAGAAAAATTCAGTAGGTCCTTGGGAAACATCCCGCGTCCCCCAGGCAGCGCCCCCGTATTGCTCCAACCCATGCGGAGATAAATAATGAACGAGCATATTGTGAACATACCAGCGACTCAAATAATTCATACTGCTAACGTCCACTGTTTCATGTTCCAATTTAAAATTGTGTAACAAGCTGTCAATAAACGTCACATACGCTTCATCTTCTGCAATCAAATCGGTTTGGGTTGCAACAAAATCAGCGCCAGTCAATGTCCCTTGAATACTACTTTCAAAACCTGACACAGCTTCTAAAACTACAACTTGCAAGTCAGAAGATTCTACCCCAAAGAGACGTTCATCTGTCACAGTAAATTCGGTATCCATTGTCATATAATAAGTTAACTCTGGATATTCACTGTTTACTGGTGAGTCTGCTGCTGGTTTAATCGTCATTTGGTTGCCATTTTGCGTCATTTGATAAGTCGGTGTTTCTGTAGCGCCCATCAACAGATGGCTCGTTAAAGCAAAAGTATAATTTTTCCCAATCCCACTGTGGCAATTCAAACGAATTTCACGACCATCAGCTAGTGTATAAGTCGTAATCGTCAATAAATCGTCCTCTAATTGGTAATACCACGTAGCCGAATTTAAGCCCATTTCAAAAGCAGAAGGCATCGTCAAAATACGCCAATTTTCGTCAACTTTAACGTACAAACGCTGACCAGAATGTTTTAAAACATTTAAACTGTTACGACTATTGCTCATCAATTTATTCATAGAAGTGTTGCCTAGTACCACTTGTGAATTGAAAATTCCGTACATATAAGCTGTGGTTGCTAAAAGTGGTTTATCAACAGTTAAGTCCGTGCCACTTAATAAAATATGACCGGTAGTCCGTTCCATTTGTTCTTCTTTTGCTTGTAAAACGACATGATGATAATTAGGTGTGAAAAAAGATAATACTTCTGTCTCATCTGTTTCAACTTGTTCTTTTTCCGGAAAGAGCACGTCAATTTCAGCTGTCGTTAATTTACGCCCCGTTAAAGGTGCTCCCAATTTTTTAGCGTTAATTTTTTCTGGTATAGAAGCTAAAATGGTTGGCTTAACGTAAGCAGCTTCTACTTCATCTTTGGAAAAAATCGCCGTCTTTATAGCTTCTGGCTGATTTTTTTGGAAACCACCATAAAAAATGGCAGAATCTGTGCCTTGTAACGTCATCTTTTCAGATTGTAATACCGGATAAGCAAACTCATATTGATACACTTCATTTTCAAATTGATCAATGGTTAAAGCTTGCGGTACTGCGGTTGTTTTGAAGCTAGTACCAAAGAATTGATAACCATCTGTTAAAAAGCCACGGTTTTTCGTTAAACTCCCATGTTCAACGACGGGAAATTCTCCGCCTTGTGGTTGATTTTGACGGGAAGTAATTACATAACCATTTTCTTGTTGTGTTACTTTGTGGTCAACATATTGGGACATATAAGCTTCATTGGATTGCACTGCACCTTTGGCGGCATTCCCCAAATCTTGGCCAAAAACGATATCGACAACTTGTCCTTCACCTTTTACCGTTACGCTCCAAAACCAAATATCTTTTTGACTTAAAGTAAAATCTACTTGATAAGAAATTCCTTCAACACTACCTTGCCACGTTACGCCGTTTTCACTTTGTGCAAACGTGCTGTTAGTATTTGAACCAATTAAAGGGATAGCCGTAATTTTTTCACCAAAGATTCGTAAATAAATTTGGTTGACACTGCCGTCTAAGGCATTGCCGTTTAATTGATTAATCATAATTTCATTACTCGTCAGTGCGTATAAATCCCCCGTAGGTAAAAACGCCGCTTGGACGTCTTTACCTTTTAAAATGATTTGCTTCATCGTTTTGACTCCCTACTTCACTAAATTAAATTTTACTGCTGTTACATCACGACTGTTTGGCCCCACCATTGCTAAAAAGGCACCACTATCACTTGTAGTTTGTTGATTTGAGTGAACATAACGCAGCATGTCTTCTGTAATGGTAAAGGAAACTTTGCGACTTTCTCTGCCTTTTAAATCAACTTGTTGGAAAGCTTTTAATTCTTTTATTGGACGGACAACTTCTCCGACTAAATCTTGAATGTACAATTGTACCGTTTCTTTGCCTGCTCGTTCACTTTCATTTGTGATTGTCACTGTAACTAGAATTTCGTTTTCTGGTGTTAACTCTGTCTGGTCAATCACGACGTCTTGGTAAGAAAATTGGCTATAACTTAAGCCAAAACCAAAAGGATATTTCGCATAATTAGAGACATCCAAATATTTTGAAACATATTTTTCATTCGGTGCACTCTCATAGGGACGCCCCGTATTATCACAATTGTAAAAAATTGGGACTTGACCAACATTTTCTGGAAATGACATGGAAAGTCGCGCAGTCGGATTATAAGCTCCCCATAAAATATCAGCTAAGGCATTGCCTGCTTCTGTTCCGGCAAACCACGCTTCCACAATGGCTTTGGCTTCTCCAATACCATTCAAATCTAGCGGGCGACCATTGTATAACGTTACAATAATGTTGGCATTTACTTTTTTGATATCTTCAAACAAGGCAATTTGTGCCGGTGGTAGCGTAATATCACTACGGCTAGCCGCTTCCCCACTCATCCACTCTGTTTCTCCTAAAGCTAAAACAACTTTGTCGGCTTTTGCCGCGAGTAAAATGGCTTCATTAATTGCTTCGTCACTTGGATTAAAGTAATCAAATTCTTCTTTGGCGACCAACAAATGTTCACTATATTCTTTGGCACCTGCTAAAAGAGAGACTGCTTCTGACATTTTCCCTTGCCAAGACCAAGCTCCTAAAACATCTTGGCTTCCAGCCGCTGGTCCAATAATTGCGATCGTTTCAGCAGCATTTAGCGGTAAGATATTTTCTTCATTTTTTAACAAAACAATTGATTTTTGCGCAATTTCGCGGGCAGATTGGCGGTGTGCTGGTGATAAAATTACTTTTTCGGCTTCCACACTTGCACCACGATATGGATTTTCAAACAATCCTAAGTCGTTTTTCAATTCTAAAATACGTAAAACTGCTTCGTCCAATAACGCTTCATCGACACTGCCTTCTTCAATTAATTCGGCTAAATATTGCGTATAACAAGTCGTCATCATTTCAATATCGACGCCCGCTTCAATGGCTAGTTGGGCAGCTTGCTTTTCATCTGCGGCAACTCCATGGGGAATCAATTCTTTTACCGCACCCCAGTCTGAAATCACCACACCATCAAAATCGTATTCTTTACGCAAAACTTCTCTGAATAACCACTTATTTCCTGTAGCAGGAATGCCGTCAACGGTATTAAAGGAAGTCATTACTAATTTAGCTCCTGCATCTAATGCAGCTTTATAACCTGGCAAATAACTTTCCCGCAACTGTCTTTCAGACATATTGACTGTATTGTAATCCCGACCAGCTAAAGCAGCCCCGTATGCTGCAAAGTGTTTGACACAAGCAGCTACGCGCGTGAAATCATTTTTTAAATCATTGCCTTGATAGCCTTTCACAAAGCTTTCTGCAAAACGAGCGTTCAAGTAAGGATCTTCGCCTGTCGATTCCATCACGCGACCCCAACGTGGATCGCGAACCAAATCAACCATCGGAGAAAAGGTCACGTGTAAACCAGAAACCGCGGCTTCTTTGGCGGAAACTTGCGCCATTTCTTCTGCTGCCGCTAAATCCCAACTACTCCCAATACCTAATGGAATTGGAAAAATCGTTCGAAAACCGTGGATGATATCAGCCATTAACAAGGTAGGAATACCTAATCGATTTTTTTCCATGTATTCTTTTTGAATGCGTTTGGCTTCACTTGCTCCTGATAAGCCTAAAATCGTACCGGCATTTTGAATATTTTCATCAGTTAAGCCCATTTCAGTCATGGGACCAGTTTTTTCTTCGGCGGCCTGTGAGTAAAAATCGGCAGCCAATTGTAAAAGCTGATCGACTTTTTCAGCCAATGTCATTTCTTGTACCAATGCAGTTAATTTTGCCTGTTCCATTGCTGCATCCTCCTTTAGCTGGTGCATTTTTTATTTATTTCCTGAAACGTTGTAGCCTTCCAAGATATATTTTTGTAAGAACATGAAGATGATTAAAATTGGGACAACCATGAAAGTTGAACCGGCCATTTGTAGGGAGTAATTATTGGCATATTGCCCTTTTAGTAATTGCAAACCAACTGATAAGGTATAATATTTTTCGTCGTTTGCCATAATTAATGGCCATAAGAATGAATTCCAACCACCGATAAATGTGGCGATTCCTTGGACTGCCAAAACAGGTTTGGAAATAGGTAACACAATTCTGGTGAAGATATACCATTCACTTGCGCCATCTAAGCGAGCAGCTTCTAAAAGTTCATTTGAAATAGCTGAAGCAAATTGACGGAATAAGAAAATACCATACGCTCCCACCAACCCCGGCAAAATAATCCCTGCCATAGTATTGGTTAATTTTAAAGAGTTCATAATTAGGTAGACCGGAATCATGGTTACTTGACCAGGAATCATCATAGTAGCCAAAACTAAGTAAAACAAAGGTTCGCGCCCTTTAAAGTTATATTTGGCAAAACCAAATCCTGCCATCGCATTAAAGAACATTCCTAAAAACGAAAAGGCTACAACGATTAACGTATTTTTCAAATATACGATAAAGTTAAAAGCGCCAAATAACTCTTTGAAGTTATCCATAGAAAAATGTTCGGGTAAAATTTTCGGAGGAAACTGCATAATTTCCGCATCTGTTTTAAAAGAAGAAAGGATCATCCATACAAAAGGAATCATCCAAATAATCGCACCAATGGCTAAGGCAATCCCGATTGCAATTTTGGCACGACGGTTACTTTGCATTTCTTTTGTCATCTCTGATTACCTCACTTATAATTGATTTTCTGCATTTTTGCGTTGCATTCTAAATTGTAGCAATGTCACGATAATGATTGCCGCAAATAAAATGAATGAACCTGCTGCGGCATAGCCGAACTTACTTAATTGGAACCCGTTGCGGTAAATAAATAAGGCAACAGAAGTCGTTGAATCTAGCGGTCCACCATTGGTTAAAACAAATGGTTCTTCGAAGAACTGCAACCAACCAATTAAAGTTGTCACGGTGACAAAGAACGTTGAAAAACGTAAAGATGGAATCGTAATGTACCACATTTGCTGCCGTTTAGAAGCGCCGTCTAACGAAGCCGCTTCATACAATTCTTTGGGAATTCCTTGAATAGCAGCTAAGAAAATCAACATATTGGCACCAACTGCCCGCCAAACACCTAGAATAATCAAAGAAACTTTTGCCATAACCGGATTAGTTAACCATGGAACTGCATCAATGTGTAACAGAGATAGCAAATAATTCAAGAAACCAAAACTTGGATTATATAAATACGCAAAAACAACTGCCACCGCTACCACGTTGGTAATGGCTGGTGTATAAAAAATCATCCGAAAAGCAGAAAAGATTTTATTTTTCCCAAAATTAATCATTAAGGCCAGTCCCATCGACAATGCGATAACAACCGGTACCCCAAATACCACGTAAAAAAGCGTATTTTTTATACTCTTTAGAAAAATAGGATCCAAAACAATATCCTGATAGTTTTTAAATGCAACAAATTTAATTTGTGACCAGTCGGCGAGCCCAACAAGACTCATATCAGTAAAACTAATAAAAAATGCAACAAAAATAGGAATAATAGAAAATAGCAAAAGTAAAATCAGGGCTGGAGCAATGAAAAGATAAGGTGCTTTGGTGGTTTTGGCTTTTCGCAATGGAAGCGCCTCCTTCAAAATAATTTTGTAAATTGGATTAATTGACAAAAGGAAGGAGTGGTTAAAAGTCCAAACTGGACTTTTGGACCACTCCTAGAAAATTGGTGGACACAATTTAACTCTTTTTAGATGTTAAATTTTTACACCACACTTATTTGTTTAAAGTAGCTTCTGATTCTTGATTGAAAGCGTCCATTTCTTTTTGAACGTCGGCGCCACCAAGATAGATTTGTTCGAAGTGTTTCAAGTAGTTTTGCGCGATTTCTTCAAATTCAGGAATTAAAGGCATTGGTTCAGAGTTTTGCAATTGTTCATTAAAGACGCTGTAAACTGGATCAGATTTTAAAGATTCATCTTCCCAAGCTTTTAAAGCTGTTGGTAGGGCATCTGTTAATTTCATCCATTCTAATTGATTTTCAGGACGTGCCATAAATTCGATGAATTTCGCTGCATCATCTTTTTTCTTAGAGTATTCAAAAATTGTTAAGTTTGAACCACCCATTGAAGAAGTGTTATTTTCTTTTTTCGGTAATGTCGCGATTGCCCATTTACCCTCTACATCTTTCACTGTATCTTTCACTGTTTTTGCCATCCAAGGACCACTGATAAACATTGGTACCATAGCATCATCACCAGAGAATGTTTGCGATACATCTAAACCTAAATCTTCTTTTGGTGAGTAGCCTTTTTGGATAAAGTCATTCAAGTAAGAAACAGCGTCAACAAAAGGTTTTTGATTAAAAACAGGTTTGCCATCTTCTAATAACGGTGAACCATTTTGACGGGCGAACATAAAGCCTAATGTTTGTTCTTTACTATCGACGTTAATGCCGTATTTATCATCCCCACGAGCTGCTAATTTTTTAGCCGCATCTTCTAATTCTTCCCACGTTTTTGGTGCTTCCTTGTAACCAACTTTTTCTAAAACATCGGTACGGTAGAATAGTACGCGGGTCTCAGCTGCCCACGGAATGCCGTAATATTTGTCGTCAAATTTTGTTGTTTCAACAGAACCATGATAGAAGTTTTCAGCTTTTAAGTTATCGTATTTTTCAATGTACTTGCTCATATCTGCTAGAGCGCCAGCTTTTTGGAATTCCGGCATCCAAGTTGTTCCCATTTGTAAAACATCTGGGCCACTTTTAGAAGCAACGGCTGTTAACAATTTGTCATGGGCATTTGACCATGGAATCGACTGTATTTTTACTTCAATTCCAGTTTCATCAGTGAATTTATCTGTCATTTTAGATAATTGCTTCACTTCTTCTCCCATGCCCCAAATATTTAAGACTTTGTCATCTTTAGCAGAATTTCCGCCTGAACCTGACCCACAGCCTGCTAGAACACCCAAAGTCATTGCTGCTGTTACACCCAATAAACAAAGCTTTTTCGAAATCTTCATCTTTCTTCCTCCGTATTTCATTTTTGGTGAAACGTTTCTACGATCAGAGTATATAACGCCATCGTTTAATTTGCAACCGTTTTCTACATTTTTCTATAAAAAAACTTTCTAATACGCTTATAAACGGCTTTAAATAAGCATTTATCAAAAGTTAAATGACAATATTTTAATAAATTTACACCTTTTAAACTTTTTCATGTTAAAATTTAGCTGAAAATATTTCACCAAACAAGAAAAACGTTTCACTAAATTTATATTTATTTGGAAGGAGTTTTATAATGACTTCAAAATGGTGGCAACAAAGTGTTTTTTATCAAATTTATCCCCGCAGTTTTCAAGACAGTAATCATGATGGCATTGGCGATCTTAACGGGATTACCGCGCGCTTACCTTATTTAAAAGAATTGGGTATCGATGCGATTTGGCTCTCACCCGTTTTTGCTTCACCCAATGTCGACAACGGTTATGACGTGAGTGATTACTGCGCTATTATGCCAGAATTTGGGACGATGGAAGATATGGAAGAATTAATTACAGCAGCTAATAACATGGGCATTAAGATCATCATGGACTTAGTGGTCAATCATACTTCCAGTGAGCATCCTTGGTTTAAAAAAGCTTTGGCAGGAGATCCACATTACAAAGACTATTATATTTTTCGCTCTGATAAAAAAGGTTTACCCAATGACTTAAATTCTTTTTTTGGAGGTTCTGCCTGGGAATACGTTCCTGAAAGAAAAGAATATTATTTTCATTTATTTGCAAAAGAGCAACCGGATTTAAATTGGGAAAATCCTGCGGTTAGAAAAGAAGTTTGGCAAATCATGAATTTTTGGCTGCAAAAAGGAGTTGGCGGCTTTCGTTTGGATGTGATTGAATTAATCGGCAAAATACCTGATCAAAAAATTATTGGCGATGGTCCTTTGCTACATCCTTATTTACAAGAAATGTATCGTGAAGTTTTAGCAGAAAAAGATGTCGTCACGATTGGAGAAACAGGGAGCGTCACCCCATTAACCGCCCCTTTGTACACTGATCCTAATCGCAAAGAATTGTCGATGGTTTTTCAATTTCAGCATATGGCACTGGATGAGGTTCCACAAACTTCAAAATGGAATTTGAAAAAACTCGACGTAAGCGAACTAAAAACCGTTTTATCCCGCTGGCAAACCCAATTGCCTGCCACAGCATGGAATAGTTTATTTTGGAGCAATCACGATCAGCCTCGAATTTTATCTCGATGGGGCAATCCCGACTGCTATCCGGTTGAAAGTAGTAAAATGCTGGCAATTTTGCTTCACATGATGAAAGGAACACCTTTTATTTACCAAGGGGAAGAACTGGGGATGACCAACCAAGAAGTAAGTGACATCAAGCAATTAGACGATATTGAAAGTATAAACTACTATACAAAAGAACGAGCAAACAACACCAAAACAGCAAAAATTTGGCAGGCAATTAATACCAAGGGACGAGATAATGCGCGTACTCCAATGCAGTGGAGCGCAGCGCAACATGCGGGATTTACCACTGCAAACGTAACCCCGTGGTATCCTATTAACCCCAATTACACTACCATTAATGCCGCAGCGTGCTTGCAAGACAAAAACTCTATTTTTTATACGTACCAAAAGCTAATCCGCTTAAGAAAAGAGCAGCCATTAATTGTCTGGGGCGATTATCATTTACTGAATACCGCTGAGACTATTTTTGCGTATACGCGCAGCTATCAAGGTGAAACTTGGCTGATTTGTGCCAATTTTTCTGCTTCAGAGCAAACACTTTCTCTGCCTTATACAGCAAAACAAACAATTATCACAAACTATCCTTCTACGTATTGTAAATTAGAGCAATTAACACTGCGTCCATACGAAACTTTTGTTGTTAAATTACATTAAAAAAAATGACCTCGGTTTAACACACGAGGTCATTTTTTACTTTTTATTTCATTTTTCCATTAATGAACTTGAACAAATTATTTATCAGAAACTTTTTTGTACAAATCATCACGGTGTCCAGATGTTGCGAGCGTAGACAATTCTTTTGAAGCCATGTGGTCAAAACCTTTTTCTTTGGTATCTGTTACTCCCCATACACCAGATGAAAATGGTGTTTCCATGTCTCCTGCAGAAATGTTTTTAATAGTTACAACATACATATCATCTTTCAATGCTACTGTTGCTTGCATAAATTTGTCGCTATCCCCATATTTCAAGGAACCGTCATCTTTTGAAACCATCATAGCGGTTGTTTCATTTGGTGCAGCAAACAATGCGACATCTTTAGTAATATCCATTGTCATATTATCTTTAAAGGTATCTTTATTTAATGAAATACCATCTTCAGATTTTGGTGCAAAATACCATCCTTTTTCACCTGAAGCTGCATGCATAAAGGCAAAGTGTAAGTATTCTTCTTTGTCAGAAACCGGAACTTTGAATTCTACTGTTTCACCTGGACGTGTTGCGCCAAGAACTTTTTTATCATCACTATTATAATTTCCAATAATTTCACCAGCTTGATATTGCATCTTAGCTGCACTAGACATTGAAGTACTTGAACTCATTGCCGTACTTTCATCTGCTTTTTGTTGGCTTGAATCTGTTTTAGTTGTGCCGCAACCTGCTAATAATAGACTCAATGAAACTGCCGCAAAACCACCAATAATTACTTTTTTGATCATAACGATCATCTCCCAATCTTGCTTATTTGGTAGTACTTCATGAGTCTATTCTTAAATATTTTTATCGTCAAAACATCCGCTTATAAAACCAAACCACATCAACACAAATAAGAAGCAACTGGGAGGAGATTCCCAACTGCTTCTTATTATTTCTGCATAAAGGCTGCTTCTAAAAAGCTGTTCTCATCCAATTTAAAAGCAATTAAAGGCGGTATTGCCTCCGGTTTATAACAAAAGAAAACGCAGTTAACAAAAAAATACTAGCAGTCTGGCCTTAAGATAAACTTAAAATTTCAATCCGCGCGACACAAACTGACAAAAAGTAAAAATGCGTTAACTTTATGTTAACTTTATTATGAAGCTTTTTCACTTTAGGCTTTTCTACCAAAAAAGAATGATACAACTGCCACTAAGATCACTGCGCCAACAATAGAAGGAATAATTGCCATACCGGCTAAAGAAGGCCCCCAATTTCCCAAAATAGATTGCCCAAGGGCAGAACCTACCAAACCTGCTACAATATTTGCAATAATTCCCATTGAACCACCTTTATTTGTAATCGCTCCTGCGATTGCCCCAATGACACCACCAACGATTAATGACCAAATTAAACCCATTCTACTCACTTCTTTCCTTAAAATTTATGTTGCATTTAAATAATTGCATTTCTTTTCCTACTATTAGCATACCGTCTTCTGAGAAATTTTAAAAACAAAACGGCTTATTTTCATCTTTTTTCTGCAATCTATTTTTTATTTTAGAAAAAAATGAGCAGTCTAGTAAGACTGCTCATTTGTTACTCGTTTATAAATTGATGGCTTGGCCACCTGTGACACCATAAATTTGGGCTGTCACATAACTGGCTTCATTTGAAGCTAAAAAGACATAGACAGGCGCAAGTTCTACTGGCTGGCCAGGTCTTTCCAACAAGCTATCATCCCCAAAATCTGGTAAATCTTCTTGAGGTTGACCTTCGTCTAATTGTAGCGGGGTCCAAATAGGTCCAGGAGCTACACCATTTACACGAATCCCTTTTTTGGCTAATTGCTTAGCTAAACTAACAGTAAAACTTGCAATCGCCGCTTTCGTCGCTGCATAATCCATTAAATGTGGACTTGGGTCAAATGCTTGAACCGAAGTGGTGGTGATAATGGCACTACCAGCTTTTAAATGCGGTAGCGCCGCTTGCACGATAGCAAACATCGAAATAATATTCACTTGAAACGTATCATAAACTTGTTGCATTGGCATTTTTTCAATATCTTTTTCGTAGATTTGCTGTGCCGCATTTAAAACCAAAGTATCTAATCCTCCCAGGTCGGCCACAGCTTTTGCAATAATTTTTGCTGGAGCATTTTTATCCCGCAAATCATATGGCAGTAAGGTGATTTTTCGCCCAGCTTTTTTGACATAGGAAACAACTTCTTCAGCATCTTTTTCTTCCCCAGGGAGAAAATGCAGCGCAATATCTGCTCCCTCACGTGCGTAAGCAATCGCGGCTGCACGCCCGATACCTGAGTCTGCACCTGTAATTAAAACGCGACGATTCAATAAGCGGGCATGTCCAACATAGCTTTCTTCACCACAGTCGGGTTTTTCAGGCATATTCTTTTGCGTAGCAGGCGTCTTTTGATTATCAGCAGCTGTTTTACTAGAATAAATCAAACGTGGATCTTTTAAGTTAGGTTCTTGCATGTGTGTCCCTCCTTTTTCTTCCATATAAAAAGGATACGATACATTGCTATTTTTTTGAAATGATAAGCGGTTACAAATATTTCAGACTGGATTTGCCTTTTTATAAGCAAAATAAAAAGCCCTAAGCCAAGGTCTTCTCCCTTGTATTAGAGCTTTTATTGCTTCTTTAAAAGAAGCCGGAATGGTTAATCATAATTAGTGAGCGGATTCCTAGAAACAAAAGTGTCAACACTTTTTATATACCCAAGGCGAACCCTGGAGCTCCTTCCAGTTTTACAAAAATAGTTATTCTTTTTGTAACGTATTTCGCTGGCAAACACTTGATTAAATCAGTTTAAATCAATTCATTATAAAGAAAGTGCGCTAGACTTCCTGCGCCAGTTTTATTTTCCATTAGTAGGACAAATAAAAACCAGCTCTTTTTCATACCACTCGGCCTTATATTTTAATTTTAAAAGCAACCGATTCCAATCACTTAAAGTAAAATTATCCTCAAAACTTGGGAAAACAGTGGTGTGTTTACTTTTTTTTACGGTTTTAGCCGCTTTGCTTTCTTTATTCTCCCGCAATTCTGGTGGTTTTGTGATAATAATACAATCAAACTGGCGCAAAAGAGCAATAGAAAGTTGTTCGGTGAAATCCTCTTTTTGTTTCAGCTTGTGAATATACAATTGTTGCACCTGGGATTTTTGCTTTTGATAGTTTTTCGCTTGTTCTAGTTTAGCATTGCGGCGTTGCGCACTCTTAGCCCGACAACTAAGTCGGCGTTGCGCTTTTTTTAGTTTTTCTAGAACTTGGGTTTGGCAAAAGGTGGGTATCCCCACAATAGGTTTATTCGTCACCACCAAGCCTGTTGGATCGTAGGCAATTTCAATTTCACTGCCCGTTTTGGGTAATGCCGGAATGTCTTCTTCACATAATAAAGAAACATAAAATTCTTGCCGATTTTTAGCTGAAATAGTTGCTGAACGAATTTTCCCTGCAACGCTGCGATGTTGATGCACTAAAACTTTGCTTTTTAACTTAGGAAGCTTCAAACCGTCTTCTGCTAGGTAAATAGTATGTCCTTGATTATTCGTCGTATACGACTGCCAAGCACTTTTCTTACTTTTTAACTTGGGATAACTGGCACGACCGCGATAATAATTTTGAAAAGCTTTTTCCAAATTACGCTGTGCATTAGCCAAAGCTAAGCTATCTGTTGCTTTTAAAAAAGGATAATCTTTTTTTAACTTAGCTGGCGTCATCTTCTGTTTTTGTAAACGTGCTGAAGTACGTTCTTCAACAGTTTTGCCACTTTCTTGCTGTCGTAGTGTTAACAGCATATTATACGTAAAACGAACGCAGCCAAAAGTCTGAATAAAAAAATGTTTTTGGGCTTCGTCAGGATAAAGCGCAAATCTATAAGCCTTTAATGTCTTAATTGGTACCTGCCTCCCCTCACTGATTATTCCTTCAGTTGTGGCGGCTTTTCGTAGGAATATTCCCCTTGCCCTACTTAACCTGACCTAACAAATTTTCTAATCTTACAAAAATACTTTCTAAATTCGTTAGTACGAGATTTAAGCTAGCATTTATATCGGTTTCGTAAATTTTTTGAAATTTTGACTTATTCCCAAAGAACACAAAGGAAAACGTTAACCATCCTACAAAGCTCTTTTTTTATCTAAAAAGCAGCTTCAACTTGACCTTGTGTTAATTTCCGCTGTAATTTTTCTTTAAAAAGCGGAATTTCATCTTCTGAACAATACACATAATGTCCTTCAGCAATTTCGTGCATTCCCCTTTGTTTTCCGTCATCTGGTTGGGGTTGATACTTGATGCGTTTACGATTACGTTCGTGATCTGGATCATGTAATGGGATTGCTGACAAAAGACTTTCTGTGTAAGGATGAACACCATAATTATAAATGGCATCGCTCGTTCCGACTTCCAATAATTTACCTAAATGCATAACCCCAATCCGATCACTGATATGTTTCACCATAGATAAATCATGGGCAATAAATAGATATGTTAAATTTTGCTGTTCCTGTAAGTCTTGTAACAAATTAACAACTTGTGCTTGAATGGAAACATCCAAAGCCGAAATTGGCTCATCACAAATAATAAATTTTGGTTTTACCGCTAAAGCACGGGCAATACCAATCCGTTGTCGCTGCCCACCGGAGAACTCGTGAGGATAACGGGTGCCATGACTGGGATTTAAACCAACAGTTTCCAATAACTCATCCACGCGGGCATTGCGTTCTTTTTCATCTTGCGCAAGCCCGTTTATATCAATTCCTTCTGCAATAATATCCCGCACTTTCATACGAGGATTTAAAGAAGCATAAGGATCTTGAAAAATCATTTGTACGTCGCGCCGAAATTCTTTTAAACCTTCTTTGCCTTTAATTTTCATTACATCTTGACCATCAAAGTCGATTTCTCCGCCAGTAGGTGTGTTTAAACGGATAATCGTCCGCCCGGTTGTTGATTTGCCACTACCGGATTCTCCCACTAAGCCAAAGGTTTCACCTTCGTAGATGTGAAAGCTAATATCATCTACTGCTTTGACTTCATCTTTACGCCCCACATTGAAGTATTGCTTCAAATGATTTACGTTTAACAAAACTTTTTTCACGCGGCTACCTCCTTAGGCATTTTGTTTTTCTTTGAAAATTTCCCAACGACGGACAATCTCTGCCGGTGGTGTTACTTTAGGAGCTTGTGGTGCCAATAGCCAGGTGGCCGCCTTATGCGTTTGGGAAACTTCAAAGTAAGGCGGTGCTTGCTCCGTATCAATTTTCAAAGCAAATTCATTTCGAGGATAAAAAGCGTCCCCTGTTGGTGGTTGTAGTAAATCTGGTGGTGAACCAGGGATAGCATATAAGCGCTCTTCATCCCCTTCTAAAGTCGGCATTGAACCCAGTAACCCCCATGTATACGGATGCTGTGGATTATAAAAAATTTCTTCTGCCGTTCCGACTTCCACAATCCGTCCACCATACATTACAGCCACCCGATCGGCTACGTTTGCTACCACGCCTAAATCGTGGGTGATAAAAATAATTGAGGTATTAATTTTTTTCTGAATATCTTTCATTAATTCCAAAATTTGAGCTTGGATTGTGACGTCTAAAGCTGTTGTTGGTTCATCCGCAATAAGAACTTCCGGATAACAAATAAGCGCAATAGCAATCACTATCCGTTGCCGTTGCCCACCAGAAAATTGATGAGGATAGTTTTTCAAACGTTTTTCGGCATTCGGAATACCCACTAAATTTAATAATTCTAATGCAGAAGCCAATGCTTCTTTTTTAGAGACTTTATTGTGAATAATCAAAGACTCTGCAACTTGTTTGCCAATAGGCATCGTCGGATCTAAGGAAGTCATAGGATCTTGAAAAATCATAGCGATTTCCTTACCCCGAATTTTTTGCATTTCTTTTTCCGTTTTTTTGACAATATCGGAATTTTTAAAAAGAATCTCCCCGTTATCGATATTTGCATTACTTGCTAGAAGTCCCATAATACTGCGAGTGGTTACCGATTTACCAGAACCAGATTCCCCCACAATCGCCAGCGTCTCTCCTTTATAAAGGTCAAAACTAACATTGCGAATTGCGCGAACAGTTCCCGCATAAGTATCAAAGGAGATTTCCAAGTCTTTAACTTCTAATACTTTTTCTGGCATCATCATCACTCTTTCATTTTCGGATCAAAGGCATCACGAAGACCATCAGCTAATAAGTTGAAGGCAATCATGATGACTGACAATGTAACTGCTGGTACCCACAACAGGTAAGGCAGATATTGGAAGGTTTTGTAACCATCGCTTAACATTGTACCTAATGAAGCATTCGGCGGTGTCAAACCTAAGCCAATGAAGCTCAAGAAAGCTTCAAAGAAAATCGCCGTTGGAATACTAAACATCATCTGTACAATAATAACACTGGAGATATTGGGTAAAATATGTTTAAAGGCAATTTTGAAATTACTTTCGCCTAACGTTTGAGCAGCCAAAACAAATTCTTGATCTTTTAATTTTAATGTTTGCGCCCGCACAATCCGCGCCATTGGAATCCAGTTGGTGATTGCCATAGCTGCGATGATCGACGGGATCCCTGGTTCAAAAACAACCAACATTAAAATCATTACGACTAAATTGGGAATACCTGAAAGAATTTCCAAAATTCGTTGCATCAAAGTGTCGACAGTGCCACCTTTTAAACCGGAAATTAAACCGTAAGTAACACCAAAAATAATATCAAACATCGCTGCAATAAAGGCAATCAATAATGAAACTCGTGTCCCCATCAGCAGACGACTCAAAACATCACGACCTAAGCCGTCAGTACCAAAATAATAATTTAAATTATCCGGGACATTTGCCGCTGCATATTTATCAACCAATTGTCCGCCCACCATCGCTTTTCCGTTTAAACCATTGATATCAATCCCAGGAATGCGAGGCGGTAAATTCATGTAAGCAACATTTTGTTTGGTTGGATTATGAGGTGAAAAGAAAATCGAAATAATGGAGACAAGAATAATCACTACCAAAATTGCCATACATATTACTGCTGCTTTATTTTTTCTCAGGCGCCGCCAAGAGTCTTGTAAGAAAGTCAAAGACGGCGCAGCGATCATTTCTCGTTCTTTAATGGTACTGCCGTGGTACAACTCAAATTCTGACGCTGGGATTTTGGCAATCGTATCGTATTTAGGTTTTACATTTTCCATTAGCCTTTACTCCCTCCTGACACGCGGATTCGTGGATCAACAATGCCGTATAATAAATCAACAACCAAAATGACGATGATTAACATTGCCGAATACAAAACTGTTACCGCCATAATTGTAGGATAGTCATTAGTGGTAATCGATTTTACAAATTGCTCTCCTATACCAGGAATAGCAAAAATATTTTCAACTACCAAAGAACCTGTCATTAATGCTACTGCCAAAGGACCTAATAAGGTCATTAATGGGATTAGACTATTTCGCAAACCGTGCTTAAAGGCAATTTCCCAACGGCTTAGACCTTTTGCACGTGCTAATTCTACATAATCACTATGCATAACCTCTACCATTTCCGTTCGAATAAATCGAGCCGAGTCAGCCAAAGGCGACATCGCCAGTGCGATAGTTGGCAAAATGGTATAAGCAAAACCTTCCCATTTGGCGATTGGTAAAATGTGTAATTTTATTGCAAAAACATATTGTAGTAAAACAGCAAAGACGAAGTTGGGAATAGAGCGACCTAAAATTGCAATTAAAGTAGCTAACGTATCCACCCATGTATTTTGTTTCATAGCAGAAATTGTCCCTAAAATAATTCCAATTAAAGTCCCCAGTAAAATTGCCTGTATCCCTAACTGTAAAGAAGGCCCCACGCGACCAGCCAATAACGCGGCCACTGGTTGATTCTTAAATTGGAACGAAATTCCAAAATCACCTTGAAGTAAATTTTTCAGATAGGTTCCATATTGCACAATAACTGGTTTATCCAAACCCATTTGTTTGTTTAGCAACGCAATTTGATCTGGGCTCAAACGTTCCGCGTTGGTATACGGCGTCCCTGGTAACATTTTTGATAAAAAGAATGTGATCGTTGCAATCAACCACAGCGTTACCAGCATAAAAAACAGCCTTTTTAGAAAATATTTGAGAAAGTCATTCAAATTATTTCTCCTCCTAATAAATAAAAAATGCAGTAACAAAAACGTGTACAATCCAAATTAATCAACAATTTATTTTTCTTTCAGAAGCAAATTTAATTTCACTAAAGCGATAAAACCAAGGTATGATACTTTGCTGCCATTTTGAAAACTCTTTTGACTTTGGCAAATGGATTCGCTAAAGTAAAAGAAAAGCTTTGAAAACTTGAATTGCTCTTAAGCAATAAGACGCCATCTGACAAGTTGAAAAAGGATAAACAAGGAGTTTACTATGAAAAAATATCGTCCCTATTTTATTTCCATTCTTATCTTCGGTATCGCCATCATTTGGGGGCTTGTTAAAAATAATTTAAGTCTTCTAACGTTATCTGACACCCTCTTCATGCTGGGATTACCTTTTTTGATTGTCGGCATCTTGTTATGGGTTTTTTCCTCTGGCTTCTTCGATACTTTTCAAAGATCCATGCATGAAGCGCTGGGAAGAAAGCAAAAGAAAAAAGCTAACTATACGCCTTTATCACAAGTTGGCGATGGCGTGTATGGCTTCTGGTTGAAAATTGCCGGCGTGATTTTCGTCTTATCGCTGATTTTTTTGATGCTAAATAACTTTTAATAATTATTAATTTCTAAAACACCAATCACCTTCTAAAAATAAGCAAATAGTTGCAAGAGGCTGGCAGTGCCAGCCTCTTTTTACTATTTAATCGTTTGATGATGTTTTAAGTGTTCGTTTTTTGTTGTGCTTATTATTCTGTTACATACGTCCATTTGTAATCCCATGAAGCACCGGCAGCGTGGTGTACGATACCTTTTACTTTCGGATTAATCATGTGGCCTTCTGCCTTTTGGTAAACACCAATTACCCCAGCAGTTGAGCTGATAATTTTATCTGCTTCTTGTAAGTTTTCCCAACGTTTAACCGGATCACCCGCATTTGTTGTGTTAGACTCTTTGACTACTTTGTCATAGTCTGCATTTGACCATTGACCGCGGTTATAAGAATTACCTGTAACAAACAAGTCTGTGAAGCTTGATGGATCAGAATAATCAGCACCCCATCCACCTAATACCATATCGAATTCACCATTATTTGAACGGTCAAGACGAACAGAAAACGGTACTGGTGTTGGTTTAATTTTGATACCCTCCAACGTTTCTTCCAATGTACTTTGCAAGTACTCTAGCACTTTTTTGGTGCCGTCATCGTCAGAAGCCACGATATCAAAAGTAAAACTGTCTTTACCCAGTGCTTTTTTCGCTTTTTCCCAATGATCTTTGGCTTTTTTCTTATCAAAACTTACCAAATCACCAGCTTCTTTAGTGAAATCTTCATTGGTTTTAGGATTTTTAGACATATCCGATGGAATTAAACCAGTCGAGGCAACAGAACCGTCCCCTAATACTGAATTTACAATTGCATTTCGGTCAATCGCGTACGAAATTGCTAGACGTAAATCTTCATTCATAAATGGTGAATCTTTTTTCCGTTGATTCAATTCAATGTATGAAGTTCGCGCTTCTTTTACAGATTGGAAAGCTTCTTGATTTGCATTTTGTTGTGCTAATTCACCACTTAAAATTGCATCATCTGTTTGGCCGTCATTGAATAAATTCAAACCTGTTGAAGATTCTTTTACAACACTAACTTTAACAGAATCTAATTTCACTGTATCTTTATCCCAATACGTATCATTTTTCTTATATTCCCACTCTGTATCTGTTCCCGGACCATCAAACCCTGCTAAAACAAAAGGTCCGTTATAAACTGACTGATCAGATTTTGTTGCAAATTTGTCGCCATTTTTTTCAACAACTTTTTGCGGTTGCGGGAAGAATGAAGGGAAAGCAAATAAATAATCCATGTAAGGTGTAGGACGTGTTAACGTAATTTCTAATTCATAATCGTTAACTGCTTTAATCCCTAATTCAGATTTATCTTTTTTGCCGGCTGTAATTTCAGCTGCATTTACTACTGGTTCATAAAGATATGCGTACTCTGAAGCGGTTTTTGAATCCACTGTCCGTTGCCAACCAAAAACATAATCAGATGCTTTAACAGGTTCCCCGTCAGACCATTTTGCATCTTCTCTTAATTTAATTGTATATTTCAAACCATCTTCACTAACCTTCGCTTCTTCAGCGGCGCCTGCTGGAACTGGCTTGCTATCTTTGTCTAACCGATAAATTCCTTCGTAAACATTGTTTAACGCAGTGAAACTAATCGTGTCTGTTGCAAGTGATAAATCAGCACTTGGCATTTCTTGTAAGACAGATACTCTAAACTCTTGTTTGTCCGCTTCTTTACCAGAACCGCCTGCAGCACTGCTGCCATCTGTTGTGCCGCCGTTACTGCCGCATGCTGATAACACAACACCGCAGACAGCAATAACACCGAATAATGATGTCTTTTTCATTTTCATTCCCTTTACCCCTTGTCTTGTATTGAATTTTCAGAATATTTAACATTTTCTGAAGTTAACGAAAATTTTAATCAATAATTATTAAAAAAGCAACACTTTATTCATAAAAAAACAAATATATATAAATATTCTGATAATTCAAAAAACAAAGAGTAATTTCTCTGTGAAAAAAATGCTAACAATCAAAATTCAGAAAACTAGGATAAAACGCAGATTTTCCATTCAATTTATTTGTAAAATACTTCAAATTAATTTATTTAATTGATTAATAACAAGCGGTTTAAATAAATTGAAAAAGCTATAAAAATTTTCAAAAATAACTAAATTATTCTGCTGCAGCTGCTACTTTAACGATTTCAATAATCGTATCGCGCGCTTTTTCCATTGCTTCTAGGGTAATAAACTCATATTGTCCGTGAAAATTTTCACCCCCAGTGAATAAATTCGGCGTAGCAATCCCTTTGTAGGAAATCTTCGAGCCGTCTGTTCCACCCCGAAACGGAGTAATAATTGGTTTTATGCCTAAATTTTTCATGGCAGCAAGTGCATAGTCCACGACTCGCGGTTCTTGGTCAATTATTTCTTTCATATTGTAATATTGATCAAACAATCGATAAGTAATACGAGGATACGTAAACGTTTCATTCAATTTTGCAATAATGGCTACGAGTTCTTCTTTACGGGCTAAAAATTTCGCATGGTCGTGATCTCGAATAATATAATCCAGCGCTGCAAACGAAATATCTCCCTGGAATTTATTTAATAAATAAAATCCTTCGTAGCCTTGTGTTAATTCCGGTACTTCTGCTTGTGGCAAGTGACTGTCAATGGCTTCACCAATCTTAATCGCATTCACCAACTGTCCATAAGCCGTACCCGGGTGAACACTGGTTCCTTCAATTGAAATTTCAATTTTGGCAGCATTAAACGTTTCATACTCAAAATGTCCAACCCGCCCACTGTCGATAGTATATGCAAAGTCTACCGGAAAATCTGTCACCTCAAAATTATCTGCCCCTTTGCCAATTTCTTCGTCCGGACCAAAAGCTACCCAAACATCTCCGCGCTCTTTTAAGGGAATTTGTTTCAAATGACGTAAAGCATCGATGATTTCAGCAATTCCTGCCTTATCGTCGGCACCTAAAAGGGTCGTGCCATCCGTTGTAATCAGTGTCTCTCCTATATAATCTTTCAAATTTGGAAACTGTTGTGGGGATAAAACAATCTTTTTTTCTGTATTTAAGATTACCTCTTGCCCCTTGTACTGGTGAAACACTTGTGGACGAACATTTTCTGCATTAAAATCTGCCGTGTCTACGTGAGCAATAAAACCAATTGCACTCTTTTTTGGATTACCTTTTAAAGCACCAATCACAAAACTATTTTTTTCAAAATAGGTTACTTCTTGTAAACCCAATTCTTCCAATTGCTCTTTTAATTGCAACGCCAAGTCAACTTGACCGGGCGTTGTCGGAATTGTAGTCGCTTTTTCATCTGAACGGGTATTCACTTTGACGTATCTCAAAAAATCTTCCAATAATTGACTCATTTTTTACTCCTTTACTTTACAGAGGCTGTCCGTAAATTGAAATAATCCCCATAGGCATGAAAAACAATGCCTTTTACTTTTTGATTGATTAAATAATTTGAAGCACTTTGATACAATGGAACTTGTGCTGCATCTTCTGCTAGCAATATTTTTTCTGCTTCTTTGTAATCTTTAAAGAACGCAGTTGGATTATTGGCATCTACTGTGCGGGCTTTTTCGACTAAATCCGTGTAAGACTTGCTATCGTAACCACCATAATTATAAGAGGAACCTGTTTTGTATAAGTTGAAGTATGAATCCAATTCACTTGACCCTGCAATCCAACCAGAAACTGATAACTCATAGTTTCCGTCTGTTCGCGATTGATTCAAATTCACTTTTGGTTGTTTATTAATCGTAATTTTCAAACCAGGTAGTGTTTCTTGTAATTGACTTTGTAAATATTCCCCAATTTTTTCACCATTATCATCATCAGTCACTAATAATTTCAATTTCAGCTCATCGCCAATAACCGCTTTAGCTTTGTCCCATTCACTTTTGGCTGCCTTGGTGTCATACGTGTTGTAATCACCGCTATACTTGCGGAAATCTTCATTTGTCTCAGGATTTTTATATAAACCTGTTGGAATTAAACCATTTAGCGGTGTGGCACCGTCATTTAATACATTTTTAGCCAGTTGCTCTTTATTAATTGCAAGTGCAATTGCTTTTCGAACGTGCACATTTCCTAACGCTTTATTCGCCTTTTTATTGAAATCTAAAAATTGATTGGCTACGTCTTTTTCTGTTGTTAAGCGGGGATCGTTTTTTAATTGTTCTACGTATTGACCACTAATCCGTTGCAAATCTAGTTCACCACTATCTACAAGTTGAATACCCGTGTTTTCTTCTTTAATAGTGGAGCCGTGAACCTCTGCCAATTTGACATCTTTTTTATCGTAATACGCATCATTTTTCACCAATGTCCACTCGTCACCGGTTTGTTTCCAATCTTTTAATTCAAAAGGTCCGGTATATAAAAGATCTTCACTAGTACGAGCATAATTATCTTTTTTCTCGGTTACAAATTTTTCATTTTGAGGTGCTAGCCACCCAATTGATACCACGGACAAAAAGGAAGGTTGGGCTTGTTTTAATTGCACTTCAAATGTTTTTTCATCCGGCGCTTTTAACCCGATCTCATCAATTGCTTTTTTACCTTCCCGGATATCTTGACTATTGATTACATTATCTAATAAATAGGCATTTGGTCCCATTGTCTGAGGATTTACCAACCGTTTCCAAGCAAAAAGAAAATCATTTGCTGTTACTTTTTCACCATTACTCCACTTGGCGTCGTCTCTTAAGGTGAAGGTGTACGTTTTTCCATCTTTACTGATAGCAACTTTTTGAGCCAATGCAGGAACTGGCTGACTCTTGTCATCAAAACGATACAAGCCTTCAAATAAATGTTGTACCACTGTAAAAGTTACTTTATCGGTGGTTTGCGTGGTATCCAGCGTACTTAAAGGTGCCGGCAAACTGACACTAATTTCTTGTTTTGCTGCTTGTTTGGTTGCAGAACTTGCGCTTTTACTTGTCGCACCACCTGACGTGCACCCTGCTAATGTTAATGCCGCCAAAATTCCTGTTGCCACCAAAATACTCTTTTTCACTTTCATCTTTCCAACTCCTCAACTTGATCTAGATACTGCTAAATTTACTTTGCTTAAAAAATTCACTACCTTGAGATGAAATCTGACAAAAAACAAAAAAAAATCTTCATCCCTTTGCTTGTCAAACTATGACAAACAAAGGGACGAAGACTTTTCGCGTTACCACCCTTATTCATATTATTCTCACAAATAATATCTCAACGGTACCTGTTGATACCCGGCAAAGTAACGATTGCTTTTCGTTCAAATAGCGTAAACCATTTGAAATACTCAGAGCTCATCTTCACTAAATTGCGCAATGTCCTTTCCCACCAGCCGGACTCTCTGAAACTGCTCGTTTTAGCTACTCTTCTCTTCAACGTATAAATTCTTTAATTGATTGTTAGCTTACTTAGGTTTTTATTATTTGTCAACAAATTTTTTTGTAAAATTTTTAAAAATCGGAATATTTCCGGACATAAAAGAGCAAAAAAAGCTATTGAAACAAAGAACGCGCGTAAAAAAGAAGGAGAAAAAATTTTTTAGCACGTTGAAAAAATAGCACGCATAAAATAAGGCCGCTTGCTTTTATTTTTAAATCTCCCTGTCTACTCCTTAGTAAAATACCACAAGTTAAGACGGCCATAGCAAAAATGCCTCATTTAAATAAACGTCAAAAATCGTCCATCCCAAATTTTCTCATAAAACGTAATGGTCTGTGTGGCTGTCATAAATTCATTGTCATAGGTAGTAGACATGTTTTTTTGCATCCGCAAATCATACCCCATTCCGTGGGCAAACTTAATGGTTGCATCGATACAATATTCCGTTTGCGCCCCACAAATTTCTAGCGATTTCACGTTATTTTTAGTCAAGATACGTGACAAATCTGTTTGATAAAACGAATTGGCATGGGTTTTATTTACAAAGTAACTTTTCATACCTCTTTGTATTCCTGGCAGAATTTCCCAGTCAAAAGAGTTTTTGCGTAATGTAGCATCTTGGTGTTGTACAAAAATAATGGGTAGTTCTGCGGTGTGATAGAACGCAATGCGCTTATTTACTGCTACCACCAATTCTTCTAAATGATCAATCTGCTTGCCTTCAGCATGGCAAACGCCATTTTGTAAATCAATGATTATGAATGCGTCACTTAATTGTTCCACTATCCCCACTCCTTTTTATCATCTTATGTCAAACGTTATTTTTTGCAAAGTTTTTCGACTTTTTTATTGTAAATGGCGGCCATAAAAAAGACAAAGGGGTATCTGCGTAAAGCAAGACCCCCCTTTGTACTATAAAAATATTTTATTAGCTGCGTAAACCTCTTCCACGACTAATTAAATAATAGCAAACCGTATAAAGTACTGCGATAAACAGGACTAGAACAAGCAGTGAAAATACCACCGATACATCCGTAGTGCCTAAAAATCCATACCGAAAACAAGAAATCATGTACACAATCGGGTTGATTTTAGATACTGCTTGCCAAAAAGGCGGCAACATCGAAATCGCATAAAAGACCCCACCCAAATAGGTTAACGGTTGTAAGACGAATGTTGGCACAATGGATACATCATCATAGGATTGGGCAAAAACACCATTAATTAAACCCGCTAAGGAAAATAAAATGGCTGTCATCAGCAAGGTCAAAACCACTAACAACCAAGAGTGAACATGTAAGGGGACAAAAAATAAAGATATTATCGTGACCAACGTTCCTACTAATGTACTACGACCTATTCCGCCGATTACAAAGCCCCAAATAATAATGTGCGCTGGCACTGGTGCCACCAATAATTCTTCAATATTCTTTTGAAACTTTTGTGAAAAGAAGGAAGAAGAAACATTCGCATAAGAACTCGTAATGGCAGACATCATAATCAAGCCTGGAACAATAAATTCAATATAAGAAAATCCTCCCATATCCCCAATACGTCCACCAATCATCTTGCCAAAAATAATAAAATACAAAGAAGTTGTAATGACTGGTGGAACCAAAGTCTGCACCCATATACGCAGATAACGATTGGTTTCTTTCACGGCAAGACTTTTTAATGCTGTAAAATATAGACTAAACATGATGCTCCTCCAATCCATTTTTATCTTCTGTAATCTTTAAGAACAGTTCTTCCAAGCGATTGGATTTATTTCGCATCGACAAAATTTTGATACCTTGTGCGCTTAGTTGCTGAAAAATTTCATTCATTCCTTGCTCCCGCTGCACTTCTACAGCTAATGTGAATTCGTCTTCTAAGGTAGCTTTATAGCCTTTTATCACAGGAGCGTGTTCAGATGGTGCCAAATCCAAAATAAACGTTTCATACTGTAACTTGGCTAAAAGCGACTTCATACTGGTATTTTCAATCAACGTACCAGCTTGAATAATGCCAATGTTTCGGCAAAGCATTTCTGCTTCTTCCAAATAATGTGTCGTTAAAATAATTGTTGTGCCACTTTCATTTAAAGCAGTTAAAAAAGCCCACATCTCTCTTCTTAATTCAATATCCACCCCAGCAGTAGGTTCATCTAAAATTAATAAACGTGGTTCGTGCATCAATGCTCTTGCAATCATTAAGCGCCGTTTCATCCCACCTGAAAGCATTCGTGCCCGCTCATTTCTTTTTTCCCACAAATTCGATTGCTTTAAATATTTTTCACTGCGTTTTAACGCTTCTTTACGGGAAACGCCGTAATATCCTGCTTGATTGACCACAATTTGTTGCACTGTTTCAAAGGGATTAAAATTAAATTCTTGTGGAACTAGCCCAATTTGTTGCTTGGCTTTATCTAATTCTTTGTCCAGATCATAACCAAATACTTTTACTTGACCAGAAGTTTTATTGACAAGAGAAGTAATAATTCCAATCGTCGTGGATTTTCCAGCACCATTTGGCCCTAAGAGGGCATAAAAATCACCTTGTGCTACTTGCAAATCAATTCCTCGCAAGGCCTCGACACCTGTACTGTATACTTTTTTTAAATTTTTTATTTCAAGTGCATCTACCATTTATTTGTTCCTTTCATCATAAAGCATTGTTACAAAAATGCGTGTCTCTGACACAGTTTGTACTTCTTTAGCTTTCCTTGACGCAATTTTCATTTGGATAAATAGCAACCGTCTCTTCTTTTATTGAAAATAGCTGCAGCATACTCTGCATAAACGCTGTTACAAAGCGCTCTGTCAATTTGTAATGATGCCAAATTCCCTCTTTTTTCACCACCACTACGCCAGCTTTTTCCAGCACTTTCATATGATGAGATAATGTTGGCTGAGTAAAATCAAAGTGCTGTAACAAATCACAAGCACATAAACTCCCACCTGAAAGTAAATCAATAATTTTTAATCGGTTAGGATCACCTAACGCCTTTAACACAATCGTCATCTCTTCATAATTCATTTCGTTTTCTCCTATATAGATAAATATCTATATAAAAACCTAACGAATTAACTTCAGATTGTCAATGGCTACAACCGCAAAAAAAAAAACCGTATCGCTCTTTAAAAGAGGATACGGTTTTTTAAACTATTAACTTTAATCACCACCAGCAGCGATTTTAGCACGATTGTAAATAGCTTCTTTTGCCTTTAAATCGACAATATCTGCAATATCTTCTCCTTTAGAATGGTAACTATCCATAATACCTAAAACTTGGAAAAATTTTCAGAGCTTCTTTTTTAGAACGTATAGACCATTTTTGATTTTGCTAATACTCATCAGAAAAAATAACAATATATATTTGTCTAATTCACCGATTACCTGAAGCAAAATAGTAAAACGCGGTACTTTTCCTCAGCTTCTTTACTGCCATATCAGCTAGTTACTACTTTTTGGCCTGTAAGGCTTCTTTTCTAAGTTCTACTGCTAACATTACTTCATCCACCTTTTCTTTATTACGCACTTCAAAAGATGTACCAGGAACTAACGCTAAAAAGTAGTCTTGTTGCGGATAAATGTACAAAATGATCGCCCGCTTTTTTGATATTTAATATTCCAACCTCGCCAAATATTTTGATTCATTGTACAGTTGGAATAAGAAAATTTAGGTTTGATTTGATATTTTTCTTGCAAATACTGATCTAAAGCAACAAAAAGCGAGAAATTTTCGGAGCTCATAAACTCCTTGATTGCGGTTTGTGTTGGCTGTTCTGCTGATTTAAATACTTGATAGTTTAACATCTGACTTCTCCTCTCCTTTGACTAAAAAGGGAATGGAACATTTTTTACTTTAATCGGGTTTGATTCGTAAAAGTCATCACACATTACCCCATATACATCAATTAGCTGTCTTCTTCATCTTAAAACAACAAGTGACACGAACTAATAAAACCGTATTTCACTGATTACTTTTTGACCACAAGCTATTGCTTTTTAGCTGTCAGAAGAAATGATAATGGTAGGCCTTGCTTATCATAGACCTCAGTTAAACCAACATCATAATCATATTCATTTAACGCTAATACGTGAAAACCATTTGTAGCTAAACTCGTAATGATTTCTGCCATCGTGTGGGAAAAACTGGTGAATGTTTTGGAATGATATGTGTTTGACATATAGCACATACCATCATTTTCAATCCAAGGAGTGGTTCTAAAATACGAATAGCTTACCTGATTTAGTTTGTCCTGATCAAATTCTTCTTCTCCAGGTAAAGGCAACATATTCATAAAAGGATGATAATCGTGAATGAGTAAGATACCATCTTTTTTCAAACAAGCGGCTACTTTTGCAAAAAGGGCGGCTAAATCTTCAAACCAAGTAATCGCCCCAATTGTAAAAAAGATAAAATCAAATTGATTGTGATAGTCACTCGGAATATCTAAAATATTAAGCGCGACAAATTCACAATTGGTGATATTAGCCTTTAAAGCCGTGGTTCTTCCTTGTGCTAAAATATTTTCAGCAATATCAAAACCCACGCCACTTTTAGCACCAAGTTGTAACAATGCCAACAATTCCCGCCCATTATTGCAACAAAACTGCGCAATGCGTTTGTTTTTAAAATCCATTTTTTTCAGTTCATAGGCGACATTTCTATCAAAGAAAGGTAGCTCTTCTTTCAACAGACGTTTGAAATTATCTTCCCCCCAATTTTCCTGTCGCTGTTCAAAAGCCTCTTCCCAAGCTAACTTATTGCCTTTAATATAATCCATATTTAACTCCTTTTTGCATTCTCTTTCTCTTTTAGAGTATTCTTTTTAGCCTTTAAAATTAACGTTCCAAGATAAAATTAGTGGTGATTTTAGCGTATTCTGCAGGTGAGATCACTTGAATTTTACCAGGATATTGTGCTTCAATTTCTTTTAATCGCGGGGTAACAGTCGGTGCTATTGCTATCATGCCGATATTTTCTTTGTTTAAAATTTCTGGCAACTCTGCTGGTTTAGCTGCTCGCCATTCATACATATGGTGGATTTTACTAAGATTGGCAATAAAATCTCTAGTTCCATAATCTTTTGCCTCTTTACCCCATTCGCTATTATTAGATGGGGTATAATTACTAACTAGAAAAATTGCTTTTTTCATGATTGTTTCCTCCTCTTTGATTGCTTTGTGGGTGACTTTAATTAATTCATCGACAGTAATTTGGAAGAATTCAGACAGTCCAATTAAATATTCAATAGTAGGTTGGCTGATGCCTCGTTCCCACTTTGAAATTGTCTGGCGACTGATGTGAAGTTCATTAGCCAAATCATTTTGCGTGTAATGATGCAATGTGCGATAGTATTTAATATTTGCTCCAACAGCCGTCAATTTCTTGCCCCTCCTTCCAATTTCACTGTAACCGCAATCATTTCAAAGAGTAAAGAACTTCTCCTAATTTTTGTGTAACTTATTCATAGCAATCGCTTGATAGCAAGGTTTTATTGGGATAACTACACCAATAAAATTTAGTTTAGATTTTACGTTTTAACACTATTTTTCACCTTCGCTCCTTTTTTGTCAGGGCATAAACGCCTCAATAATTCTGACAAAAAAACCGAATAGAATTTTAAAATGCTATTTATTTTTTATCTATTAAATTTAAGTGTAAACTTTTTACCTTTATTAGATAGCAGTTATGAAATTTCTTCTATTACTAAATTATACTTGAAAAAAACTTTTTATCGTTAGTAAAATCCTATTTCTGGTTTAATATTTGCCGTAGCTTTGATTTAGCGTATAGCAAAAAAGGTATCACTACAAAAAAAAACGCCACAGGTAATAAAGCAGCACAAAAAAGCAAGTAACAACGCAAACTGCTTTTTATTTTTGATTTCTTTTATAAAAAAAGACAAGAACAACAGCAGGAATGAAACACCAAAAAATATAGCAACCAATTGATTGTCATCTAATTTAAATCCCACTCCGTACCCTGTTGAAAAGCAAAGTGCGGCTAAATAAATACTAATATAAAACCCAAAGACAAATTGAATTTTTAAAAATCACTTTTTCATAGTTGTTCTCCTTAAAGAATGAGCCAGTTTAATCAGATATTAAGTATTATGAGGGGACTAAAACAAGTCCTCCTAGCTAGATAAATTGTCTTATCCAAACAAGATTTAATCGCATCACGCATCCTAACTTCCTTTCCCACCTGTCTATTAATTTAAAATAAGAAAAAAACATTGAGAAAAGCTATTACTACTACAAAAACCGGCAAGTAGCGTGTTTGGGGTTCTAGCGAATTTGTACTTTGGCGCCGGAAAAGCTTCGTTGCCAGTTTAAAACAGCACCATCCCAGCAGCGTTCCAATGGTATTGGTCAGTAAATCATTAATATCGGTGGCGCGATATAAGGTGAAAATTTGGCTGATTTCAATTGCTAAAGAAAGGCCGCCCCCTAACAGTACTGTTTTCCCTATTTTTTCAAAATTGCGGCTCATAAATGGAATTAAAAAACCGATTGGGATAAAAACAAAGATATTCGCAATAAAACCAGCAGAAAAACCATCCGCTAGTGGTAGCCACTCCATTTTAGGATGAATGAATCCTTCTCCTAGACAGATTAGCCGGCGAAATTCACCAATGGTGGCAATACCAAAAATGGCGTCCAAACTAATTGCTAAATAATAAAACAGCAATAATGACGGAATTAAAATGGCAATTTTGCGAGACCAAGCTAATTTTACACCGCAAATTAAAACCGTAATTAAAATCGCCCCTAGTAAAGCAGCGGGGTTAACAAAAAGTAGCTCATAAAAAAAATCAAAAATTGTATAGTTGTCCATCGGTTGCTCCTTTTCTAAAAACACTAGTGTACTACTCTAGATAGTACACTAGTGAAAATACAGCGTCTATTGCAATTGCGCTATTTTCATGTAATTTAAACAAAATGATAAAAATTTACGGTTTAGTTCCTTCCTCTTTTTAGTATGTGTTTAATTGCCTTACCCTATATTTTTTCTACCAAAATGTTTCACGTGTAACAATGCCAACTTTTAAGTAGTGAAGCGCCTTTGTTCTAGGGTTTTTCCAGTGATTCTTTAATCTGATGGGCGACTTTTTTTCGTAGCTTTTTGCGATAATAAGCGCGAAGTTGACGAGAGATTTTTTTCGGCACTTTCTTTTTAGTAGTGCCTTGGTGACGATCAGATTGCTCAGAAAACTTATCTTGCTCTGCTTTTTTTAAAGTCAGTTGATTCTCTGAAACAAATTGACTATCCACTAATAAGATTCCCAAAGCCCGTTGTTCTGCTTGATTAAGTTGCGAAAAAATTTGTCGCAACATTTCCGCCAATTCCACATCTGCGATAAAGTCAAAATCTGAGACAATTTCAGTAGCCTGTTCACTTTCTAAGCTTTCATGTCGAGCTTTTAAATACTTACGACGACAATCTTGACATAACCATTGAAAGCGGCGAAATAGATAACTGTTGTTATAATCTTCTTTAAAGATTTCCAAATCTCTGTAATCATGTAACAGCTCAATCAAATTAAAACGCATTTCCTGCAAACAATCTTCGTATTCGCTGTGGCTAGGGTAAATTTGCTCTTTACTCAAAATGCGACGAAACAAAGAATCATACGCTACTAACGCTTCATTCATCATTTTTTCTTTCATCTTTATTCCTCATTTAGTTTATTCCGGCCGGTAATCTCATTTTAGAAAACACAGTATTTTCTCCTGGCACAAAAAAAACGAAAAAAAGTTGATTTTCAAAAATAATAAAGCAAAAAAATGCGTATTTTTATTTAGAAGTATCTTGGAAAGGAAGCGATAGTATGTCTTATATTCCAATTGATGAGAGCCGTTTAAAATATCACCTGCGAGAAGAAATAAATCACGTCCGCCAACGCATTGCCCCCTTTTTGCCCCACTCAAATTTTGTTTTAACCAAAGAATCTCGCCATCAGCTAGCTGCCCACTTGATTCCCCGTGCTGAACTTTCATTGTGTAAAATTTACTATGCTTTAATTCCATATGAAAAACAAAAACAGCAGTATTCGCTTGTTTTTAGTGATGTCGGGGTTGAATTGGTCTATGGTACACCGACGCAACTGATGATGAAAAAAATTATCCCTTTGTACCGCTGTCAGGATAGCAGTCTCTTTTTTGAAACGGTCGCCAGCTTATATAACTTTAAAAAAGCGCCTTTTGCCACCCGTGATTTTTGTTTATTGCCTTTAACAGGTAGTAAACTTTCCAAAAAAAATACGGTCTGGCTCAATCCGGTTATTTTAGCTGACTGTTATACGAAGATGCACCACTCCTATGTCAAAACATTATTAGGATTTGATTGTGTTATTCCGATAAAATGCAATGCTTTAATTCATTGCATGAGTAAAGCTTTTATTTTACATATCCAGATAAAAAAAGAAGAAAACTATGAGCGCTTTACCCAATTAGACTCCGCTGTTCATTACTTAAACATTGACCCCATCCCTTTAATTAACTGTGTCTGTCAAAAAATTGATTGCCGTAACCGCATCTGGCCCAATCACTTTTTTTATCCCCACTACGATGCATTACGGCATGCAAAAGAAGTAGAATTATTATGTGAAGATTATGAACAATGGTATAGCCAAAAAGACAAAAAAGACGCCAGCTAACTCTAGCTGGCGTCTTTTTATTTTCACATCGCATCGTCTCGTAGCGACAAGGAAGAAAACTTATTATATTCCTTAATAAACATCAACTCTACTGTTCCTCTGGCACCGGAACGGTTTTTTTCGATAATAACTTCAATGATGTTATCGCGTGTATCGTCTTGTTCATCTGGATCGTCTGAATCCCGTTGATAATAATCATCCCGATATAAAAAAGCGACGATATCGGCATCTTGCTCAATAGAACCCGATTCCCGAATATCAGACATCACTGGCCGCTTATCTTGCCTTTGTTCTACTCCACGAGAAAGTTGTGATAACGCAATAACCGGTACTTTTAATTCTTTGGCTAGTTTTTTCAACTGACGGGAAATTTCGGAAACTTCTTGTTGGCGATTTTCTTTTCCTGTTCCTTCAATCAGTTGCAAGTAATCAATTAAAATTAACCCAAGATCTTTCTTTTCTTGCGCTAACCGCCGACAACGAGCGCGAATTTCCGAAACTTTAATCCCCGGCGTATCATCAATAAAAATACTAGCACGAGATAAACTTCCCATTGCCACTACTAAATTGCCCCACTCTTCATCGGTTAATTGCCCTGTTTTTAAATGTCCTGCATCAATTAAACCTTCTGCACAAAGCATCCGCTTCACTAATGATTCTGCATCCATTTCTAGGCTAAAAATTGCCACCGAGGCATCGGTTTTCGTCCCGATATTTTGAGCAATATTCAATGCAAAGGCAGTTTTACCAACTGCAGGACGGGCTGCTAGAATAATTAATTCTCCTTGCTGTAAACCAGCCGTCATTTTATCTAATGCTGGATAGCCCGTTGGTATACCAGTAATTTCTTCATCATTTTGTGCTAATTGATCGATGTTGCGAAACGTTTCTTGCAATACGTCTTCAATCGCATGGAAACCATTACTGTTGCGACGCTCAGAAACCTCTAAAATTCCCCGTTCGGCATCTTCCACAATGGCTGAAACATCTTCATCTTGTTCATAACCTGCTGTGACAATTTTATTTGCAGCTTGAATTAAATTTCGCAATAAGGCTTTGTCGGCGACAATTTTTGCATAAAAACCTATACTGCCTGCATAAGGAGTCGCTTGCGATAATTCAACCAAATAGCTGACGCTACCGACATCTTCTAATGCATTTCCCCGCTCTAATTCTGCTTTTAACGTTACGACGTCGATGGCTTCATTGCGATCAAACAAATTAATCATCGCTTGGTAAATCAGCTGATGGCGTCGTTGATAAAAATCTTTGGCACTTAAAACTTCCATCGCATTAATCAGCTCATCGGGAGCCAAAAAAATCGAACCTAAAACAGCCTGCTCCGCTTGAATATCTTGGGGCGGCATGCGGTCTTGCCACATATCTTCTACTGCCATAATTATAATCGCTCCTAAAAGTTTTCAGTCTACTAATTTTACATAACTTTCAGTAAAAGTACAATATATGGGAAAGTAGCAAAGAAAGAAAGATACAAAAACTTTTTTACATAAATTAAGAAGAATTTCTCTACCGCTTGAGAGATTACAATCCCTTACATTATATTTTTCTATTTTGGCTATTAAGTTGACAAATCGTAAAAATTAAAATAACGAGTATAATAAAACATGTTGTGTTAAAAGCACGATAATCTTATTTTTATAAAAGAAGGGACCACAAGTATGTTGGAAAATGCACGCTTACAAATTAAACCTATTTTACCAGGACTTATCTTGTCTTTGGCCGTAGCAATTGCGGCAAAACTTTTAGCCATTTTCATGCCACAATTAGGTGGTGCTACTTTAGCCATTTTATTAGGTATTATTTTAGGCAACACCTATTTCAAACAGCCCAATTTAGATATTGGAACAAAATTTTCTGAAAGTCGCTTACTAGAATACTCTGTTGTCTTACTTGGCTTTACCGTTACCTTCCAAACAATCAGTCACATGGGCGTTAAGGGCTTGGTGTATGTCATTTTAATGATGAGTACGGTGATCATCGCTGCTTATACATTGGGACGAAAACTAGGATTCAATGAAAAAATGTCCCTCATGATGGCCGGAGGAAATGCTGTCTGTGGCTCGTCTGCGATTGGAGCAATTGCACCTACAATTGAAGCAGATGACACAGAAAAAGGTCAGATTATCACTTTGGTTAATTTACTTGGAACCGTCATGATGCTAACTTTGCCTTTTTTAGGTATGCATTTATTTGGCGCTGATCTATTAGCCAAAAGTGCGTTATTAGGTGGTACATTGCAATCTGTCGGACAAGTCGTCGCAGGTGCAAGTTTGGTCAATGCCCAGACCGTCCAGTTTTCCATGCTGTTTAAAATCACACGTATTATCTTTTTAGTCGTCGTTGTTTTTATTTTTGAACAAAAAGTTCGTCATGATGGTTTAGTATCCGAAAAAAAAGCCAATAAAAAACTACCAATTCCTTGGTATGTAATGGGCTTTTTCATTATTTGTATCGTAAATAGTTTTTTACCATTGCCTGATGTCATTAATACGACTGCTCATTTTATCAGTACTTGGTTTGAAACAATAGCTCTTGCGGCGATTGGTCTACGTTTAGATTTCCAAAAGTTCCTAAAAGAAGGTCCTCGTTTCTTACTCTATGGTTTATCCGTCGGAGTCGTGCAAACAATCGCAGCCTTGATCTTCATCTTCTTTTTACACATCTAAAATAGATCGTAACTTTCAACTTTTTGTCTAGAAACTTCCATGCTTAAATGAAGTATGAAGTAATAACAAAACTAGCATGCTTAAACACTTAAACTTTTTAACATTTAAAAAGCCCCTAGCAAAACTTGCTAGGGGCTCAATTTATTGCTTGTTAATATATTGTTTTTCTATTATCTTACCGGGCTCTTTGAAAGGAATGGATATAAATGAAATTATCATAGCCCCTTTACAAGTATCTCTTAAGCTTGAATCTAACTCACAAAAATCATTTATAGTAAATCAGCCCAGATGAGTAAATATATACAGTTATTCTTAACTTTAAAAGATACAGCCATTTTGTATACCTCAACACCATCGACAAAAAAATCAAATGTCAACTTGAAAGAAACTTTATACGATCAACTTCAAATTTCTAATTTCTTTGCTCGACTTTCATGCTAATCTTCTGATAGCTCTGTCAGCATTTTATTAAAATCATTTTTTAAAGCTTGCATTTTTTCATCTGCTGCTTGCTTTGAAGGAGCATTTACGGAATAGTAAATTTTAAATTTGGGTTCCGTGCCAGACGGTCTTACACAGACCCAAGATTCATCTGCTAAAATCAATTTGATAACATTAGATTGTGGTAGAGTAAGCTCTACTACTTCATGTGTCACCAGATTTGTTTGCATCCCTAGACCATAATCTTCTTTATATACAATAGACTCGCCAGCTAACTGCGTAACCTCTTTTTGACGTAAGTTTTCGACTAGTTGTGCCATTTTTGTAATGCCATCTTTACCTAAAAAAACTTTTGTTTCTAAATCTTCAACAAAATAGCCATATGTTTGATAAATTTCTTCAAGCCGATCAATCAGACTATACCCAGCTAACTTCAATACAAGGGCTACTTCTGCCAATAACGTGGCTGCTTGAATTGCATCTTTATCTCGGACGAAAGGTGAAATCAGGTAGCCAAAACTCTCTTCATAACCAAAGAGAAATTTTTTGTCCCGTTTTTGTTCTGATAACTCGATTTGTTCACCGATAAATTTAAAACCCGTTAAAGTATTACGTACTTGTAAACCATGTTTTTCTGCCATTTTTGTACCTAAATCCGAGGTAACAATTGTCTTTGCCAAAAAATAGTTTGCAAGATCTGTCGGCGATTTTTGTTGCATCAAGTAATCCAAGAGTAAAACACCAATTTGATTACCATTTAGATATACGGGCTGTGAGTTTTGGAATACAACTACTCCTAAACGATCGGCATCTGGGTCCGTAGCAATTAATATATCCGCTGCGTTTTGCTTTGCTTCTTGTAAAGCCAAAGTAAAGGCAGCTGAATCTTCCGGGTTAGGAGAAACAACAGTTGAAAAATCCGGATCTGGTTCTTGTTGTGCTAAAACAAGTCTTAAATTATCAAAACCAAAAGTTGCAAAAGCTTTTTTGATTAAAACTTTTCCTGTACCATGCAACGGTGTATAAATGATTGCAAGATTTTTCCCTTCTTTTGAAACCAACTGTTTGTTTTGTATTACGTTTTTTAATTCTTCGATATACCCCTGATCAGCGTCTTCAGAAAATACGGTAATCATCTCATTTTTTTCAAAATAGCTACGAGATTTTGCAGTGATTTGAAGTTCATTGGTAATATTTTCTAATATGTCCATTAAACGTTTTGCTGTTTTCAAAGTAATTTGTCCACCATCTGAACCATACACTTTGAAACCATTATATTGCTTAGGATTATGACTAGCTGTTATCATAACACCTGCAAAAGCACGATAATGACGAACAAGATAAGAAAGTTCAGGTGTTGGACGCAACATGTCAGATAAAAAAACTTTAATGCCGCAAGATGCTAAGATACGAGCAGTCCATTCAGCAAATTCTGCTGATTTATGGCGATTATCATAAGAAATTACTACACCACTTTGGCAAGCGTTCGGACCATTTTCTTTAATATAGCGTGCCAAGCCTAACGCAATACGTTTAATCGTATAATTATTAATGCGATTGGTTCCTGCCCCTAGTTCTCCACGCATTCCCCCTGTACCAAATTCCAAATAGCGGTAAAAACGATCCTCTAAGTCCGATTGTTTACTCACTTGTTCTAATTCATTTTGTAAGTCTAAATCTAAAGCAACAAAATTTTGCCACTCTTGTAATTTTTCTTGCCACTTCATTTCTACTAGCCCTCTTTTGTTTGTCGAATAATTTCAGCAATAGAAAATGTACAGCCTGCCATGGATGTGTCAGCAACACCGTAATACATCGTTAACTGATCACCTTCTACTATGCCGCCAGAACCAAAGACAACATCACTAAAGAAACCATTTTTTTCATATTCTGCATTTGGTTCCATAATGGGTTGCTTACAGCGAGCCAAAACTTTAGTCGGATCTTCTAAATCCAGTAAGGCTGATCCCATACAGTAGCGATGTTCTGGTGTTGCGCCATGATAAAGAACGAGCCAACCTTCAGCTGTTTTAATTGGTACTAATCCGCCACCAACACGTCCACTATCCCAAGAATTTGGTCGAATACCAATTAAATGTTGGTGCTGACCCCAGCTTTCTAAATCTGGAGAAGCGGCAATCCAGATATCATAATTACCAATACTTTTTAGTGAAGGACGATGAAGAGCATAGAACTTCCCATTAATTTTCTCAGGAAAAATTAAAACGTCTTTATTTTCGGGAGCAAAAATATTGCCTAAATCCTGGTAGCTTTCAAAATCTTTAGTAGCAATCAAGGAGTCGCAAACGCCTACAGGAGATACAGAACTAAAATTAACGTAATACGTATCCCCTATTTTTGTACAACGGGCATCTTCAATGCCATAACTTTGGTACTCATTAAATGGATATAAGAACGCATTGTCATCAACAGTAAAGTGATGTCCATCTTGACTGCGAGCAATTCGAATGTAAGAAATAGAAGTCAAATAAGCAAAACTGTCGAGTTTGTTTTTATGACGAATCATACGTGGATCTTCAAAATCATAATCTGGATCATTACGATTGAATTCGATAATAGTCATTTCTTTTTTGTGGGCGTCATAAACAGGTGCTTTAATAATTTCAGGATCATTTGAAATAGGCCTTTCGGCTACTCGTAGTAGTAATAAAACTTCATCATTATATTTAGCAACACCGCCATTAAAAGCGCCAATTACCTCATAGCCTTCATGAAGTGGTGTCACATCTTTAGGTGTAATTAATGGATTCTCTATAAAACGATCTATTTTCATGTCATAACCTCTATCTAAACGGATTTTCAATTTCTAATTTTTGAGCATTGGCATCACTGATACCAGCATATATCACAGCTTTTTGATCTTTAACTACAATTCCGCCACTAAAAACAATGTCTACTAAATCTGGTCGTTTTGCTGGCCCAGCTGCGAAATCTTTTCTTTCTGCGATAATTTTGGCATTTTTCATAGCAAAATTGGCTAGATCTAATTCAAAAGCCATTGCGTAATAATGACGATCATTTTTTTCATCAAATTTAGCAATATGACCTAAAACCCAAATAGACGTTTCAATTTGGTGAATTTCATTAGCTCCGCCCCACTCACTATCTGTAAATTGATTGGCTAATAGCGTTGCATTTTCAATAATTTCAATGGACAAAGATGTTAAATCTTCAATAACCACAGCACCAATTTTTCCCCGACCACCTTTTGTTCCTTGAGGGCGTGTTAATACAAGAATTTTTCCATCATTTAATTGTTTTAAACGTAAATCTTTCATCCCCCAGGGACCAGCAAATATTTTCACAGCGCTATGGCACGTTTCTAAACGATAAAAGACAGTACGCCATTTGGCTTGTCCTGTTGGTAGGAAATTTACCTCAACACCACCTAAAATGATGGTATTATCAATTTTAGTAAAAAAGGGATCTTGTAAAGAAAGACGAATTCCCGTTTCAATAGGTACCCATGTATTTTCTTCAGCTTCTGTAAACAAGATGATTTCTGAATGTTCATCCTCTCTGGATTCAACTCTACCAGCAATAATCACTTGACCATCTAATGTAAATGGAGCTGTGATATTATAAACATCCTTATCCCCTACGTTTTTAAATGTTAACTTGGTTGCTTTAGACTCAGTTTGTGTCTTACGATATTTTTCTAGTAATTCTTCCACATAAATCATGTATTTCTCTTTCCTATCCAACCTGCTCTTTGTGGCAAGTAAATTTTATTTTTTTCTAAATGGGATGCATTGTAAGACCATAATGTTTGCCATGTAGTATGTTCCAATAATTCAACTTGGCGCGGTTTTTCAGAAAAGTTCAGTATTACGTGAATATCTCCACTCGAATAAGAAAGCAAGTCATTTTTGGTCTGAATTTGTTTTAAAGGCGCCGATTGTAAAATTAAGCTAGACAACTAAAAAAGTCATTTGTGCTACACTCAAAATAGTTCCGTCCAAAGAATTATAAGGAGTGAGTACAAATGACCTATACCCATCTTACAACGGATGAACTTGTAATGATAGAGTCTTATTTCAAAATAAATCAATCTGTTGCGAAAACTGCGCATTGCTTGAATCGTTCAAGACAAACGATCCATAAAGTATACCTGTTCTTCAAGCAAGGAAAATCAGCCTTAGAGTACTATCAACAGTATAAGAAAAACAAATCAAACTGTGGTAGACGCCCGCTTGTTTTACCTGAGGAACAATCAGAATATATTCAAAGAAAGGTTGTTCAAGGATGGACACCCGATGTGATTGTTGGTCGTGCAGCGTTTCCTATTCGTTGTTCTGCTCGTACCATTTATCGTATGTTCAAAAAGGGGCTATTTAATCCTTCTGACTTACCGATGAAAGGCAAGCGTAAACCAAATGGACATCAAGAAAGACGTGGAAAACAAGCTTTCCGTCGCTCTATTCATGAACGTGAAAAAGATTATAGCCAATTCTCAAATGAGTTTGGTCACCTTGAAGGTGACACTATCGTAGGTTTGAAACATAAAAGTGCTGTAATTACCTTAGTTGAACGATTATCAAAAGTTATCATCACATTGAAACCGTGTGGTAGACAAGCGATTGATATTGAAAACAAATTAAATCATTGGTTTGAATCTGTACCGAAAAATCTATTCAAATCCATCACTTTTGATTGTGGAAAGGAATTTTCAAATTGGAAACAGATCAGTAATGCCAATGATATTGCCATTTATTTCGCTGATCCAGGAACGCCGTCTCAAAGAGGCCTAAACGAGAATTCTAACGGATTGTTACGTAGAGATGGTTTATTGAAATCTATGGATTTCAATTCAGTAGATGAATCTTTTATTCAATCTGTCGCATCGAAACGAAATAATATTCCTAGAAAATCACTGAATTATCGAACACCTTTGGAAGTATTTTTGAGTTACGTAAGTATTGATGATTTGTCTAACTTAATTTGACAATTAAGAAAATAAAAAAGGACCTTCTTTATGTCGCAGTTCAATTAACGCTTTGTATCCAGCAGTAATTATTTTTTCTGACTCGTTTACCTTTGATGGACCAATCCAACCATTCATATTAAACGGAAGCATACCTCTTGAACGATCGCGATTAACTAGATTTGCTGCCGCCATCGCTTTTACTTCACCTTCAGTGTGCAATAATTCAAAATACTTATTTTTTGCTTGGATATCACGAGTCTCTGTCAAATTACTAGGCACAAAGTCACCTAAACCTAATTCTTCGCCCTGAAATAAAAACGTTATGCCATTATTGATTGTTAATAAAACAATCAATAATTGATAAATATCTCTATTTTCTTTTGCTAATCGTTCCCAAGAGCGACTCATATCATGACTGTTAAAAAAGAGTGTCGGTAATTTTCCAGTAGTATTCATGGCTTTATACTGACGTGCAAAGTAATTTAAATTTAGCTTTTCCTGACTACCTAAGTTAAAATTAAAAGCGGTATCAAATAAGTCTGAACCAACATATTGATTAATAACTTGTAAGTCATCAGAACTAATCTCCGCAACTGTGAACAATTCTGTATTTCTTTTTTTTATATGGGCATTGATTTCTTTTAAGACCGTTAAAATCCCCTTTTGATTTACATCATTTTGATGAATCTGCCGCCCGTTTTCATCTACAGGATTATCTTCAAAGTTAGTATTTACTGTTAGATTATTAATCACATCAAAACGGAAGCCATCGATTCCTTTTTCAATCCAAAAATCGAGTATTTGAAAGATACTCTGCTTTACGGCTGGATGATGCCAATTTAAATCAGCTTGTTCTTTGGCAAAACTGTGATAATAATATTGCTGACTTTCTTCATCATATTCCCACGCAGAACCACCAAAAAAACTTTCCCAATTATTGGGCTTATCTCGCCACACATACCAATCTCGTTTTTTAGATTCCACGCTTTGTAATGCTGCTTGAAACCAGGGATGTTTAATCGATGTGTGATTAAAAACAACATCAATGATAATGCACATACCCAAATTTTTTGTTGCTTGGATTAAATCTTCTAAATCTTGCAATGAACCATATTGGCTATCAACATCACAGTAATCTGCCACGTCATATCCATTATCCACTTTTGGAGATGGATAAAACGGTGTTAGCCAAAGCGCATCTATCCCGAGTTCTTTCAAGTAAGGTAACTTTTCCTTTATTCCGTTAAAATCGCCAATCCCATCACAGTTACTATCTGCAAAAGAAGGGAGATAAATTTCATAAAAAACTGCTTTTTCCCACCACATATTTATTTACCCCTACTTCAAAGTAAACTGCATACCATCTTGGAAGCGTTTGGAGAAAATTAAAAATAAAATAATTAATGGTAAGGTAAGCAATACAGACGCCGCATACATTGGACCTGGATATGTGCCATACGGGCCAAACATTTGAGAGATTAAAACATTCAATGTCACCGTACTATCACTTTTTGAAACAATCATATCCCACAACAAATTGGTCCAACGATCAGTAAACAAGAACAAGAAGATAACTGTCGTGATTGATTTAGACATTGGTAAAACAACTTTAAACAATACTTGTAATTATGCACCATCTAATTTTGCTGCTTCAATCAAAGCATCTGGAATTGCTTTAAAGAAGTTGGTATACATGAAAATTGCCCACAAACTAATTGCCGTTGGAATAATCATACCGGCATAAGAATCAAGTAACCCCACATTAGTAATCATCAGAAACTGTGGAATTAACAAAATGATGGCTGGGAAAAACATTTGAAACAAAATGAAATTGTTAACAAATTTTTTGCCTTTAAATTCAATTTTAGCTAAGGCATACCCCACCATTAAAGCAAAGAGAAGCATTAAAAATGTTGCAATCGTAGCTACTATAACTGTATTAACAAATGCACCAATCCATGGTACATTTGCAGAAGTAGCTGATCCGCCAAACAACCAAGTCCAAGACCGCAAACTAAAATGGCTTGGAATTAATTTACGGTCTACTTGATCCCATGCTGCAAAAGAATGCATTACCAGATAAATAAATGGAAAAATCATAATTAACATCACTAACGTTGTAACACCATATAGTAAAATGGTTTGTCCTTTCGTACGTTTAAGTCCAACCATTTCTTTCACCCCATTTTTCTAAAAGCTTGCGGATAATACCAATTGATGCAAAAGTGACAACGGAGGCTAATAAAGCAACAGCAGAAGCATAGCCTGACTTTAAGCCAACAAATGCTTGATTGTAAATTTCCATTTGCCACGTATTTGTAGCAAAGTTCGGTCCGCCACCTGTTAATTGATAGACTTCCGTAAATATCCCAAAACTAACCCCTACAGCTAGTACAGCCACTGTGAAAAAAGCTGGATACAACATTGGAAAAGTTATCTTCCAAAAACGATTCCATGGGCTAACCCCATCAATGGCTGCTGCCTCGTAGATTTCATGATTAATATTGCTAAGACCAGAAATTAGGATCAGACCATAATATCCTGACATTTTCCATGCAATCATCAATGATACAATCACTATTGCGGTATGAGGATTCCCTAACCAGTCAATATCCCAGCCCATTTTGTTACGTAAAAACGTGTTGAAAGGACCATTGTAAGAAAGTAGTCCTTTAACAATTAATGACGTAACAACACCACTAGATAGATAGGGCAGGAAAAAAGCTACCATATATAACCCTTTTAACTTTGGTAAACTATTTACTAGAAGTGCAATAATCATTGACATAACCATGGCCAGCGGAACAAAAACAATCAAAAACTTATATGTAACAACAAAAGCCGATTGAATTGCGGGACTTTTGACTGCATCGATAAAATTTTTGATTCCAACAAATTCGACCTCTGGTGAGATCATGTTCCAGCTTGTTAAAGCTAGCCAAAATGACCACAGTAATGGTAAAAGGAAAAATATAAATGTAAAAATAAGGTATGGGCTGGTAAATAACCAGCCCAATTTTGTATTTTTGTTCATTATTGAAGCGCCCCTTCAACGGCTTTCTTTGCATCTGTGACAGCTTTAGCTGGCGTTTTTTCGCCACGAACAACAGGAACCCATGCTTGTTCACCAAATACTTGTTGAATATCATTGTACTTTTCATTATCCATTGCTGGAACAGCATTCGGAACATTTGCAGCGTAAACTTCCATTACTGGATTTTTCTCGAAGTAAGCTTTAAATGTAGCATTTTCTGTTGCATCATCTCGTGCCGGAATTAATGAAGTTGTTTCTAGTAATTTCATATCATTATTTTCATCCCCAAAAACAAATTCTAAAAATTTCATCGCAGCAGCTTGTTCCTTATCCGTTGCTTGTGCATACATAACAATTCCCTTAGCATCAGCATATGTGAAGACATTCTCTTCGTTGGCTAATGCATCTGGTACAACAGGTGTCGTAACAGTGTAGTTTTCACCAAATTTTAGTTCAGGATATTTTTCTGCCCAATTTGGGAATGTCCAAGGGCCAATATCTGTCATAACACTATCCCCATTTTCAAATGGATCTGTAGCCTCACCTGTTCTTAAAACTTTATCTTTAGATAAGGTACTCATTAAATCAAAAACATCTTCCATTGCTTTTTCATCAGCGACAAATTTGTTATCTTCTACAAAATTGGCACCTTTACTTGCTGCATCATAGAATGGGAAGAAATCAAACCAACGCATCCAAGCTGTTGGATCTGCGATGTCTTTTTTCGCCCATAAAGCTTTGTCGGTACCTTTGATTTTTTCGACAACTTTTAATAATTCTGAGTATGTTTTAGGCGGTTCATTAAAACCTAGTTCTTTTAATGTATCTAAACGCCAACCAAATAAAATAGGATTTGAATAGACTGGCAATACGTATTGGCTACCATCTGAAAATTTCCAGCTCTCGATTGTTTTACTCATATTTCTTTTTTCGACAACATTTTTGAAGTCACTTTCTTTATCTAATGGTAAAATTGCTTTACTAGCTGCTAATTGTGCTGCAAAACTACGATTAATATTTTCAGATAGCGTTGGTGCTGTTTTTGAAGCAATCGCACTTTGAATAGTTGCTTCAGAAGAAGGGCTTTCTTTCATTTGACTAACTTCTACATCAATATCTTTGTTTTGTTTTTCAAATTCTGTAGCCATTTCTTCCCAATACTTTAATTGTGTAGGATTTGGTGCTGCCCAAAATGTAACTTTAGTCTTTCCGTTATTGGAACCGGAATCTTTTGCACCCGAATTGCCACAACCAGCTAAAGCAACTGTTCCTAACAATAAAGCTGAAATACCTACGATCAATTTGTTCATTTTCATCGTCGTTCCTCCTAAATAGTAACCGTTTTCTTTACAAACGTATCATACAGCTTGTAATTTTAATTGTCAACATTACTTTTAATATTATTTAAATTACATTTATAATTACGAAGGATTACAAATTTAAAAAAATTATGTTATAATCAATATAAAGCTTAGAAAATCAGGTGATAAATATGAAAAAAGCGTCTATGCAAGATATTGCAGATGCACTAGGAATTTCAAAAAACTCGGTCTCACAAGCGTTACGAAACAAACCCGGTGTCAGCCAAAATACGAAAATGATGGTAATGCAAAAAGCAGATGAATTGGGCTATGAATACCAAAATACCACCTCTACTAAACAACCAAAACAAGTATTATTAATTGCTACAGAATTTGCTATTTCTCAAACAAGTTTCTTTGGTGAAATTATCAAAAGCATTGAAGATGAACTTCGAAAAGAAAACTGTCAATTAAACATTCATGCTTTAACACAAAATGAAATAGATGAATTGACTTTACCTCAAAATTTTTCAGATTATAATGGTGTAATTATATTGTCTCATAGTGACAATAATTACATAAAGAAAGTTATTGCATCCAAAATACCTGTTGTATTAGTCGATCACCACGACCCATCTTTACAAGCTGATGCTATTCTTTCTAAAAATACAGATGGTACATTTCAAGCGGTTTCTCTCTTAATTGAACAGGGTCTAAATCGCATAGGTTTTATTGGTGATATTGATTTTTCTCCAAGTTATCTTGAACGTTATCGAGGGTATCATCGTGCGCTAAGTGAATATGGCTTGTCTTATGATAAAACTATAGAAGTAACACAAATTGAAGAAACGCAAGGCGCGCTCTTTAATAAATTGAAAAATATTGACACAATGCCTGATGCTTGGTTTTGTGTTAATTCCGGCTTAGCATTCATGCTTAATAGCTACTTACAGTCCGCCGGATACACAATTCCAGATGATATTAGTATTATTTGTTATGATGATACTGAATTTACACGAATGGCTGTCCCACCAATAACAAATATCGCAACCGATTTACAATTTATGGGAAAATTAGCTGTAAACACTCTTATCAAAAGAATAGCTGATTCTTCTACGCCTTTTGTGCATCAGCAAATTATTCCCAATTTAAATATTCGTGGTTCAGTAAAAATTAAATAGACTTTTTCACAAATAAAAAAAGATTACAAACCATTCGTAATGTGGCTTGTAATCTTTTTTACTTAGCTGCTACAAAAGAAATACTACCCTAATACCTGCCAACTTTTTTCCTGATCAAAATAAGTAGCTTCTTTTTTCGCATTTTCAACTAATTCAGTCGGGTAACCCAACACGCCCAGTAGAGCGATTGCGTTACGCGATTTTGCTGCACCACTGCGCAGACGATAATCAAAAGAAATACCATTTTCAGCCGTAACTTGTTCTTCAAAATGAAGATTGTCACAGCTGTTTTTCAAAATTTCAGTTAATTCAATATCATGAGTTGCGACAAAAGCCAAACTAGGCTGTTGTGCTAGCCATTTTACTACACTACTGGAAGCAGCAATACGCTCAATTGTATTCGTACCTTTTAGAATCTCATCAATAAAACAGTAACAACGTTCTTTTGTGGCGACTTTGTCCAATAGACGTTTAATGGATTTGATTTCTGCTACAAAATAGCTATCGCCTTCAAATAAGTTATCTTCAACTGCCATCGAACTTAATACGTGCCCTGGTCTTAATGAAAAAGTCTCAGCTGTAGCCGTATTAATTGTTTGCGCTAAAATACAACTAATGGCAATACTTTTGACATAAGTCGACTTTCCTGAAGCATTAGAGCCTGTTACTAGCGTATTTTTTTTCCAATCGACTGGATTGGCTACGGCGTTTTGAATTAAAGGATGATAAATTGCCTCTGCCACTACTCCGTCTTCTTTCATCTCAGGCTGACAGGTTAATGGCATATATGTCCGAAAATTCAAAATTGCTAAAGCTACCTCTAAATCTCCTAAATTATCCCATAATGAAATTGCCTCTTCATTGTAACGACTGATCTTTCCTAACACATAGTTATACGAAATCAACGGTAATAAAAAGATCATATTTACCAATTCAAACAAAATTTCAGCCTCTGAATTTCCTTTAACCCGAAAAGAAAAGGCAAACTTTTCGATTCCTTTAAAAGGTTTTACTTTTTCTTTTAGACTTGTTTGTAAAGGGGTTTTAACTTTGCTTAATTTTTTTGCCAAAACAAGTGTTTGAACCAGATAACGCATAATGGTGAGTTCTGTCTCCAATCGAAATTTTTGCGTAAAATAGAGGATTACATTTAGAAAGAAACTAAATAAAATAACAATTAGAAAAAAGGCTGGCTGGAGGGGCAAAGCCATCATTGCCAAAATTGGTATACAAGATAAAATAACATATATACACGTATTTTGTAATTTGTGTTTTCCACCTTCTGCCAAATATTGTTTAGAAAAATTATTATCTTGTTTTCCTAGATTAGCAAAAAGATATTGAATCTTTTCTCGTGCTGTCACATTTTCATAAAAGAAAGCGATTAATGATTCATAGCATTCTTGATCATTAAAATTATAACTGCGCAAGCGTTTATAAAGAGCCTCTGATCCCACGCTAGAGTAGGTATTGTTTAACAAGGCAAAAATACTATCCATATCTAAATCATACCAAGTCAAGTCGTCAACTTCAGCTTCATGGTGGTGATATTTTTTCTCTTCTAACCACGCTTTTTTTAAGCTATCCTCATCATCAAATCGGCTTTGATAGGGTTGCTTCCCCCATTTTTGCCGAATAGTTTGTTTTAACTTCCAGCGTGCCCGGTAATTCATTGCTACTAATACCACCGGCACAAGTACCGCCAGTCCAATTATTAAAATCATTTCTTGTGACATTTTTTCACCTCATAAATTGTCGTAGTTTTTTTTATCATACAATTGAGCATAGAACCAAACTTCAAATTAATTGTTTTTTGAATACAGCAATTACTGAAAATACATATGCTCTATTATACCGGAGATCGTCGCGTGCTTTTCATTTTTATTACTAGATTATTCTGATAAATCCAACGCAAGCTTTTTTATGCTAAAATTAAATTACTAGTAACGGGTAACAGGAAAAAATATTCTAGTTTAAATTTTAGAAATTCATCATTAACATAAAAGGAGAACACGATGAAAGTTGGCGATACCGTGGTTTTTGATCGTTTTACGTGGCGCGTATTAGCAAAAGAAGCACACCGCATGTTATTAGTTACAAAAGACATTGTAGAACAGCGATCTTATCATCATCACAAAGGAGACGTAACTTGGGGAAACAGTGAAGTAAGATCCTATTTAAATGATACATTCTACCACTCTTTTGCTCCTCAAAATAAAGCTAAAATTCTAACTACTGAAATTTTAACAACTGATAATCCTTGGTACAAAGTGACGGGTGGTAAGAAAACACAAGATCGCATTTTTCTTCTAAGTTTAGAAGAGGTGGTTTGCCACTATTTCGGTGACAGCAGTAAAAATTTAATTCAAAAAAGTCCTAAACAACGGTATTGGTTTCAAAAGAAAGATCCAAACAATGATAAACGGCGAGCATTTTATGATAATTATATCTGGTGGTGGTGGCTGCGTACCCCTGGACGAGATTTGCAGCGCGCAATCTATATCCACGGTGACGGTAATGTCGGCATTCAAGGTAATAAAACTACTCACTACAGCAGCAAAACCATTCACCCAGTAACTGGTGATAATAGTGGTGGTCTGCGTCCAGCATTATGGCTTTCCCTTGATTGAAGCGCCAACGTTTAACGTCTCTCAATTTTACTTGTCTAAAAAATAGCTTCTTCATTTTCTTATAAGTGTTTGATTATACCTATTTGATATCCGTAATCCAAGTAGACAAAGACACCCGTTTTTTCTGACGAAAAATTGAATTACGTCAGAAAAAACGGATGTCTTTTTATTTCGTTTTATTCTTTTGTTTCCTTAAGGAGAATATTTCGCCAAACTTTATTCTTCTCCTACATGAACTTTCAATGTTGCCACTACATCTGGATGCAACTTGGCTGGAACATTGGTGAACCCTAATGAACGAATTGGATTTTCTAATTCGATTTTACGTTTATCAATTTTAACGTTGTATTGTTTTTCCAAAGCTGTAGCAATTTGTTTTGAAGGAATTGAGCCAAATAAACGACCATCTTCTCCAGCTTTAGCTTTTAATTCAATAACCGTTTCTTCTTTTTCTAACATTTCTTTTAAGGCTTTTGCTTCTGCTAAAATTTCAGCATCGTGTTTATCTTGTGCTTTCTTCTTAGCTGCTAATTCCGCGACATTGCCTTTATTAGCTTCTTGCGCTAATTTATTTTTAATTAAATAGTTTTGCGCGTAACCTGTGGGTACTTCTTTAATTTCACCTTTTTTACCTTTTCCTTTTACATCAGCTAAAAAAATAACTTTCATGTTAGTTTCCTCCTTGTAAAGCTGTTTATCTGACCATTTTTGCAGCATTTCGTCCTTTCATACGCTAAATTCTTACTCGTGGTCAATCGGCAATAATGGTCAAAATAAGTCTTAAATTTATAATTGATCCTACTATAAAATGGGTAATCCTAAGATACACAGCGGCAATCAATTATTCATGCTTTAGACTATGTTGTATTTCATTATAAAGCATTGTTTTCACTTCGTTAAGGGATTTCTCTTTGATTTGCGTCGCTGCATTGGTAAAATGACCACCGCCACCCATATCTTCCATGATAGACTGGACATTAATTTTGCCATTGCTCCGCGCTGAAATGCCAACTAAGCCGTCTTTGCGTTTCGTAATTACAAAGGAAGCTTGAACATCATTCATAGAAAGCAACGTATCGGCAGTTTTAGCAGTCGTGACACTATCGTAAACCTTATTTTCACTCGCACACGCCACCACGATATCTTGATCAATAAATTCACTTTTTGAAACCAACTCGCTAATCTCTAAAAATGAAGTTAAATCTGAACTTAAGATGTATTGCACTAATTCGCCATTAGCTCCTTTTGATTTTAAATAACTAGCAATATCAAATGTTCTAGAACTGGTACGGACAGAAAAATTCTTCGTATCGACAAAAATACCGGCTAATAATAACGTCGCAGTCATTTTATCCATTTGTTTTTTGGTGCTGCTTTGATATTGAATTAACTCACCAACTAATTCAGAAGCAGAAGAAGCAGAAGATTCAATATAAGTTAGTAATGGTTGGGTAGGAAATTCTTCTCCCCGACGATGGTGGTCAATGATAACAACTTTATCGAATTTTTCGTACAGCTCCTGAGAGATTGATAAAGAAGGCTTATGGTAGTCTACCATTACGAGTAGACTATTTTGCTTCACTTGTCCTAACGCTTGTTTAACCGAAATTAAATGCCCTTCTAGCGCTTCATCTTTATGGATCTCTGACAAACAGCGTTCTACATCAGGAATCAATTCGTTTTCATTGATAACAACATAACTAGTTTTCCCTTGAAAATCAGCTAAAGTCGCAACGCCGTACGCTGAACCGATCGCGTCCATATCTGGATAACGGTGTCCCATAATATAAATATCTTCTGCAGCGGCTAAAATTTTATTAAGGGCTGTTCCCATCGCTCGCGAACGAACACGTGTTCTCTTTGTGATGCTTGCAGTCTTCCCACCATAAAACTTCGGCTTAGCCTCATCGTTTGCTTCTTTTACTACTACTTGATCTCCACCTCGCACTAACGCGATATCTAAACACGTTTGAGAAACTTCACCAATTTTTTCACCTGTTTCGTCTCCGTAACTAATCCCCATACTGATGGTGAGCGGAATAGACTGTTCCTCTGCGGCTGTCCGAATTTTATCCAATAAAGAAAATTGCTCTTGTGCCATTTTCTTAATATCTGAGGCATGTGCCACAAAATAAAAACGTTCTGCATTCAATCGCTTTAAATAAATATTATATTCATCAGACCAATCGGAAATAAAAGTAGTTACAAATGAATTTAAATACGAAGTCTCTTTGGCATCCATCTTATCTACAACATCATCGTAATTATCTACTGAGATAATACCAATAGCCGTCTGCTGATTGGTTTGATAATTTTGAACAGCTACTTCTGCTGTTTTATCCAATAAAAAGACAATATTTTTTTGACGATCAATAATATAGTCAAAACTTTTATCGGCTACATGAAAATTACCTGCATCTTTACTACCAACTAAAAGTGGTTTCAAGGTTTTGTCCCACAGTTGATCTTTGCCTATTTGTTCCTTCAAATCTAATGCGCGATGATTCATCCAATCCAAACGAAACGTTTTTGGTTCATAAATAAAAATAATCGATGGCGAAACACTAGACAAAAATTTAGAGTTATCAATAGCTATTTGTGCGGATTTTCGAATACGTTGTTCATCTGTCAAAGCCTGTAAATTTTGTAACGTATAATAAACGTAGTAAACAAAAACATTGATTACTGCAAAAAGGATAATATTCACCCACAGATTGGGATTAAATACTAAACAGATGAATTCTACAATGAAAACCAGCACCAGTACTTTTAGAAAAGGATATTTCTTCATAATTTACTCCTCAATTTACTCATTCAATACTATCTTATTCATTTTAAGCAATGTTTGACGCATCCTTCCAAACCCTTTACTGAATGGAAAATATTTTCTAATAAAAACAGAAAACTCTCCATTTTGCTATCCTTCATTTTATCACAATTACCGTGATAGCGCGATTTTTAGTCTCATTCTACGACAATACACAATGTTTCACGTGAAACATTAAAAATTCTGTTAATTTTCATTTTAAAGTACTTTATCAAAGAAATTTTAATGCTGAGCAAAGACATTACGTATTATTTTCCCAATTTTACTATCCAAGCACTATTGAGTAGGCAAGAATAAAAACATCTCCCCTTCTCTACTATATTTTTTACCTACTTCCATTCTGTCACGTCGCCTGAAATGAGATCTATCACACATTTTTAATGCACGACGTAGTTGATCTGATAGTGACATGTCTAAAAAACGATATATTTAGCTGTAATAAATAACAAAGAAAAATAGGAATGTATAAGTATTCATACTATATACACTTCTCAATGGTTCGCTCTACTAGTTTTTGTCGCTGTTCAGAAATTAAACCTTCTTTATCAACAATGTGGAAAACTTTTTTGTTATTTCGTGTTAATTAGTTTAAATTAATGCGCTGTAACAGTAACTATCTAGCTTTAGTTATTTGTGGATAAGTCGTGATTATTCCCCTTTTTTTAGCTAATTCGCATTACTTTAATTTACTTCAGCTTTAGTTTCTATCTCACAGCTTTTCACTTTACTACTTTTAGTTATTTTACTTCTAACTATAAAAAAACAAAATAATAAGCAATCATTTCCAATAAGACTGTTCTTTCAAAAGAAATAGGTTATAATTTTTAACTGGCTATTCAAATGATTAGTTATCATTTATAAAAAAAGAGGCCGAGATAAAAATCCAAAAAGGATTTTTATCTCGGCCTCTTAAAATAGTTTTTAGTCTTCACTTACGAAAGGTAGTAAGCCCATAATCCGTGCGCGTTTAATCGCTACGGTTAATTTACGTTGGTTTTTCGCACCAGTACCTGTTACACGACGTGGTAAAATTTTACCGCGTTCTGAAATGAATCGTTTTAACAATTCGATATCTTTGTAATCGATGTATTCGATATTGTTAGCTGCGATATAGTCTACTTTGCGACGTTTACGTCCGCCTCTTCTTTGTTGTGCCATCCTATTTCCCTCCTATCAATTGCTTAGAATGGTAAATCATCGTCTGAAATGTCGATGGTTGATGCATCAGACCCGAATGGATCAGAAGTATCGCGATCAAAACTCGGCATTCCGTTGGTTTGAGAAGGTTGGTTTTGATTAAAATTGTTTTGTTGGTTGGCACCACCATAATTATTGTTGAAACCACCGCCACCGTTCGTATTGGTACTACCTTGTTGGCGTTGTTCGTTTGCAGAACGTGATTCTAATAATTGGAAGTTTTCAGCAACCACTTCAGTCACGTAAACACGTTGACCTTGTTGATTTTCATAATTCCGAGTTTGGATACGGCCAGTAACTCCTAGCAACGTTCCTTTGCGGGCATAATTAGCTAAAGTTTCGGCTGGTTTACGCCAGATTACACAATTGATAAAATCTGCTTCACGATCACCACTTTGGTTTGTGAAATTGCGATTTACTGCTAGGGTAAAGGTCGCAACTGCCGCACCATTGGCTGTGTAACGTAAATCAGGATCTTTGGTTAATCTACCGACTAAAACTACATTATTAATCAAACCGGTTCATCTCCTCGTCATAGATTTGTTTCACGTGAAACAATATTAAGCTTCTTCCTTAACGATCATGTGACGTAAAATACCGTCGTTGATCTTTGCTAAACGGTCAAATTCATTGATCGCAGCAGCATCTGATGGAGAAGTAACTTTGACGATATGATAGATACCTTCGCGGAATCCGTTCATTTCATACGCTAGACGGCGTTTTTCCCAATCTTTTGATTCAACAACTTCAGCGCCGTTGTCTTTTAAGATTGCATCAAAACGTTCGATCAAAGCAGTTTTTGCTTCTTCATCAATGTTTGGACGAATGATGTACATGATTTCATACTTCGTGTTTTCCATTGATTTTTCACCTCCCTATGGACTTTAGGCCCTTAGCTTCCTAAGAGCAGAGAGAGTATCATTGAGACTACTCACAAAGTAGAATTATACAGGAAATGGATCATTTACGCAAGAATTTTTTATTGTTTGCTTAGCTTGTTTCAGTGTCATCTAAATTACTTACGCAATTTCTAGCGAATGATGTGTGTAGTAAATAATTTTTTTCGTGTATTTTTTATGAGCACTTTCTGTTTGTTGGCTTTAATATTCCTATTCGTATGCATAGCAATTAAACTTAAATTTTTGACTCGTATGCAGCACAACGTTCAAAATTCAAAAATTAGTTTTCCACAGTGGATAACTTTGTAAAAAGCATAGCCTGACTTTTCCCCAGTATTACTTACTCTTCGCGTTAATTTCTTTAATTAAGAAAAAATTTGCCCCTTCAACAAATTAAAAGAAAAATGATCTTTTTCTTTGCCCGTGGTGTTACAAAGTTAGTGAGGTTTTTCAATCAATAATCATTTCTAAGTAATAAAAAATACTACCACCAGCAGTATTTATCTCGCTAGTAGTAGTATTTAAACTTATTTACTCAATATTATCGTCGTTGTCAAATTGGCTATCTTTTTCTGTTTCAAGCATCGTTACGTCTGAAGTTGTCACCGTTTCGACGATTTCTGTCTCTGCTTCCTCAGCTTCTGCTTCCACAGCAGCCATAGTAACAACTTTTGCATCATTTTCTAGCTTCATTAGGCGCACACCTAATGTGGCACGTCCTGTTTGTGAAACTGAAGCAACGTTGAAGCGAATAATAACACCTTTGTTTGTTACAAGCATAATATCTTCATCACCTTTAACTGTCGTTAAACCAGCTAACGGGCCATTTTTAGGGGTGATATTGGCTGTTTTAATCCCTTTACCCCCACGTCCTTTAACAGGGTACTCAACGCCTGCTGTGCGCTTTCCGTATCCATTCTCTGTTATGACTAATACTTCACGATCATCTGTTATAACAGAAACACCGACAACAAAGTCATTTTCTCTTAAACGAATCCCGCGTACACCTGAAGCAGTTCGACCCATATCGCGCACGGCTTCTTCTTTGAAGGTGACAGAATATCCATCATGGGTACCGATAATCATCGTATCATCCCCACTTGTTTCTAAAACATCGACTAATTCATCATTTTCTTTTAGATTAATAGCAATTAAACCGTTACTGCGAATATTGCTAAACGCATCCACAGAAGTTCGTTTCACGACGCCTAAAAGAGTTGTAAAGAATAAGTATTTATTGTCACTTTCACCACTAACAGCAATAATGGTTTGAATTTTTTCAGCAGAATTAATGCCTAATAAATTGATAACTGGAATTCCTTTAGCAGTACGACCGTATTCTGGAATTTCATACCCTTTAGCTTTGTACACTTTACCAGCATTGGTGAAGAATAATAAGGTATCATGAGTTGAACAAGAAACTAACGTTTTCACGAAGTCTTCATCGTGAACGCCCATTCCTTGCACCCCACGACCACCACGCCGTTGCGCACGAAATTCGCTATTAGCTAGTCGTTTAATGTAGCCATTATTCGTCAAGGTAATAACAACTTCTTCTTCTTCAATTAAGTCTTCATCTTCTAAGCTTAGAACTTCACCAACTAAAAGTTCTGTCCGACGTTTGTCACCAAAACGTTGGGTTAATTCATCCAATTCCGTTTTGATGATTTCATTGACTCGTTCTGGGCGAGCTAAGATATCAGCTAAATCTTTAATTAATGCTAATAACTCTTGGTATTCTTTTTCGATTTTATCCCGCTCTAAACCAGTTAAACGACGTAAGCGCATGTCTAAAATTGCTTGCGCTTGGCGATCCGATAATTCAAATTTTGCCATTAAAGTATTTTTGGCTTCATCATCGGTATTTGAACTACGAATAATGGCAATAATCTCATCAATGTGATCCAACGCAATCCGCAAACCTTCTAAAATATGAGCACGCGCTTCCGCTTTTGCTTTATCAAAGGCTGTTCTGCGTGTGACTACTTCTTGCTGGTGCTCCACATAATTTTCTAAAATGCGTTTTAAACTTAAAATCTTTGGTACGCCTTTTTCAATGGCTAACATATTAAAACCAAAGGAAGATTGCAAAGCTGTCAATTTGTAAAGGTTATTCAAAATAACAGACGCCGACACATCTCGCCGCACATCAATGACAATTCGCATCCCTTCACGGCTTGATTCATCCCGTAAATCTGTAATACCTTCAATTCGTTTGTCCCGATGTAATTCCGAAATACGCTCAATCAATTTTGCTTTATTGACCATGTAAGGTAATTCTGTTACTAAAATTCGTTCTTTACCATTTGGCATCTCCGTTACTTCAACTCGGCCTCGCACGGTAATAGAACCTTTCCCTGTTTCATAGGCACGGCGAATACCGGATTTACCCATTACTAAACCACCAGTTGGAAAATCTGGTCCGGGTAAAACTTCCATCAATTCATTGGTTGTCACATCAGGATTTTCCATTAACAAGTTAATCGCAGCGGTGACTTCATTTAAATTATGTGGTGGAATATTGGTTGCCATCCCTACAGCAATCCCTGTTGTTCCGTTAACTAACAAATTAGGAAAACGTGCAGGTAAAACTTCTGGTTCCCGTTCGGTATCATCGTAGTTGCTGGTAAAATCAACCGTATCTTTATTGATGTCTCGCAACATTTCTAACGCTAATTTACTCATTCTAGCTTCTGTGTACCGCATAGCTGCGGCACCATCTCCATCGACAGAACCAAAGTTACCGTGACCGTCTACTAACATATAACGATAACTAAAAGGTTGGGCCATCCGCACCATCGACTCATAAATCGCAGAGTCGCCGTGAGGGTGATATTTCCCCATAACGTCCCCGACGATTCTGGCTGATTTTTTATGGGGCTTGTCTGGTGTCACACCTAATTCATTCATTCCGTATAAAATCCGGCGGTGAACCGGTTTTAAACCATCACGAACGTCTGGCAATGCCCGCGCTACAATAACACTCATGGCGTAATCAATAAATGAATTTTTCATTTCACTACTCAAATTGACGTCATGAATATGGGCTTTATTATCTTCCAAGTGTTTCACTCCTAACTAAGATGTTTAAACAACACCAGAGGTTTTTGACTGCCTTTAGCAGCGCTACAAAAATGACTGGTGCTGTTCAAACTCGACTTTTCTGGCAAAATCTAGACAATGGTTGATCTATCCTTTTCATTTTATATTCCAACCAATTGTAAAACCGTGTATACATTAAAAAAATTTTAAATATCCAAATTTTGGACATAATGGGCATTTTCTTCAATGAAAGCGCGGCGTGGTTCTACGCGATCTCCCATTAACATTTCAAAAACTTGGTCAGCTTCGATTGCATCATCCACGGAAACACGCAGCATCATACGATTTTCTGGATCCATCGTAGTTTCCCATAATTGATGGTCATCCATTTCTCCCAAACCTTTATAACGTTGAATCGTTGGTTTTGGCGTTTTGGGCAATTCATTCATAATTTGCTGCAAACGTTCATCAGCATCTTTGCCTGGTTGAACATACGTAATATTTTTTCCTTGTTTGACGCCATATAATGGTGGTTGTGCAATATAAACATACCCCGCTTCCACGATTGGACGCATATAGCGGTAAAACAATGTCAATAATAAAGTTCGAATGTGAGCCCCGTCGACATCAGCATCGGTCATAATAACTAATTTGTGATACCGTGCTTTTGATACATCAAAATCAGCGCCAAAACCTGTACCCATCGCAGTAAAGAGTGAGCGAATTTCTTCGTTGGCTAGAATTTTGTCCATGGAAGCTTTTTCCACGTTCAAAATTTTACCCCGAATTGGTAAAATCGCTTGAAACTCACGATTCCGCCCTTGCTTAGCTGAACCACCGGCAGAATCCCCTTCGACGATAAATAATTCGCACCGTTCCGGATCATTAGAAGAACAATCCGCTAATTTTCCTGGCAAATTACTAATTTCTAAAGCACCTTTACGACGAGTCATTTCTCTGGCGCGTTTCGCTGCTTGTCGAGCTCTTGAAGCGAGCATTCCTTTATCAACAATTTGACGACCAACTGTCGGATTTTCCATTAAAAACTTCAAGAAGTGTTCTGAGAATAAGCGATCGACAATCGTTCTAACTTCAGAGTTACCTAATTTAGTTTTCGTTTGACCTTCAAACTGTGGATCAGGATGTTTAATTGAAATAACAGCTGTCAAACCTTCTCGTACATCTTCACCAGAAAGATTGTCATCGTTGTCTTTCATAATTTTTTGCTTGCGGGCATAGTCGTTGATAACCCGTGTTAAAGCCGTTTTAAAACCTGATTCATGGGTTCCGCCTTCATAGGTGTGAATATTATTGGCAAAACTCAAAATATTCATGTGATAACCATCTGTATATTGTAAAGAAACTTCAACAGCAATATCTTGCTGTTGATCTTCTAGGTAAATTGGATCTGGGAACAAGACCGTTTTATTTTTGTCTAAATGTTCCACATAACTTTTAATCCCACCTTCGTAGTGATATTCCTTCAAGACCGGTTTTTCTTCTCGTCGATCTTCAATGGAAATCCGTAAGCCGCGATTTAAAAAGGCCAATTCCCGCACACGAGTTGCCAATTTATCAAAGTTAAAAATTGTTGTCTCCGTAAAAATTTCTGGATCTGGCCAAAAGCGAACTTCTGTCCCATGTTTATCTGTTTCGTCAATAACTTTTAAGTCATCTACAACAGCTCCACGACGGTATTCTTGGAAATAAACTTTTCCTTCTTTGTAAACTTTGACTCTTAATTTCGTTGAAAGGGCGTTAACCACCGAAGCACCTACACCGTGAAGACCACCGGAAACTTTGTAGCCGCCACCGCCAAATTTACCACCGGCATGTAAAATCGTATAAACAGTTTCTACCGCAGGACGACCTGTCTTGGCTTGAATATCAACTGGAATTCCGCGACCATCATCCGTTACGGTGATAGAATTGTCTTCTTCAATGATAACTTGAATTTTCGTCGCAAAACCTGCTAAGGCTTCATCAATGGAATTATCGACAATTTCCCAAACAAGGTGGTGTAACCCTTCTGAACTAGTCGAGCCGATGTACATCCCTGGACGTTTGCGTACCGCTTCTAAACCTTCTAAAACCTGAATCTGACTGGCATCATATTCTTTGGCACGCTCAACTAAGCTTTTTTCTTCTTCTGTCATCTATGCGGTTCCTCATTTCTTTCATAATCTATTTCGTGGTACTTAAATGACCTTTTTCCACGTAAAAAATGGTTGGCGTTACGGTCATTTTATTTTTAACATGGTCTAAAGTTGTGGTAGTTAAAAACGTTTGAACTTTCCCTTCAATCGTCTCTAAAAGATGCAACTGACGGGAATCATCTAGTTCACTCATCACATCATCGAGTAAAAGAATCGGATATTCGCCAGTTTCTTCTTGCATCAAATCAATTTCTGCTAATTTGACACTTAAGGCAGTTGTGCGTTGCTGTCCTTGGGAACCGTACGTCTGCACGTCAATTTCATTAATTGCAAAACTTAAATCGTCACGATGAGGCCCAGATAGCGTCGTCAGGCGCTGTAATTCTCTTACTTGATTTTTCTCCAAGACCGACTTGAAACGTTGCTTGACGACGTTCAAATCATCTTCTAGCGCAAAGTCAATTGTTGAGACATAACGTAAGGTTAAATTTTCTTTTTCATGACTGATTTTTTGATGCAATAAATTAGCCCAATATTCCAGCCTTTTGACAAATTTAGCTCGAGCTAACAAAACTTTACTGCCAAAATCCACCAACTGATCATCTAACACGCTCAAGTAAAGCATGTCGACTTTTTTTTGTTGCTTTAAATATTGATTGCGTTGCTTTAAAACGTTTTGATACTGGACGAGGTCATATAAATAAATCGGATCAATCTGGCCAATTTCCATGTCGAGAAATTTTCGCCGCAAAGACGGACTACCTTTGACCAAAGCCAAATCTTCTGGAGCAAATAAAATTACATTTAGCTGACCCACATAACTACTCAACTTTTTTTGTTCAATGTGATTAATACGGGTCTTACGGCCTTTTTTGGTTAACAAAAGTTCCAAAGGCACTTTGCTATGTTTTTTTTGTATCTCACCTTTAACACTGGCAAAGTCAGCCCCCCATTCAATCAGCTCTTGTTCATTATTCGTCCGATGGCTTCGAGTCATGGCTAAAACGTAAATACTTTCCAAAATATTCGTCTTACCTTGGGCATTTTCGCCGAGAAAAATCGTTAAATTTTGCGGAAATTGAAGCTCAAGCTCTGTATAATTACGAAAATGCTGCAAAAAGAGATTATTCAGGCGCATGCTCTTTTTCCTGTGCTTGCGCCATAAAAAAAGTCCCCTCGTCGGGAATTTCTACCATCATTCCTGGATAAAGCTTACGTCCGCGGCGATTTTCAATCTCACCGTCAACTAAAACAGTATTCTCAGCTAAGTACCATTTGGCTTGTCCACCACTGGAAATCACATTAACTTCTTTTAGTACTTGTCCTAAGGTCATGTAGTCTCCTGTGATTGCGATTTTTGCTTTCATTTTCATCCCTCGTTTCTCCAGTCACAGTTAGGTTTATTATACCGTTTTTTAAGGAAGAAAACAAATTTTCCCTAGTTTTTTTCCCTTCTAAGAAGTTTTAATCTTTTTAGATAATTTTTATCCGAAAAGATTAAAAACCCAGAAAAACGATTTTATGCCCTTTTAAGAAGATTTTGTAGTTTCTGAAATTAATACAGTTGTTTTTCATTTTTTTGCAAAAAGAAAAATGAAAATCGCCCTTTAACTCTTTTTGAAAATGCCGGAAATTGGTATGCTGACGTTCTTTATCAGAATCAACTTTTTGAATTTTTCCCAAAAAGTTAGTGTTTGAAGCTAGATCTAAAAAAAGCGTAATACTTTTCCAAATAAAAAATTTGGAATTACTATCATTTCTCACCAATGAATTAAAAATTAAAGGCTTAAAAAAAGTAGCTATTCTTATAAAATTAAGAATAGCTACTTAGAATCCTCATTTGAAATTTTAGTCTAAATCAGTTCCATTGGTGGCGATGACTTTTTTATACCAGCCAAAAGATTTCTTCTCATAACGATTGAAGGTTCCTTTGCCCTCATCGTCTTTATCGACATAGATAAAACCATAACGTTTACTCATTTCACCTGTTGAAGCACTAACTAAATCAATACACCCCCATGGAGTATAACCCATTAAATCTACACCGTCTTTGACGGCTTGACCCATAGCTACAATGTGTTTTCGCAAATAATCAATGCGATAATCATCTGCTACATAAAAGTTTTCATCTACTTCATCATAAGCGCCTAAGCCATTTTCAACGATAAAGAGTGGTTTTTCGTAACGGTTGTACAACTCATTTAAAGCAATACGCAGACCATCTGGATCAATTTGCCAGCCCCAATCACTAGCTTTTAAAAATGGATTTTTCACACCGCCGAGAATATTGCCTTGAACTTTTTCAGCAGTCGTCGTTTCGTTAATCGCAGTGGACATGTAATAACTAAAGCCAATGTAGTCGACGGTATGCGCTGAAATTAAAGCCAAGTCATCGGCTTTAATTTCTAAAGGTTGCACGTCATATTTTTCAAACATTCTCTTGACATAAGCTGGGTATTTCCCCCGTACTTGAACATCCGCGCAGAAATAATTGAATTCCTGATTTTGAATCATCGTTGCTACTTGATTGGTGGGGTTTGCGTCATAACTGTAAGTTGTCCCATAAATAATCATGCAACCAATTTGCAAATTCGGGTCTAATTCATGCCCAATTTTAACCGCTTTAGCACTTGCAACAAATTGATGATGCCAAGCTTGGAAAATATTCTGCCAAACACCGCCGCCATTACTTTTGACCATCCCCATACTTAAAGCTGGTAATTCAAAAGGTGAATTAATTTCGTTGAAGGTCATCCAGTATTTTACTTTTTGGTAATAACGTTTTAACACGACGTCAGCAAAACGTTCATAAAAGTCAATCAACTCACGATTCTTCCAACCACCATATTTTTTGGCTAAATTCAAAGGCATTTCATAATGGGAAATAGTCACAACAGGCTCAATATTATAGTTTAAGCACGTATCAATTAATTCATCGTAAAAGTGCAAACCGGCTTCATTGGGTGTTGTTTCATCGCCATTTGGGAAAATACGAGACCAGGCAATCGAAAAGCGGTAGCATTTAAATCCCATTTTGGCAAAAAGTGAAATATCTTCTTTGAAACGATGATAATGATCAATCCCGGTATGATTTGGATAAATATAGTTACTCTCATCAATCCTCCAATCAAATTCTTCTCCTGCTAAAATAGACCAGCGTTGTTTTCCGCCAGGCATTGCATCGGCAACAGATAAACCTTTGCCATCTGCTTGATAAGCCCCTTCTAATTGATTAGCAGCTGTTGCACCGCCCCATAAAAAGCCTTCTTTAAATATTGATTTTGTCATGATTTTCCTCCTTATATAATTATTTTTTCGTTATTTTATTTTACCACAGTCAAAAAGTCTTCCCCGTGAATGACTTCTTTTTGATCCATATCCAAAACATCCATAAAGTTATTCGTATTGGTGATTACAATCGGTGTCACAGTAGATAAACCGGCAGCTTTAATCGTCTCAAGATCAAATTCTACTAATAAATCACCTTTTTTAACTTGATTTCCTTGTTGTACTTTAATCGTAAATCCAGCACCTTCCAACTCAACTGTATCCATGCCGATATGCATCAAAATTTCAGCTCCGTCATTTGTAGTAATACCGACGGCGTGGCCAGTTGGAAAAAGCGTTGTAATAGTTCCGTCAGCTGGTGCGTATAATTTTCCTTCTGTCGGTTTAATCGCTACACCTTTTCCTAATGCACCAGAAGAAAAGACTTGATCTTTCACCTCTGTTAAAGGTACAACTTCACCGTTTAAAGGACTTGCTAACATAATTGTTTGACCGTTTGCTAATTCTTGTGCCTCAGGATTTACAGTTGTACGTTTATTTGTGGTTGCTACATCTTCTGTTTCTGCTTGATCTTCAAAACGGAAAATAAAAGTTAAAATAAAACCTAAAACAAAAGCAATTGCTGTCCCAATTGCAGCCATTATTAAACCATTCGCATTTTTTGTATCTTGTGCAATAAAGCCAGGTAAGCTCAATAAACTAATTAAACCAAACACGTAATTACGTACTTGGAAAAAGCCAATAAACGCTCCACCAACAGCACCACTAATACAAGCTGCAATAAATGGCTTTTTAAGAGGCAAGTTCACCCCGTAGACAGTTGGTTCTGTAATTCCAAAGAAAGAAGTAATGGTAGAAGATAATGCCAATCCTTTTAACTTCACATTTTTTGTCATAAAGAAAACAGCTAATGCTGCGCCACCTTGTGCTAAAACAGCTGGTAATAACATCGGCGTCATCGTATCAAATCCTACTTGATTCAAATTCACCATCATAATCGGTACAAAGCCCCAATGCATCCCAAACATCACAAAGACTTGCCACAATCCTCCCATCACAGCACCTGCAACAATTGGACTAAAGCTGTAAATGGCATCATAGCCGCTACCTAATAAATTCCCTAAAATTGTACCCAAAGGACCAACAGCAATAAATGTTAACGGAGCCATAACTAAAAAGACAGCAAGTGGAACAACAATAGTTTGTAAGAAACTTGGAATAACTTTTTTAAAGAATTTTTCCACATAGCTTTGTAAAAAGACAGCTAAGATAATTGGAATAACAGAAGACGTATACGCGCTAGCTCCGATAATAACCGGAAGGCCCAGAAAGTGTAGCGTTTGTCCTGCTAAAGCTGTAATAGAAGGGTGAACCAGCGCCATTGCTAAAGCCGCTGCTAGAAATTCATTGGTCCGAAATTTTTTAGCGGCAGTAAAAGCCAACATCACAGGTAAATACGTAAACAAACCATCGGCAATCGCCCATAAAACGACATAAATACCTGATGTATCTGTTACCCAGTTTAATGTCAAGGCTAACGTTAAAAAGCCTTTTAATACCCCAGCTCCAGCCATTGCTCCTAAAAATGGTGTAAATATAGCAGAAATAATATCAATTAAGCGGTCAAAAACATTACCGCCTTTTTCTTGTGTGGCATTTCCTTCATTGTTAAAATTAGCAATATTATTTAATTCCCGGTAAACATCGCCTACGTGGCTGCCGATAACCACTTGATATTGGCCGCCTTTTTGGACCACTTGAATGACATCATCATCTTGGTTTAATCGCTTCGTGTCCGCAACTTCTTCATCTTTTAAATTAAAACGCAAGCGGGTAGCACAATGCACCACACTGTTCACATTTTCCTTGCCTCCTACTGCTGATAAGACGCGTTTTGCAATCTCTTCGTTACTACTCATTATCATCTCTCCTTGTCATCTTCATTTTGTTTAAAAATAAAAAACCCAGAAAGAAAAAACACGATGCCAAATGAAATAAATCATTTGCTATCTTTGTCTTTTCAATCTGGGTTTTGCCTGCCGTACAGTAACAATCCGTTATTGATTGAATGTTTATTCTTCTGAAACTACCCGCTGAATATGAATCGTTAAGTAAATCATCTCTGATTCTCCTAGTGGTTTTTGATACGTCTTTACTAAATAATCATTGATGCGTTGTACCGTTTGAAAAGCCTTAGGATATTTGGACTGAATCAAAGCAAAAAGAAATTCATCAGACTCTTCTTTTAATTCATCGCGTAAATAACGTTGAGCAAAATAGTGTAAGTGCGTGACAATCCGTTGGTAACTTAAAGAATCTTGTCGAAAAACCACACCATAAAATCGACTGATTAACTGGAGTATATCGCGTACAATTTCAGTTGCCTGCATTGTCTGTTGCATCGACCCCTCAGCATTCATCTGTTCACTATTGACGATGTGAAAAGCGATAAACCCTGCTTCTGACTCTGGCAATTTCACTTGTAACCTTTTATTAATCAGCGTAAGCGCAGCTTCTGCCAGTGCAAATTCTTTTGGATAAAATTTGCGGGTTTCAAATAAAAGCGGATTGGGAATTTCAATACCTTCTTTCCAACGTTCCAATGCATAATGAATATGATCGGTTAGTGTCAAATAAATATTAGGTGATAATTCCTGTTGCAATTTTTCTTCCGCACTATCGACAATTTGTTTGACTAAATCAACTTCTTCTACTGGAACATCAGCAAATAATTGTTGGAACTGACCGGAAGTAAGCGAGTCTTTTAAAATAAATTCTTTTTCAATCACACTATCATCAATTTTATCCCCGACTTTTTTACCAAAAGCCAAGCCGCGTCCCATATAAATCACTTCTTCATTCGCTTTGTTACGGGACATGACGATATTATTGTTTAGAATTTTTTCAATTACCACGATTCTCACTCCCTGCTATTGGATAACTTTCAGACAAAATAAAAAAACCTAGAATTTCCCCCTTGGTGCGTGTGGTAAATTCCGGTTTTGCCTGCCAAACAGTAACAATCCTTAGAAATAATTTAGCATAGTCAAAAACTTTTTGCAAGCCTTTTCAGATGGAATTTTTTACCAACTCCTTTTGTCCCCAAAGTATTAGGAGGAAATCTTATTAATTTGCTCTGTCTATTACTTCCATAAAAAAACTACCAAATAAATTTTTTCCTTTCAAAAATACGGTGCTAATTTTTGAAAAAGGTTTTCTTTATTTGGTAGTTAAGGATTTTAAAATTTAGCAAATACGAATCAATTCGTCCGAACAGGCGTAATTAATTGAATAAAGTTGGCTTGACCCGCTGTGGGTTCCAGTGTGAAAGGACGAATAGCAGAAATAAAGCGAATGGTAATACTCATATCACCAAAAGCGCGTAATGCCGCTTTCATATAGTCGGGGTTAAAAGAAATTTCCAATGGTTCCCCGCTAACTTTTTCATAACTCAATGCTTCTTCTACTTTCCCAACTTCAGGTGAATTTCCGTAAAGCATGACAGCATCTTCTTTGATTGAAAGGCGAACGATATTGTTCCGACCTTCATGAGAAAGTAAAGACGCGCGTTCAATAGCAGCTAAGAAACTTGGTACGCTAAATTCAATTTCAGTATTAAATTGGCTTGGAATTAGACGATTTGTATCCGGATAATTGCCTTCTAGCAAACGTGAATAAAACAACATATTTTCCGTTTGGAACAATACTTGGTTTTCCATGATACTCACGGCAATTTCCTCTTCATCATCTGCTAAAGAACGTGACAATTCAATCAAACTCTTACCGGGAACAACGATGTTGAAATTTTCAGCTTCTTGTTCTAAAGGAATAATCCGTTGGCTCAAACGGTGAGAGTCGGTTGCCACTGCCAATAATTGTTGACTTTCTAACACAAAATGAACCCCAGTTAAAATTGGGCGGCTTTCATGAGCAGAAACAGCAAAAACTGTTTCACTAATTAATTGATTTAATGTTTGAGCAGATAATTTTAATTGATCACGACTTTCAACGACTGGTAAATGTGGGTAATTATCTGCATCTAACCCGTTAACCATGAAGTTAGCTTTCCCAGAAGTAATGGCGACTTGCTCGTTTTCCACAACTTCCATCGTGAAAGTATCTTCTGGCAAGCGCCGAATAATTTCACTGAAAAAGCGGGCTTGTAAAACGATTGAACCCGCTGATTCTACCATCATTTGTGCCTTTTCATTATCAACGGCTAAAAAGGTTTCGATGGAAATATCGGCATTGCTCCCAGTTAAGGTTAAACCGCGTTCTGTTAAAACAATTTTCACCCCAG